>WSZJ01000096.1:28017-37595 GCA_009773755.1 Planctomycetota bacterium | reverse complement strand
CGGCGAACGCCGCTTCGCCGGCGCCGTCCGCCCCGACGCGCACGTGCTGGCCGCCGCGCTCGGACCGTGCACGGACGCGATAGGCACCGGGCTCCAGGGCCAGCTCGACGGCGCGCGATTCGCCGGGCGCGAGGATCTGCTGCGCGACGATGTGCGGCGTGATGCGGGGACCGCCGACGCAGAATTCGACGAGATCGATTTTCCGGATCGACGAGTTCGGGCGGAACGTCAGCTCGACGGACCGCTCGAAATTCACTTCGAAGTCGATGTTGCACGAGTCGCAGTGAATCTGTTTCTTCACGCCCGACAGCGTCTCAGCCACGCCTTTCGCGCCCCGGCAAGACGGACAGAGCATGTCCCAGCGGAACACAAGAAGCCCCGCCCGCACCGCGTGGAGGCAGATGTCGAGAACCCGGCGTCGCGACACCCGCCAGCGATCGGCCAGCGCGTACGGCCGCAGACGCATCAGCGACAGGTCGTCCCCCCGGCGCACGAGATCGAGCAGGAGATCCACGAGCTCCGCGTCGAGCGCGGCGTCGCGAAGCGCCCTGCCTATCTGCGCCAGCCGCGCCTCCGCGCCCGGCGCGAGTGTGACCGAGGCCGCCGCAATCACCTCTTCCCTCCCCGCCTGCGCGATCGCGTCGTACTTGCGGAAAACCGCGTTGAACGCGGGGTAGCTCTTCCATTTCATCTGGATCGGGAAGACCAGTTTCCCGAGCAGCCCGCGCGGGGTCATCCAGATCTGGTAGACGAGATGGCAACCGCCGCCGGGATTCGGCTCGAGGTCTGCGGAGACCCGGATTTTCTCCACGGGGCCGGCGTGGTAGTTGCGGACGACGCCGAAGCGGCGCGGCGCGGTCCACTCGAACGGCGCCTCGTCCCACTCCATCGTCATGCCGGCGACGTTCATCGTCAGCCGCTCGGTGCCCGGTGTTTTTATTTCGGAGCGCCTGACGCCGGGGATCCCCGCGTCCGAATTGAAGCGGTTCGTGTCCGCCACGAACGGCCACATCGCTTCCGCCGGGGACTTGAAGTCCCATTCCCAGCGGTAATGAAGTTCCTTGTTCATTCGCAATCGAGGTACGCGCGCGGAAACTGCGCGGATCCCGGACCGCGAGGTTAGACGGGCCGGCGCCGGATGGGAAGAGGCCGCGGATCCCGCTGGAGCTGGCCGCAATTCCCCATTCGTGGCGATTCGCGTCCGCGCCCCTATAATCACGGGTCTATGCCTCTCCTCGACGACCTCTGGGCCCAGGGCGACCGCGAAGCCGTCCTTCAGCGATCGATGTCCCTCATGCACGAGGCGCCCGTGCTGTTCGGCGGACCCGAGGGCCTGCGCCGGCCGTTCCTCGCGGAAGCCGTCAAGGCCTGGGACGCGGGCGGCGTGCTTCCGCGCGTCAAGACGCTCCGCCCCGTTGAAAACGCGCTGCTCTTCGGCGCCCGCCGCAGGCGAAGAGGCGCTCAACGTCTCGGGCGTCCTCGACGACGTCCCGCCGCTCGACTCCGGGATGCTCAAACTCGTGCTCCTCGGCTCCCGTTTCCTCGCGACCGAAGAAGTCGCCGCAATCGCCGCCCTTGCCGACAAGCCGGCGCGCGACGTCCTGTGGGCGCTGGCCCGCGCTGAAGCGGGAAGGCGCTCGCGCGGGGGCGCGGACCGGGCGAAGTTGCTGGAAAAATTCGCGCTGGCCCGGGCGACGGGAAAGACGGCGGAGGAGCTGACCGCGTGGGCGGTGGCGGCGCGTGAAGGTCTGGCGGTGTCGCCGGCGGAAATGGACACGGCGATCGGCTGGGCCCCGGGAACCGCGGGAAAGAGGCTCGCGGCGGCGAGGGAGGTCGTGCTGAAGCGGCTGCTCCAGGGGAAATCGGTGTATGAGCCGGAGGCAGGCGGGCCGACGTTCGAACAGCTGTCGCGCTTCATCGACGACGACCTGACCAAGGCGCAGGCGGACAAGATCGCGGAAGTGATGGAATCCTCGATGGCCGCGGTCAAGGCGACCGGACGGATCGCGCGGCTGTCGGCGCTCGTGGCCGACGCGGTGCTCGGGACATGGGAGCCCGCGAAGCCCGCGGGCGACGGAGGCGTGCCGCTCGCGGATCTGGCGGCGTGGAGCGCGGGAGGCCGCGCGGACGTCGACGAGAAGGTCGTGTCGTCCGCGCCGGAGCTCGCGCGCGCCATCGACGTTTTCCGCGCGCTCGCCGCGAAGGAAGGCAGGACGCTCCCTCCTCTCACGAATGACTCGATCCCGAAACGGACGCAGTCGACTCCGCCTTCGGTTCCTTCCCCGGCCGCCGACGACGGCTCGCCGAAAATCCAGCTGCGCGGCTGGCCGAACCGCCTCGAGATCGTGAAAGTCCCCGAGGGCGTCAAGATCGACGATGACGGGCACGTGAAGGCCTTCACCTGGAAGTCAGGCGGCCGCGATGTCCTCGCGGACATCTCTTCCACGCAGGCCGGCCTCGGCGTGCGCCTGCGCATCAAGGCCGGCGGCACGGCGGCGGGCGGCGTGCCGGTGACCGTGTCGGCGCGCGGCTCACGCAGGACCTACAGCACCCGTCCGACCGACACCACCGGCGAAGTCGTCGTCCGCCAGATGCCGCTACAGTCGTTCCGCATCGACATCGGCGGTTCCGCGGTCGACGTCCTGATCGAGTCGTAACCCGAAGAAGACACGGGCGGCGCCGTCCAGGTTGCCCGCTTCCCCCGCCATGAATCTCGATTTCATCACGCTGCCTCCCCTCCTCGCCGACCGCCTCGGCCTGCCGCGCGACAAGTCCGTGCCCCTCACCCCCGAAACGCGACGGGCCCTGACCGAGTCGGGACCAAGCGTCGAGGCGATCGTCCGCGGCTGCGAGGCGTACCTCGCCGTCGATCCCGACGACGCGGACTACAGGCGATTCCTCCGCACCTACTACCACCACCGCGGCGCCACGATCGCGAACGCCGGGAAGATCGAGGAAGCGTTCGAACTGTTTGGGAAAGCACGGCGCCTCGACGATTCCGACCCCCAGGTCCACGTCGACTTCGCCCGCGCTTCCCTCGAGCTCGAGCGCCCCGAGGATTCCATCGAAGGCTGGCGCGCGGCCATGGCCGCCGGCGGAAAATCGCCGGAGCTGTACGACGGGCTGGCGAGGGCGTTCACGATGAAGAGCGACTACAAGAGCGCCCGGACGGCGGCGGAGCAGGCGCGGAAGGAATTCCCGGAATCCCTGCTGCCGCTTCATACGATGGCCACCGTGCTCTATCACTCCGGCGACAAGGCGGGAGTTGAGAAAGTTCTGTTCGAAGCGCTCTCGATGGCCCCCGACGACCCGCTGACGCTCGAAAAACTCGGCGTGTGGTTCCGCGAATGCGGCCGGTTCGAGGAAGCGGCGCGCGCGATCCGGCGTGCGCAGGACCTCGCGCCCGCGGAGCTGCGGCTGGTGTACCAGCGCGGGATGATCGAGCTGCGAAGCGGCGAGAAGGAAGCTGCGGAGAAGACTTTCCGCGGGCTGCTCGACGCGAGGCCGGGGGACCTGGACGCGCGGACCGCGCTGGGGATTCTGCTCACGGAATCGTCACGCACGGCCGAGGCCGAGAGGCTGTTCGCGGAATCCGCCGCGGAAGCCCCGCGCGACTACCGGGCCTTCTTCCATCTGGGCCGCCTGTGCTGCCGCGACGCGGGGCGCGTCGAGGAAGGCGTCGCCCACTTCGAGAGAATGCTCGACCTCGCGCCGCGCGACCGGCATGCGATCCACACGGCGTACATCGTTGCCTCGAACGCCGGCGCAGCGGGTGTCGCCGCGAAAGCCGAGCGCTTGATGCGGGCCCTGGGCGAAGAGCCGCGCGCAGAGGAGCCTCGATGACGACGATCACCGAGGGCCCCCAGACTGCCGGTGGCCAGCCGCCGAAATGGCGTTACAACCTGGTCACCTCGCTCGCGCTGGTCGTGCCGCTGTTCCTGGTCTACCAGCTTGGCGTCCTCCTCACCTGGCCGCACTACAACGGCGCGGACCTGATTACGGCGTACATGGTCAGGAACCTGAGCGTGATCGCCTACATCGCGGTCAACGTCTGCGTCGCCGCGGCCCTCTGCGTGATGGCGGCCTCCAGGAAGGGCAAGGAGGGCATTCAGGCAGGGATGATCGTGCCGCTGCTCTTTGAGAGCGCGCTTTACGCCTTTTTCCTGGGAAGCGTGATCATCTTCGTGCTGGCCCGGATCCTCCAGATCGCGCCTCCGCAGATGGCCGCGGAATCGCCCGCGGGAGGGCCGTTCACGTCGCTGGTCATGAGCGCCGGGGCCGGCCTTCACGAAGAATTGCTCTTCCGCCTGCTTCTCATGAACGGCCTCGTCGCGCTGTGCAAAGGGATGAAATTCGGAACGGTGGAGTCGTTCATTGCGGCGCTCGTGTTCTCGAGCACCCTCTTCAGCGCGGTGCACCACCTCGGTCCGCTCGGCGACCCCTTCACGGTCTGGGTCTTCACCTTCCGCATTCTGGCGGGCGTGATCTTCGGGTTGATCTACTGGTACCGCGGCTTCGCGGTGGCGGTGTACACGCATGCGCTGTACGACATGTACGTGCTGCTCTGGCTGAGGTAATTCGCAGTCGTTTTCCTGAGCGCGCGAAAAATCCGGCGCGTCGGGCGGAGTCGGCCCGCAGATGATCACCCGGTCAAACCACCTTCACAGGGCCGACGCAGCCTGACGCGCCGGATTCTTCGCGCGCTCACTTTCCTTCCCACTTCGCCAGAAACGCAGCGAACTGGTCTTCCAGCACCATGTCGACCTGACCACCCATCGTGAGATAGTGGCGGCCGTCCTGGAACGGGATCGGGTCCCAGGCGATCGGCTTTCCCGGCGCGGTGGAGTCGTTGAGCTTGTCCATCGTGACCCGGTAGGTCTTTTCGCCGATCTGGGCGACGATTTCATCCTTCGTCGCGTTGGAGCGCGGGACAGCGCAGATGCGGAAGTCCGGAATGTCGCCGGATTCGAGCAGGGACCGGAAAAATGCGCCGGGCGCGGGGTATCCCCCCGTGCGCATGTTGTATTGGATCAAGGCGGCGCCGATCCCCTGGAGATTGGCCAGACACTGGATGTCGTGCTTCGCGCCCTTGTAGACCTGCAGCGATCCCGTCGGATCCACGAACGGCACGGGATTTCCCGGCCCCGAGTGCGACGCCGCGTTCACTTCCTTCGCAGGCGCCGACTGCCCGCCGCTGCCGCTCCCCGGCGCCGGACCTATCGGCTTCGTGTCGCACCCCAGCCCCGCCGCGCACGCGGCCGCCGCCAGAATCCAGCCTTTCGCGCCCACCGGAACCTCCCGCCGCTTCCGCGGCGCCGCCCTACTTCGCGGCCGCCGCCAGCGACTTGATCTTCGCCGCCACGCGCGACTTGTAGCGCGAGGCCGCGTTCTTGTGGATCACGTGCTTCGCAGCCGCCTTGTCGAGCCAGCTCACGAGCTCGCGGTATTCCTTCTGCACGCCGTCGCCCTTCGCCTTCGCCAGGACGAGAACCTTTTTCATCTGGCTGCGGAAGCGCGCCTTGAGGGCGCGATTCACGATGCGACGCTTGTCCGACTGCCGTACCCGTTTCTTCGCCGACCTTGAATGAGCCATCCGCTGCCTGTCTCCTGTTTCGATCCCCGTTGCGCGCGATTCCAGGCCCGCGCGCGTTGCCTTGGACTACCCGAGCTCCTCAAGCTTTTTCGAGACGTCCTTGTAGCTGATGTCGATGTTCATGATCTTCTTGTACTCGCCCTTGGCATCCTCGATCTTCCCCATGGATTTGTACGAATCCGCGAGGTAGTACCGAAGCGACATTTCCCAGTCCGTCGTCGGGGCGAGCGCAAGCGCGTTGGTGAATTGCGTCGCCGCCAGGTCGTAGATCTTCTTCTGATTGAAACACCGCCCGAGGTACGTCATGGAGTCGATCTTCCGCTTCGGATCCTTGATCGTGTGCTGGAATTCGCCGACCGCGGGGTCGATCATCCCTGCAGCAAAATACGCGCGCCCCAGCTCGTACTTGAGCGTCATGTCGGTCGGGTGGTCCTTCGTGCGGCGCAGGCATTCCTCGACCCAGAACTTCACGCGCTCCGTGTAGGCGGCCTTGAAAGCGGGGTCGTTCACATCGCCGTTGGCCGCGGCCTTCGCCGCTGCGACCTTGATGTCCAGCTTCTCCACCTTGATGTCGCCGATCTTCATCTTGATCGTCCCGTCGGCCGGGTCCAGCGCCTTCGCCCGCTCCAGCGTTGCGACCGCCGCGTCGTAGTCCTTCTTCTTCTTCTGCATCTCGGCCATTTTCTTCAGCGTCTTCGCCATGACCGGATTCGTCGGGTCGGCCGCCACCTGCGCATTCAAGCGGCTGATCTCTTCGTCGACCTCCGCGCCCGTCTTCATGCCGTGCTTGTCCTGCTCGGCGCGCGAAGAGCCCTCCTTATCCTTCAGGGAGTCCCGGAAATCCTTCCGGTTCTCCATGTTCCCTACCTTGATTGTGTTCAGCGCGAGCAGATTCTTGAGCCCGCTGGTCACCTCGCGGTCGGTCGGGTCGATCTGCTGGACCTTGGAGTAGTATTCGATCGCCTTCTTGGTGTCGCCCTTCTGGTGGTGAAGGTCGCCCAGCGCCTTCATCGCGATCTTGTGGTTGCCGTCGTTTTGCAGGACGTGCTCGAACTCCGTGATCGCCCCGTCGGTGAAATTCCCGTCTTTGAGGGCGTTCCCAAGCGCGACCCGCACGGCGACGTGCATCGGATCGTTGCAGAGGTACTCCTGCGCAAGCGAAATCTTCTTGTCCGGCGCCTTCGCCATCGAAATCTGCGCCTGCGCCGCCCCGCCTTTCAGGCTCGAGGACATCTTCCCCGGGAAGCCGGTGGTGTTGCACCTGTGGATCGCGGTCATGCGAAGGGCCTGCCGGGATTTGACGTGATTGGGGTCCATGGTGCAGATCGACTTGAAGATCTCGATCGCGTAATCCCAGTTTTTCTTGTTGAAGGCCTCCGAGCCCTTCTCGAAGAGTTTGTCGACGTCCGCCATGTGGTTATGGACCTCCTGAAAAACCGCCGGGTGGCAAGCGGTTTATCGTACGCGCATGGAAATTGTGAGTCAAGCAGAGCGGATCGACTAAGGGGCACATGCTGGCGGGCGTTGAGCGGGCAGGTAAGATAGTGAAATGAAAATCCTGAAGTACCCGCACCCGATGCTCACTACGCCGGCGGACCGCATCGAAGCCGTCGACGACGACGTGCGCGCGGCGGCGGAGGAAATGCTCATCGCGATGGCCGAGGCGCGCGGGCTCGGGCTCGCGGGACCTCAGGTCGGATACGGGAAGCGGCTGATCTGCATCAACATCACGCCCGGAAGCCCCGATGGGGAAAGGGTTTATGTAAACCCTGAAATCGTGGGCCGCGAAGGCGAGGCCACCGCCGAAGAAGGCTGCCTTTCGCTTCCCCACGTCAACGGCAAAATCACCCGCGCCGCGAAAGTTACCGTCCACGCCACAGACCTCAAGGGCGAAGCCGTCACCCTTCACGCCGACACACTTCTCGCCCGCGTTCTCCAGCACGAAATCGACCACCTCGACGGCGTCCTCATCACGCAGCGCTTCTCCGCCATCGACAAGGCCGCCAACGCCCGCTCCCTGCGCGCCCTCGAAAAGGCCGCGAAGGAAGCTGCCGGGCGACGTTGAACATGAAGCGCCACCTCGGACTCCCGGAGGGCCGCTTCGCCGGCCTTCCCTCCCCTGTCGTCACGTTCGGCGTTTTCGACGGCGTGCACCTCGGGCACCAGGCGGTCATCGGCGAGGTCGTGAACTGGGCGCGTTCGCTCGCGGGCACCGCCGTGGCCCTCACGTTCGATCGGCACCCGCAGACGGTGCTGCGCGGCGCGCCGGTGCCGTCGATTTCCTCGATCGAACACCGCCTCGTGCTGATCGAGCGCGCCGGCGCCGACCTCACGATCGTCCTCCCGTTCACACTCGACCTCGCACAGCTTTCCCCGGAAGGATTCCTCGACCGCTTCCTGGTCACCGAATTCCGCGCGCGCGGCCTCGTCCTCGGCTTCGACCAGCGCTTCGGCCACCAGGCAGCGGGAAATTTCGCGCAGGCGAAGGCATGGGGGGAGATTCGAGGCGTCGAGGTGCGTCGCGGTCCCGAGGTCGACCGCGCGGGACTCAAGGTGTCCTCGAGCGCAATCCGCATGGCGATCGCCGGCGGCCGGCTCGACGAAGCGGCGGCGATGCTGGGCCGCGCGCCGTCGCTTCTGGGCACGGTCGTCCACGGCGACGGCCGCGGAGGCAAAATCGGCATCCACACTGCGAACCTCGACCTGCACCAGGAGCTTCTCCCTCCGCGCGGCGTCTACCTCGCAAGCTGCACGGTCGACGGCAAAACGTACCGCACTGTCGTCAACATCGGCCTCCGCCCGACCTTCGGCGCCGGCAAGGGCGACATCGTCGAAGCCCACCTCCTGGACTGGTCCGGCGACCTCTACGGCCGCGACCTCGAACTCGTCCTCGCGCGCAAACTCCGCGACGAACGGAAATTCGACGGAGTGGAAGCGCTGGTCGCGCAGATCCGCGCCGACATCGCGGAGGCGAGGCGCGGATGAGCGTCTTCGACAAGGCGACGATCGCATCGAGACGCGCGAAGGCCGAAAGGGCGTTCGCGGGAAGCGGCGCGACGGTCCTCGTCGGCGCGGGAAACCCGATCGGAAAACCCGGCGGGCTCGACCAGACGTACGAGTTCCAGCCGCACCCGCACTACTACTGGCTTACCGGCGAGTGCCGCTCCGGCGGCGTCCTCGCATGGGAGCCCGGCGCGGGGTGGACGCATTTCGTGCGGCCTGTGACGGCCGAAGAACGGCTGTGGGAAGGCGACCCGGAGGCGCCGGCGGGCGAGGACGTCGCGAAATTGGCCGACTGGCTGAAAGGCCGCAAGGTCGCAGCCCTCGGCTCGCCGATCAAGGACATCGCGGCAGATGAAGCGGAATCGAAAGCGCTTCGCGAATCCCTCGACGCTGCGCGCCGCCCGAAGGACGACGCCGAGCTCGCGATTCTCGCGCGAGCCGTGACCGCGACCGCGGCCGGGTACGCGAAGGCGCGCGCGATCCTCCGCCCCGGCATCACGGAGCGCGACCTGAAGATCGAGCTCGAAGCCGCGATGTTTCGCGCCGGCGCCGAGACCACCGGATACGGCACCATCGTCGGCTCCGGTCCGAACGCCGCGGTCCTCCACTTCGAGCCCGGCCCCCGCCGTGTCGCCGCGGACGACGTCGTCCTCATCGACGCGGGCGGCGCGATCGCCGGCTACACCGCCGATGTGACGCGGACGTTCGCAGCGAGCGGCCGCTTCACCCCGGAGCAGCAGACGATCCACGACATCGTCGCCGCCGCCCACGCCGAGGGGATCCGCCGCTGCCGCGCGGGCACCGAATGGCACGACGTCCACCGCGCCGCCGCCGAAGTCATCGCCACCGGCCTCCGCGACGCCGGCATCCTCCGCGGCAACCCCGCCAGCCTCGCCGACTCCGGCGCCGTCGCCCTCTTCCTCCCCCACGGCATCGGCCACATGGTCGGCCTCGGCGTCCGCGACGTCGGCGGCCGCGCCCC
>WSZJ01000096.1:0-27924 GCA_009773755.1 Planctomycetota bacterium | reverse complement strand
GCCGCTGGAAGCGGGATTCCTGATGACGATCGAGCCGGGAATCTACTTTGTGCCCGCGATTCTCGACAGCGCGGAAAAGCGCGAGAAGTTCCGGGACGCCGTGGACTGGAGCGGGCTCGCGCGGTGGCGCAAGGTCGGCGGCGTCAGGATCGAGGACAACGTGCTGGTGACGGCGGGTGAGCCTTCGGTGATCACATCCGCCATCCCGCTTCAGCTCGCCCCGGTCATTCCTACCGGCAGCAAGTAAGCGCTACCCGGCGGAGCGCGGCGCTTTGCGGGTTTCCCCGGGGCCAGCAACGGCACGGTCGTTGCTTTTCGGTTTTCCATCGAGATCACCGATCCGCCCGTATGTCCCCGGGCCCATTTCAGGAGAGCAACATGAGCAACCCTCTTGCCCCCGAACGGCGCAAAGTTTCGACGATCGTGACCGCACTCTTCCCGGATCGCGCAAGCGCGGAACTCGGCTGGGACGTCGCGATCGCTCGCGGGTACAAACCGTCGGACATCTCGGCGGTCCTTTCCCCGGAGACCCATAAGAAGGTGGTATCAGATGAAGCGCCCCCGGCCGGGGACTTCAAGGGCGCCGGCCTTGGCGGTGCGATTGGCACTCCGGTCGGAGCCCTGGCGGCGGTCCTCATCGCCGTCGGAAGCGTGCTCGTCCTTCCTGGCGTTGGCCTTGTCCTGGCGGGCCCCATCATCGCCGCGTACGCGGGAGCGGGAGCCGGCGGCGCCATCGTGGGCGGCATCATCGGCGCCATGATCGGAGCGGAGATTGAGGAGCACCGCGTCAAGATGATCGAAGAGCACGTGAAGCGCGGCGGATTCGTTCTCACCGTCCGGGCGCAATCGCTTCCGGATGCGGATGCCATCGAAACGGACTGGAAGCAGGTCGCCGCGGAAGTGATCCGGTGACCCTGGGTTTCACGCGCTCGTCGTCGACCGCAAGTGATCGCGGCTCGCCGCCCGGCGCTCCCGCCTGAACGGGGGGAGCCCGGCGAGCGGGCCGTGTCAAACAAGCCCGTTTGTGGGACGGCCCGGAAATTCTTACCGGGTAGCTCTGACTCTCCAGCCTCGCTTCCCCCTCCGCCTTGCGGGCATGTCGATTGCTTCCTTTCAACCTCATGCCGGTGGGCTTCCGCGAATCCTCAAGCATCGTCAAGGTGGCCGCCGCAACGGTCGTCGTCGCCGGGCTGTCGTTCGCTTCTCCGCTCCTCGTCCCGATCGCGCTGTCGATCCTCGTCAGTTTTGCCGTCGCCCCGCTCGTGACGCGCTTTGAGAACTGGCACTTTGGCCGGGTGGGGTCCGTCGCGACAGTCGTACTTCTGGGCGTTGCGCTTGCTGCCGGCTGCGTACTCCTGGTCGTCGGGCAGGCCGCTGACCTCGTGACACAGCTGCCGAAATACCGGGGCAACCTTTCAAAGAAGTTCGAAGTGATCCGGAGCCTCGACCGGAAGTGGTCGAGCGCCACGGGCGAACTTGCCCGGGCCAGCCAGGACCCTGAGTCGGTTCCCGTGACGGAGGGAGCTCCCGCGCCAGCGAAAGCAGCGCGGACGCCTCCCGAATCACGGGATTATTATCCCCTCCGCGACGGCGCCGCGAAATCCATCGAATTCCTCCTGGCCGCCGGCGGAGTCGTGATCCTGGTGGGCTTCATCCTTCTCCAACGCCAGGATCTGCACGCTCGCGCCCTCAGAGTCGCCGGTGGAGGCCACTACGGCGTCACTTCGCAGGCGCTGAACGAAGCGGCAGACAAGCTCAGCCGATACCTCCTCGCCGAGCTCGCCCTCAACGCGATCTACGGAGCGGTCATCAGCCTCGGGCTCCATTTCCTGGGTATCCCCAACGCTTTCATGTGGGGTCTTCTCTGCGGGCTGCTGCGTTTCGTGCCCTACATCGGTCCCATCCTCGCCGCCTCCCTGCCGATCGGACTCTCTCTCGCCATTTCCCCGGACTGGACCCTTCCCCTCGCGACCATCGGTTTCTTCGTCGGCGTCGAGCTCATCGTCAACAACATCGTCGAACCCTTCGTCCAGGGCCGCAGCACAGGCCTGTCCCCCGTCGCCATCCTTGCCTCCGCAGCCTTCTGGACCTGGCTCTGGGGTCCTGTCGGCCTCATCCTGTCCACCCCACTCACGGTCTGCCTCCACGTCCTCGGCAAGCACTTCCCGCCGCTTCACTTTCTCCACATCCTGCTGGGCCAGGAGGTCGACAAATCTCTCGCTCTGCGCCTGTATCCCAGGCTTCTCGCCTCCGATCACGACGCGGTCTGGGAATCGGTGTCCGGAGAACTCAAGCGCACAGGGCTTGCCGAGGCCTTCGACGCGACCCTGGTGCCCGTGCTGGAACTGGTGAAGCGAAACCGCCGCGAGGGAGATCTGGACCAGGACGAATCGCTTCGCATCGTCCGGGACATCGAGGAAATCGCCGAGGACGCGGCCAGGGACGCTGGCGCACGAGCGGCCGCGCCCGTCGCGCTCGCCGGGGATGTCCTGTGCATCCCGGCCAAGGACGAAGCGGATGCGGCCTGCTGCCGGATGCTTGTCCGCGTGTTGGAACGCGAGGGAATCGCGGCGCGGACTGGCCCGCCGGATGCGCTCGCTTCGAACGACGGCGACGTCCCGAAACCCGCGGTCCTCTGCGCGGTCGACGTGCGGACCACTTCTTCCCGCCGGCTCCAGCACCTGGTCGGCCGTCTCGGCACGCGGTTTCCGGGCGTTCCCGTCATCGCCGCGCGGCTCCCCGCCAACGGAACCTCCCAGGCCCCTCCCGCTCCGGAATCCCCGACGCATCATTCCGCCTCGACCCTCGAGGAATGCCGCGAGGTCGCAAAGCGGCTCCTGGCACCCGCGAATGCACCGGTCGCGACGCCTCCGCCCGCGGAAGTCGCCTTGCCGGTCGCAGGATAAACCCATGCCACCCGAAGTCCCGCCGCCCGCTCCATCCCCGCGTCGCCGCCTCTGGCTGCGACGGAGCATCCTCTTCGGCTTGCTTCCGCTCGCGGTTCTCGCCGGTCTCACAAAATGGGGGATCGCGCCGTGGTTCGTGCGCCGCCACATCTCGAAGTGGTTCGCCGAGCGGTCGTACGCGCGACTCGAAATCAAGTGGGCGAGCGTCGGAGTTCACGAAATCCGCCTGTACGGAGTCTCCCTGACCGACCGCGCCGGCCGCGTTTACGGGACCGCGGACAAGGTCATCGTCCGGCTTGACCGGCCCATCGTCGGTTCGGGCAAACCCGGAATCGAATCGCTGCGCGTCGTCCGCCCCGATGTCACCCTCACCCTCGATCCCGACGGACACTTTGACCTCCAGAAACTGCTCAAGCGTCCTCCCGAAGCGCCTCCCAGGTCCCCGAAGCCGATGCGCCTTCCCCCGACGTTCGACATCGAGGGCGGGCTGCTCCACTTCAAGACCGCCTTCCTCAAGACGACCTTCGGCACGATCGACGCCCCGATTCACGTTCTTCCGAACCGTTACGAGTGGAAGGGTGTGCAGGCGCGCGCACTGGGCGGTCGCGCTTCACTTTCGGGATTCATCGGTCGGGAGGGGGAAAAGGACTGGTCCGTCCAGATCAACGTGGCGGACGCCAGCGTTTCCGAGATGTCGAGGGGCACGACGCTCGAGTCGAAGAGGCTCGAGGGGCGCCTGAACGGATTTCTGTCGCTCGCGCGCGGCGGCGACGCAGGCAAAGGGGCGATCGGCGCCGGCTGGATCGACATCGAGCAGGGAAAGCTCCTCGAGCTGCCCGTGCTGCTCTCGGTCTTCAACGTCCTGCGCCTGGGTCTACCCGGCGACTCTGTCGTCACGGCGTGCCGAACGGACTTTCGCGTCCTCGACGACCGCCTCCATTTCGACCGCTTCTACCTTCTGACAGCGGGTATCTGCCTCTTCGGCGACGGTGACATTCTCCACGCCAATCACCAGCTCGAACTCAACTTCATCCCGCGCCTGATCGGCGAACTCCCGGTCGGGGTGGAGGACGTACGTGAGGCCATCAACCCGGCCACCGACTTCTTCTCAAAGAATCTCTTGCTCGCCGTCGTGGTGAAGGGGACGTGGACGGAACCGATTCCGTTGCCGCTTCCGGTCCCCGTAGCCACAAAGCCGTTCGCGGACCTTCTGGAATGGGTGCTGGGAAAGGTGAAAGAGAAGTGATGGCGCGGCGGGAAGGACGCCGCTCGGATCCGGACGAATCAGCGACTTCAAAGGAGGCGCACATGCCCGAAGAACCGAAGCCCGGCAACGACAGGACCTGCGTTCCCGATGACGTGCGCGAGAAGGCCCGCGAACTGTTCGCGGACTGGCGGACGTGGATGAGCGAAGGGCTTGCGCAGGTCGAGACGTTCACGAAGGAGAAACCCGCGGCAGGGCTTGCGCTTTCGTTCCTGGCGGGATTCCTCATCTCTTCCCTGTTCAGGAGGAAGTCATGAAATCCCACTTCGAAGGACTTCTGGACCGCACCCTCCAGCTCGCCCAGAGTTTTCTTGGCGACGTCGTGGCGGGATCGCTGGAAAAGGCGAAGTGCACGCTGATGCGGAATGCGATGTCTCTTGCGGTCGGGGCGGCGGGGCTCGTGCTCGCGCTGGTCTTCGGCGCCATCGGGTTCAACCGCTGGCTCGAAACGATCATCGATGCGAACCATCGCTGGACGCCGCCCGTGGTCGTCGCGATCGTGTGCGGCGTCGTCGGCTTCGCGGCGATCCGCGGCTCGCGCGGCCGCGGGGCGAACTAGTGGCGCGGACCTACTCGGGCGCGCGCTCCATCCGCATCTCCGCTTCGCCGTCCTTCAGGATCAGGACTCCCGCGTCCCACGCGACCGACCAGGTCCGCGCTCGCCCGTCGGCGTACGTGATCGCGAGCTTCCCCTCCTCGCTCTTCCAGGTCCCTGCCAGGCTGGCGAACCGCTTCCGCCCCTCGGCCTCAATCAGCATCGTTCCGGACAGGACCCCTCCGCCTTCAAAGATCACTTCGACTTTGCAAACGCAGGGGGCGCCGGGGCCCGAAACGGACTTCGAAACCCAGTAGCCCGGGATTTCCTGCCCGGACGCTGCCCGTGCCGGCGATTTCGGGTCCCCGCCGGTGTCCCCGCGCGGCGGCTCGGCAATTACGGGCGGTGGCTTGGGGGTCATGAAGGCGCATCCGCCCATGAGCGAGGCGTATCCGACGACTGCGAGGAGGAGCTTCATTTGGCTGGCTCCTTTACCGGCTCGGCCCAGATCTCGAACCAGATCCGGAATTCGTCTTCGACCTTGATGATCCCGAGTTTCGTGGGAGGCTTGATTCCAAAGTCCGTCATCTTCACCTTGACCTCGCCCGCAACGTAGGCGAAGCCGTCAAGTCGCAGCTTGAAAGTACACGGGATGGTCACGTCCTTCCTGACGCCGTGGATTTCCATCGAGCCGGACATGTCCACGGTTCCAGGACTGGTCATTTTGACGACGGAGATCTCGAATTTCATGTGAGGGAACTTCGCGGCCTCGAGATGGTCTTCTCGCAGTTCCTTGTCTCGGTCCGCATCCCCGGTGTCCATCGTCGTTGCGTCTGCCGTGACGGAACCCCTGGCGGACTCGACCGGGCGGCCCGCTTCATAGGCCAGTTCGCCCGTGAGGGCCTTGGTCCAGCCGGAGAAATCGACGACAGAAGTCTTGGCGTCAAAGCCGGCGACGCAGCGGTCGGGCATCAGTCGAAGGCGCAGGAGGCCCGACGTTGGAGCCGAGGCGGGCGCCCCGGCGACGACACCGACGGGGACGCCGAAGAACTCCTGGACGGCGGGCGGCACGACGGGCGTTGGTACCGGCGGATTCGAAGCCGCAACTTCCGCTGGTTTCGAAGCGACGGCGTCCACCGGTTCAGGGGTGACGACGACCGCTGGATTCGAAGCGACGGCCTGCAGGGACTTCTCGACCGCGACTTCAAGTGGAGCCTCGTTCGGCGACGCGGGCGAAGCCACCGCAACGGTCAGGGCCGGAGGCGCCAGCGTGCGGCTGGCCGGCGGCCGGCTCGCTTCGGCTTGTTGAGACGTCATCGGATGAAGTTTCTTGTAGACCAGCGCTCCGCCCGCGGCGCCGACTGCCACGCCGACGCTGAAGACCATGAGCGACTTGATGATCGTGCCGGGTCTGAGAACCATGTCCGCCTCCTCTGCCGCGCATTTTGAATTCGCGCAGGCGAAGATCGAAAACCGCAAGCCGCGTGCCGGGGGGAGGTGTGAGGGAGAGTGCCAGGACGTGCGCTCCCATGGGAAGTCCTTACCGCGTAAACCCTACGTGCCTGTCGCCACTCGGGGCGGGCACGCCGGAACCCGCTTCCTCGCCGCGCGGTAAGCGTGGCGCGGCGAGGAGTCCGAGTGCGCGAAGCGCGTCCTCGAAGGAACTGCGGGCGCCACGGACCTACGTCTTCATGATGTTCGCGCCGGCGGGACGGTTCCGGACCTTTCCCTTGCCTCCAACCGACTTCGCGGCCCGTTTCTTCGCTGCTGTCATGCGTCCACCACGTGATTTCTTGGCCATGTCTCTTCTCCTGAAATGTTTGCCGACGGACTGCCGGCAACAGACTTGAAGACAATGCACACGGCGTGCCCGGCGAAAGCGGTCGCGGACCGTATCGGCCGCTTCGGCCCCATGCCGGGCTAACGGCTGCTCCAGGAACGGGCTGCCCAGATCGCAATTCGAAGGGCCAGCACGCCGGGATTCTCCGCATCCAGAGCCGCTGCCTCTCCTGCATGGGCCGTGGCACGGACGAAGGCGGAGCGGGTCAGGTAGGCGTGCCCCAGTTCAAGGTGCACGGCGACAAGGTCGTCACGAAGAGCACCCTTCAGGCGTCGGACTTCCGTAACGAGAGCTTCCTGCAATTCCGGGGAGAGGGAGGCGGGTATGGCGAAGCGGCCGAGCAGTTTCCAACCCCGTTCAAACAGTGCCTGAGCTTCGTCGAACCGGCTCATGGCGTTGGTGGGACGCTCGAGGAGTCCGCGCCCCATGCGCAGGGCGTCCTCGCCGCGATCCATGAGTTCGCGGACAGCCCGCAGATCTTCCTGGCTTGCCTGAATTTTCCGGCGGGCGGCAACCACGATCGAGGCCTTGGCCTCGACGCGATCGATGTTGTCCGTGATTTCCTTCATCAGGACCGCCCCCTCTTCCTCCGCCACGCAACCGCAATACTCGGTCATCACGGTGTGGAGGTAACGGCGAGCACGCTCGAGTTCACCGGCTTCAAGGAACTCCTTTGCCCTGTTGAGCCTCTCTTTCGAGCATTCCTGCCGGGCGGCTTCGACTTCAACGCCGATCTCCCGGGCGCGGTCGGGCGCGAGTCTCGCCGCGTTGCGCAGGCTCCAGATCCGGTCGGCGTACAGCCCGAGGGATTCCGCCTCTTTCGCCAGTTTGATCCAGTCCTCGGCGGTTTTCGGATCACGATTGTCGACCATCAGGCTGAAGAGATCTGCGGGCACGATCGAGCTCTGTGCCACCGAGCCCCGCGAACCCGGGACGCCCGAGAACTCGACGACGACCAGGGGGCCGGTGAATTCAATGACCTTTGCCTCGATGACGATTCCGGATTTGAGGTGGATCGCGCGGGTCATTTCCTCCGGTTCCATCGCGAGGTCATCGGCGATTCCCGGAAGCGAAGTGAGGAGCATCAGGATGGGAACGATCGCCATGCGTTTTCTGTTGGACATCATTTTCTCCGTTGTTCTTTGGTTGGAATGGGGTCGGAACGGCAGTCTCCGAGGTTTAAAGAGAACGGTGCCGAGGCGGCTTCGCCGTCCCGGCACCGCGTTATGTGTTTCTCAGTCCGGATCCAGCTACTTCGGTTTTTTCGGAGCTTTTGGGTCCTTCTTCGCTTTCTCGCGCTCGAGCTGCTTCTGGCGTTCCAGTTCCTTTTCGCGTTCGAGCTGTTTCTCCCGCTCGATTTGCTTCTGGCGTTCGGCATCCTTCTCGCGCTCGACATCCTTCGGGTGCTTCGGATCCCGCTCGCGCTCCACATCCTTCGGGTTCTTCGGATCCCGCTCGCGCTCCGCGTCCTTCGGGCGCTGGCCGGGCTTTTCTTCAGACTTTCGAATCTCCGTCACTCGCTGCCTGTGCTGCTCTTCGAACTGTTTCTCGCGTCCCACGGCCTTCGCTTTCCGCTCCTGGCGGACTTTCTGTCCGTCTTTTTCCGGCATCGTCCAGGGACGCGCAGCCCGAACTGAGATTTTCTGGCCCTGGACGTTCCGGCCGTTTGCCCCGAGCGACTCGTGAGATCTCAGGATCACCCGGTGCGGCGCGGCAGGAACCTCCCGCACACGGTCGATCACCTGCTCTGCCCGCACGCCCTGGTACTCGACGCCGATCTTCAGCGAGACAAGGACTCGAAATTCAGTGTTCGTGAATCGCGCCGTCGCGAGGCCGTGCTCCCTGTAGAGCCGGTACGGACGATCGAAGGGGCCGCTGGGGTGGTACGAGCCAGGCAGGTCGACGAAGAAAATCGCGCGGTCCACACGCCAGGTCACGATCAGGCGGTCGTAGTCCCGGCCGCAGTCGTAGTAGTACGACCGGATCACGACATCGATCGGCCGGTGCGAGTGGCGGGCAACATGGAAGAGAAAGAACAGGTCGCAGTCGTCCACCCTGTAGTACCGACGGTAGTAAGGGATGAACGAGACCTCTTCATCGGTGCAGTCGTAGTACTCGCGGTACACGACGAAACTCACATCGTCCTCCTGCGCATCGACCACGACGTCGAAGTGGGACGGGGGATGCCGATCCACGACGACCACGCGACTCGGGGGAGGAGATTCCTCGACGGTGACGAATCCATGGTGGCATCCCGCCAGAAGCGGGAAAAGCGGAATCACAAGGAAACAGCTTCTAAGAACTCGCATCAGACACCTCCACTATTGAGAGAAATCGGGCATCGCGCCCGAACAGGTTGATCGAAAGCCGATGCTCTATCAGGCAAGCCCCGTGCCGACTTTGCCTGTATCCGGAGGCGCCGCGAACGGGATCGATTTGCGCGGCTGCGGGCCGGAATCTTTGACGAGTTCCTCGTCCACGCACGAGCGCGGTGCACCGGTAACGACACGGTCAGGCTTACCCGATCAGGGCCGGATCCCCGTGATTGCCGCTTCCCGCACCGGATTCGGCGGCGAAAGCGCTCGGTACGTCGCTTGCGATACGGACAAAGCGTACGGACGCAAGTCCCCATCGAAACTCGAACTCAAAAGAGGGAGAAGATCATGCGAAGACTATTCATCGTAGGTGTGGTGGCGCTCCTGGCCACCGTCGGCTGCAACCGCCGTCGCAGTCATGACGACGACAACCCGGGTTCTTCGGCGACCCCGGACACTACCCGGCCCACTGTGATTTCCACCAGTCCCGTCGCGGGCGATCTCGATGTGGCCGTCAACAGGAAGGTCGTCGCCTACTTCAGCGAAGCGATCCTCGATTCGACGATCAGCGCGTCATCCTTCACGGTGACCGGACCTGGCACAACTCCCGTATCCGGCACCCTTATCTATGACGCGACGAACAACGCTGCGATCTTCAAGCCCACCATTTCGCTCCTCTTCAGCACACTCTTCACGGCCACGATTTCGACAGCCGTCCAGGACCTCGCGGGCAACGCGATGGCCGCCGCCTACGTGTGGACGTTCACCACGGGCGTCTCGTCCGATTCCACCCCGCCCAGCGTGATTTCCACAATTCCCATGGCGGGAGCGACCGGTGTTCCCATTAATTCCAGAGTCACCGCGGCCTTCGATGAGCCGATGGACTCTTCGACGTTCACCACGACGACGTTTACCTTTACCCTGCAGACGGGAAGCACGCCCGTTTCAGGCACCGTGGTCTGCCCCAGCCCCGGCACTTCGGCCAGCTTCATCCCTGATAGCGACCTGGCGCCCGGCACCACCTACACGGCAACGGTTACAACCGGCGTGAGGGATCTCGCTGGAAACGCGATGCTCTTTGACTACGTGTGGAGCTTCACCACGGGTACGACGGCCTCGGTGCCGCAGCAGTCAGCGAACCTGGGGTCGGCCGAAGGTTTTGCAGTTCTGGCCGGCACGACGATCGCCAACACAGGTCCGACCGCCATCTACGGAGACGTCGGGTTGAGCCCGGGAAGCGCGATCGTAGGGTTTCCGCCCGGCGTCGTGTACGGAACGACCTACGGTCCCGGTACGACCTCTGATACGGCAAAGCTCGATCTGACCACGGCGTACGTCGAACTCGCCGGGCGGTCAACGGGCGTCATCAGTTGCCCGAGCAATCTCGGCGGTCTGACGCTGGCTCCAGGCCTCTACAAGAGTTCTTCCCCGGTCATCATCTCGGGGACGGGGCCGCTCGGGATTCTTACGCTCGACGCCCAGGGCGACTCGACGGCCGTCTGGGTCTTCCAGCTCGGATCCTCGCTCATCACGGATCCCGCCACCTCGGTTGTCCTCAGCGGCGGAGCCCTCGCGAAGAACATCTACTGGCAGGTCAGCAGTTCCGCGACCCTTGATACGACCTGCAAGTTCAAGGGAAACATCCTGGCGGAAGCGTCCATCTCGATGAAGACCGGCGCAACGCTGGATGGCAGAGCACTGACCCAGAGCGCCGCAGTGACGCTCGAAAGCAACACGATCACCAAGCCCTGAATCTCCAAGCACTGCCTCTTCGGCCAGGAAACCCCCATCCGCCCGAATGTGGATGAGGGTTTTTTCGTTTTTCAGTTCTTGCTTGCCGACCTGGGCGCGCAGGGACGGGCCGGCGGCGCGGACGGCCCTACCTCGCAACTCTTACCCCGCGATTCGTCCCCATGCGGAGTCTGGGTCGCGGGGCGGCGAATCGACGGGCACGCCTGTTGCGAACTATCCGTGAATCGAGCTTTCATGTTGCTCGGCGATGCTGGTTTTGCGCGGTGGAATGGAGCTGGAAGCCGCAAGTGCGTCGCGCCTCTGACTTCACTTCCAGGAGTTCACCTGCCAGATTGATCAAATGCCCTTCGCGATGCCCACGGTGCCACCCGAAATCCAGGTCGCGATTGCGATCCTCGCCGCGGTCCAGGTTCTCCTGGTGGTGACCGCAACGGCTCACGCCCTCATGTGGCGGCGCGAACCCCGCGCAGCGGCGCTCTGGATCGCGATCTCGCTCCTTGTCCCGCTCATCGGGCCGCTCCTGTACTTCGTGCTCGGGATCAACCGCACGGCGCGCCTGGCGAAGCGGAAATTCCAGCGCAGGCGCGCCACCGAACGACGGGACGCACCCGACGTCTCCGAGCGCGCTTCCACGGTCGGCGACCTTGAACCCCTCGCGCGCCTTGTGGACAGAATCGGCGTCGAGCCCCTCGTCGCCGGGAACCGGATCGAGCCGCTCTGGGACGGCGAAGAAGCATTTCCCGCCATGCTCGAGGCAATTGCGGGCGCCAAGAAGAGCATCGCGCTGTGTTCGTACATTTTCGACTGTGACGAAACCGGCCACCAGTTTGCCGATGCCCTCGCCGCTGCCGGCGCGCGCGGCGCGAAGGTCAAGCTCCTCGTCGACGCCGTCGGGGCGGGCAGTTCGGTCTCGCGCCTCGGCCGGGTGCTCCGGAAACGCCGGCTCCAGGTCCGCTCGTTCTCGCCGCTGGGATTTTCGCCGGCGCGCCTGCTTCGTTTCAATCTCCGCAATCACCGCAAGATTCTCGTCGTCGACGGCGAGACTGCGTTCAGCGGCGGAATCAACATTTCCGCCCGCCACATTTCCGGTTCCTCGCAGCCCGGCCGCTGCCGCGATGTCCACTTCAGGATCCGCGGCTCGGTCGTCGCCCAGGTCATGCGCGCTTTCGCCGAGGACTGGCAGTTCGCGGCGGGCGAGGCGCTTGAAGGAGACCAGTGGTTCCCGGCGCCTGTCCCATGCGGCGCGACGATGGCGCGCGGCATCGGCTCCGGCCCGGACCAGGACCTCGAGCGCATCTACTGGACGATCCTCGGAGCGTGCTCGGCCGCAAAGAAGTCGATCCGGATCGTCACCCCCTACTTCATCCCGGAGCAGGGGCTCAAGCACGCGATCATGACCGCCGCGCTCGAAGGAATAGAGGTCAGCCTGGTGCTGCCCGAAGCGACTGACCACCGCGTCGTCCACTGGGCAACCTGCGCCTACCTGTGGGAACTGATCCAGGCCGGCGTCACCGTCGTCCGCACGCCGCCGCCGTTCGACCACTCGAAACTCATCATCGTCGACCGGCGATGGGCGCTCTTCGGCTCCGCCAACCTCGACCCGCGAAGCCTGCGCCTGAATTTCGAGTACAACCTGGAAGCGTACGACCCGGCGCTCTGCGAAACGTTGTCGACGCACTATGAGTCGCTCGCGGAGAAGGGGAGGAAGGTGACCTTGAAGGACGTGGACGGGAGGTCAACGATTGTTCGGCTGCGCGACGGAGCGGCAAAACTGTTTTCGCCTTACCTCTAAGCCGGGCCGGGTAAGTCTGTTCTCATGCCTTCATCGGCCCGGCTTACCGTGAGCGAGCCCGAAGGGCGAGTCGAACGGTTCCGAAGATGCGGGAGGGCGCAGGTGGGAAAACACTTACCCTTGTTCGCTTAGCCGGGCCTGGAAGCCGATCGACATTCGTTTCGATCACAGCTTCGTCAATTCAGCCAACGTCCCCGCTGGCTCGAAGCCCTTCAGTCCGTGCCGGTACAATTCGGATCGCCAGGTCAGGGTTCCTGCGTCGTCCTGCTCGAGTCGATGGACGATGAGGGTGTTCTGCGGAATGCCATGGCGGACATGGACGCCGTCCTCCGGAATACAGTCCCGCTGCGTCGTCGACCCGCAACGCACTTCCAGCACTTGCCCGTGCCCGCACGCCTGCAGATGACCGCCGGCGCGATGGACATGGCCGCACAGGATTATCCGGAAGCCGTGCCTCGGGAGAAACACCTCGAGCGCCGCCCGACTTCCGCGCACGATACCCAGGTGGTATTTGTCGACCGAAGGCGAATGGTGCATAAGCAGCACCCGGACTTCGCCCGGCAAGCGGCGCGGCAGGAGCACGTCAAGCGCTGCGAGTTGCGACTGGAAGTGTCCCCGGCCCCAGGCGCGGGCGTTGCTCCAGGGCGGGACGTCCGCGTCGGAGTCGATGGCGGCGATCGTCAGGATGCGGTCGGGGCCGAGGGGGATGTGCCGGATCCAGGGCAGACCTGAGAAGAATTGCTGAAGCGCGCTGGAAGGTCGGCCGAAGACGCGGCCCGTGCCGGGCCAGTGGTCGTGGTTCCCAGGAATCGCGAGGTCGAGCGCCTTGGGGTCGCGGAGCACTTCGGGAAGAATGGCTCGCGCCGCAACGAATTGTCCGGGGGCGCCCCAGGACGTGAGGTCTCCCGAGTGAACGGTGATCGCGCCTTCCTCCTCCCTAAGCCGCGCGGCGAACTCCGCCAGGGCCATCATCGCCGGCGTCGAGTGGCTGAGCACTCCGTGCCAGGCGCGCCCGCGTTTCCAGCGCGGAAGAGACGCAGGGTTGATGCGGCCGCCGCCTTTCGTGCCATCGCCTTCAGCGATGTGCGTATCGGAGATGTGGAGAATCGTCAGGAGGCGCAGGGCGGGCACGGAGAGAGAGGGTGCAAGTGCCGTGCGCGTTCCGCGGGGGCAGGCGGCCGCGAATGACCCCAATACTACCGGGAGCGGGTAAGTCCTACGGTAGAACTCGAACGAAACCCTGTGCCCTGCTCGTCTTGTGACGGCACGGCCATTGCTTGAAGTACGTCGCTCGAACAGACCACGAAGTCCGCTCCGGCGCTTCGTTTCTTCTGTTCGTCCCCTTCCTGCGATCCGCCGGAGCGTTATTTCCACATTAGGGAGCGAAAGATGATTCGAATACTGCTGGCAGGGTTGCTCGCACTCGGGCTGGCCGGCTGCCATCGAGGAACGGTAACGGTCGAGGCGGGCGGGCATCACAGCCATGACCACAATTGCGGTCACTACTGGGACGGGTCCGGGTGGCTCATCGTTCAGCGCCACGCGCACCGGTCGGGTTGCGGACACTACTATCACCACAACCAGTGGCACGCCCATCCCGAGAGCCACGTGTACGTGCATTCGTCGCACGGACATTTCGGCGTGACGATTGAGAGAAGCCGCGTCGAGGAATCGAAGCCTTCCAACCCGCCGCGGGCTCACGATCCGAAACCGCAGCCGCCCGGGCATGGATCGCCTCCGAAGCCTGAGCCGCACAAGCCCAGGGGGCCGAAGTAGCACGCAGGGAATTCAATCGGCGGACGGCCGTTCCTGGCCGTCCGCCGACGAATGGTCTTTCAGCTCAAGCTCGGGCAACGGCGAGCACGGGCTTCTTCAGCGCGGGTTCGAACTCCTCGGGCAGTTGCCCACACCTCGCTCCTGGGGCCCACCCTGAACAGGACCCGGAGTCATGCCGTCGAAAGACCGAGGGCCTTCCGGATCGTCTTCCACCTGCGCCTGACGTGGTCCCACCGATGCGTGGAATCCTCGTGTTTCGCCGCCGGCCATCGAGCGGGCGGCGCTTTTCCCTTCCGTCCCACGAATCGCGCAAACGCGTCGGTCCATGCGTCGAACTTCGCGAGCACTCTTGAATCCTCAGCCAGGTGTTCCGCCTGGTTGTCGCTGTACTTCTTGCCTCTTCCGAACTCGACGTACTTCCACAGCCGGCTCGGAACCTCGATGCCGCCGTAGCGGCACTGCCAGACGAGGGGCGCATACGCATCGCGCATGTCCTTGAAAGGCTCGCTCGCGGGATCGAACCACGATTTGTGCTCCAGCACGATCGGCCGTCCGGCCGCGTCGAGCTCGTCGCCTCCGCCGTCGCCGTAGCAGAAGAAGCCGGCGGTCCGGCCTTCCAGGTGATTCACGCTGAGGTCCTTCCACTCGGGCGAATGCTCGAGCGCACGGGCTTTCTTCGGGTCCTTTCCGTCAATCAGGTCCTCTCGCGGGTTGCCGCCGTTCATGCAGACCATGCGATCGAACATCAGCTTGAAGTTGCTGGACGGCCCGTACCAGTTGACGGGCCCCACGAAGGCCCACGCGTCGGCCGCTTCCAGCCTTGCATACAGGTTGCGGTCCCACATGAGATCGGGCTTCTTCCTGTCGCCGCGCGAGTAACAGTTGCACGGCCAGACGCAGAGCGCCATCGAGCTCGAAACGCACGAATTGCAGCTCTGGATGGAGGGCTTTTCATGCGCGTTTCCGATGTCCTCGATGTCGATCCTCCAGCCCTTCGGCAGGCGCTGCTCCATTCGAAGCGCCAGCATTCGCGCCTTCGAGTCGAGCCCGGAGCAGTTGAGGCGGCGTCGATTGGAGCCGGCCACGACCAGAACGCGAAGAGGTCGAGGGGACGACTCTCCGTGCCCATTCCGCGCGTGATGATTCATCTCAGACCTGACAGCAAGGATCGTGCCCTCAAAACAATGAGGGCGTACTTCGAGGCTATCGGAAACCGCAGCAATCCAGGACTTGCGCGATCCGGTAGTTTCTTCCTCTTTCGGCCCTGCGAAGCGCGCCATGCCCTCAGGGAACACGGGCGGCATGGCGGTTGCGATGGACTCCTCTCCTTCGGATGCGCCGTTCGCGGATCCGCGGATTCCCGCCTCAAAGGCGACGAATTCAACCCTCGGAAAAGGAGATGTTCATGTCTCAGGACAACTACGCAGGCCAGCTTCGCCAGAAAGGTTCTGACCTGGTTTCGGACCTCAAGGAAATCGGCGGTGTGCTGAAGGAAGCGACTTCGGACAAGCTGCATTCCATCAAGGACGCGGCTTCCGAGCGGCTCACCGCGATCAAGGATGGAGCTTCCTGCATGGGCCGGAACACGCGCGACGCGGTGAATGGAGCTGTCAGCAGGTCGCCCTGGACGTCGATGTTCGTAGCCGCAGGAGTGGGCGCAGGAGCCGGGTTCGCCGCCGCTTGGTTCTTTCGCCGCAAATCGCCCGTCAATGGCGACGCACGGAATTCCTGAACCATCCGACTTACACAAGTCAGCAACTTCTTCTTCGGAGCAATTGCCATGAGCGGAATGAAACTCGTCGGACTCGTCCTCATCGCCCTCGGAATCCTGGGGCTCGCCTACAAGGGATTCACCTACACGAAGTCCACCAGCAAGACCGACCTCGGACCCTTCCAGATCCGGTACAGCGACAAGGAGCACGTCGACGTGCCGATGTGGGTCGGCGTGCTCGGCATCGTCGCCGGGGCTGCGTGCCTGGTCCTGCCTGGAATGAAGTCAGCGAGGGCCTGAACCATGCTGACCATCGGCGGAGTCGCGATGCCCATCGTCTGGGCCATCATCGGTTCGACCCTTTTCGTCGGAGTGGTGAGCCTGCTTCTCGGCGGAAGACGGCGAACGGTCTGCCACTCGTAGACGTGCCCTGGATAAGGAGGCGTCACGGCCCACGAGGACCGTGACGCCGCCGTGTGTTTTTCCGGCCGCGGCTCCTTGCGCCACTTCCCCGCCTGCCCTGAATCCGGAAGGTCAATACTACCGCGTAAGTCTTACCCGGCAGTCGCGCGAACCCGCCTCCAGCACCGCGCTTGCCCCTCAACCGCCCCGGCACAGGTCTTGCTTTCCAAGCATCTCACACACCACGCGGACGAACTCATCCGCTTCTCTTCAAGGAGACCTCCCATGCTGGAAACCATCGCTGTCCTGCTGATCATCCTGTGGCTCCTCGGAATGATGAGCTCCTACACCCTTGGGGGCGTCATCCACCTGCTCCTCGTCATCGCGATCATCACAATCCTGGTCCGCCTCTTCAGCGGACGCCGCGTCGCCTAGCCAGCGCCCTGCCGCCCCTCAATCAACCCATCGGGCTCACCCGAATTCCGCCCGGAACTCCATTTGAAAGGACCTTGACCATGAAGCTCGTCACACGCTGTGCCGCCGCAATCGCTCTCGTGCTTGTCGCCTTCGGTTGCGAGAAGACCTCCGTGGAAGGTCCGACCGGGAAGAAGCTGACCCTTCTTCAGCCGTCCAGCCAGACGATGAAGCGCGGTGAAACGAACACGATCAATGTCACCGTCACGCGCTCGAACTTCTCCGACTCCGTCGGCGTGAAGTTCTCCGACCTGCCGAAGGGCACCACCGTCGTGGAAGACAAGAAGATCGACCCCGACAAGAACATCGGGACGTACACGCTTCATTCCGCGCCGGACGCCGCCCTCGTCGCCAATCACGTCGCGAAGGTGACCGTCGAAGGGCCCGGTGGCATGACCGCCACGGAGACCTTCAAGATCACCGTGAACGACAAATAGTCCGGAAACCAGGCCGGGCATTCCGCCCGGCCTGATTCGCTCATTTTCCCTCGGAGATCCACATGAAATCGTTCCTCGTCCTGTCCGGATTCGTCCTCGCCTGCATCCTGCCCGGCCTCGGCTGCACCTCGACGTCGGCTTCCGGTGCCGGCGGCAAGAAGCTCTCGATGCTCAAGCCGGTCAACCAGACCCTGAAGCGTGGCGACACGAACAAGGTCATGATCACGGTCTGGCGCGAGAGCATCAGCTCCGACGTCGCCGTCCGTTTCGACAACCTGCCGAACGGCGTGAAGGTCATCGAAGGCGACAAGAAGGTGAAGGACAGCGATTACGTCGTGAACTACACGATGTTCGCCGCGAACGACGCCGGCCTTGTTTCGGGCCAGGTGGTGAAAGTGACGGCCGAAGGGCCGGACGGTCTTGCCGTGACGGAATCATTCGAAATGACGGTCAAGGAGTAGATCCGGCGGGCTTCCCGCCGGAATTTCTTTCAGGCTCGCGCGGTTTCCCAGCCGCGCCAATCTCTGGAGTTCCACATGAGCGTGCCAGTCGCCAGTCTTCCCATGAGTCCGCCGGTAGTCCTGATCTCGACGATTGTGACGGGCATTTTCCCGGACCGCGCCTCGGCCGACAGGGCCTGGGACGCCGCGATCGCCCGCGGGTATGCCACGACCGATCTCTCCGTCGCCGTTTCCGACGAAATGCACAAGAAGCACTTCATCGTCCAGCGCCAGCCCACCGAGACCAAGGCTCTCGAGGGCGCGGCGGTCGGCGGTGCGATCGGCACGACGGCGGGAGCGCTCGCGGTCGTCATGGCTGTCGGGGTTTCCATCCTCCTCCCCGGCCTCGGCATCGTCATCGCAGGCCCGATCGTCGCGGCGTTCGCGGCGGCCGGCGCAGGCGGAGCGATCGGCGGCCTCATCGGCGGCCTCGCCGGGCTGGATATTCCTGAGAAGCACGTGAAGCTGATTGAAGACCACGTCCGCAAGGGGCACGTCATCCTGACCCTTAAGGCGCGGTCGGCGGCAGACGCCGAGGCGATCCAGAAGGATTGGAAAGCGTGGGCGGTCGAAGTCCTGTTCTAGGAACCTGGCCGGATCTCCGCGGATGCCCGGATGCATCCGCGGGATCTTTGATCCGGACGCCCGTCACTCGTGAGACCAACCCGGTCTTTTGTCGACAATCGTGGTAGAATCTCTCGACATCATTCAAGTGACCGGACGGAGTTGTCGCGCTGTCTGCAGGTTTCGGAGTGAACGCGCATGTCGATCAACAAGACGACTTCAGAGTTCAACGATGCGCCCGGCGGCCTCGGCGTTCCGCAGATCATCGTGCCGGCCATGCCCGCTTCGCCGGCGTCCAACGAGTTATTGCGAGTCACGCTGTCCAGCATTGCGGATGCCGTGATCACCACCGATGCGGGCGGCCGCATCACCTTCCTGAATCCCGTGGCGCAGACCCTGACAGGCTGGTCGCAGGAAGAGGCCCGCACCCTTCCCGTGGAGAGCGTCTTCAGGATCGTCAATGAGGAGAGCCGCAAATTGACGCCGTGTCCCGTCGCGCGGGCGTTGCGCGAGGGCGTGGCGGTTGGCCTGACGAACCACACCGTGCTGATCGCCAAGGACGGAAGCGAAAGGCACATCGACGACAGCGCGGCGCCCATCCGTGACGAAAACGGGATCCTGGCAGGAGCGGTGCTCGTATTCCGCGACATTGGCGAGCGCAGGCGGCAGGAGCGCCGCGCGGACGCCGCCCTGGCCTACGCACAGGGCATCCTGGATACCCTTCGTCATGGCTTCGTGGTTCTGGACGGAAAACTGCGCGTGAAATCTGCGAATGCCGCCTTCTACCGGAAATTCCAGGTCGCGGAGAAAGATACGGTCAACCGTCTCGTCTACGAACTCGGCGGAGGCCACTGGAACATCCCGCGATTGAGGACCCTTCTGGAAGAGATCATCCCGAGCAACCACTCGTTCGAGGACTTCGAGGTCGAACACGACTTTCCGAAAATCGGGCACCGCACGTTGATGGTCAATGCGCGACGCCTCCAGAACGACGAGCTTGGTGAACAGATTCTGATGGGGATCGAGGACGTGACCGAACGCCGCGCGGCGGAACAGGCGCTTCGAGACTCGGAGATCCGGTTCCGCAGGCTCTTCCAGTTCGCGAAGGACGGCATCCTGATCCTGGACGCGCGCAGCGGCAAGATCCTCGACGCCAACGCTTTCATGTGTGGGCTCCTGGGCCAGGACCTGCCGGAGCTGGCGGGCAAGGAACTCTTCGAGATCGGGCTGTTCAAGGACGTCGAAGAGAACAAGGCGATGTTTGCGAAGCTCCGAAGCGAAGGTTACGTCCGCTACGACCATCTCCCGGTCCAGACTCCCGCCGGCAAGACCACTTCGGTGGAATTCGTCAGCAACGTTTACTCTGAGGGGCATCGGCTTGTGGCACAGTGCAACGTGCGCGACATCTCGGACCGGACGCGCCTGGAAGACCAGGTCAAGCTTCAGGCAGTGGCGCTGGCGGACCAGAGCCGCCGCAAAGACGAGTTCCTGGCCATGCTTTCGCACGAACTGCGCAACCCGCTCGCGCCGATCATCAGCGCGACGCATCTCCTGAAGCTCGAGGAAAACGGCGGCGAGAACCCGGTCCAGCATCAGGCGCGCGAAGTCATCGAGCGGCAGGTAGCGCACCTCACCCGCATCGTCAGCGATCTCCTCGAAGTCTCGCGAGTCGTCAGTGGCCACATCCAGATCCGCCTTGAAACGGTCGACTTCTGCCAGGTCGTCAGGCATACGCTGGAGTCGGCCCAGCCGCTGGTCACGGGACGAAAGCAGCAGGTCGTTCTGAAGCTTCCCGGGGACCCTGTGTGGGTGCAGGCCGACGCGACCCGCCTCGAACAGATCGTCATGAACCTGCTCGACAACGCCATCAAGTACACCGATGAAGGCGGCCGGATCGCGCTGGAACTCGAATGCCAGCAGGGCCGCGCCGGGCTGCACGTCCGCGATTCGGGAATAGGAATCGCCGGGGAACTGCTTCCCTGCGTCTTCGACCTCTTCATGCAGGCGGACCGGTCGCTCGACCGCGTGAAGGGCGGATTGGGACTCGGGCTCAACCTCGTGCAACGGCTGACGAAACTGCAGAACGGCACCGTCGAAGCGCGCAGCGATGGCCTGGGCAAAGGCAGCGAGTTCGTGGTCTGGCTGCCCGTGTCCGCGGGTCCGGGAAGCGCCCCGCCGGCCGCGGTGACGAAGCGGGAAGCGCCGGGAGGGAAACAACTGCGGGTGCTGGTGGTCGACGACAATATGGACGCGTGCAACATGCTCGCGATGCTGCTGGAGCAGAGCGGGCGAATCGTGCAGAAGGCTTACACGGGTCCGGCGGCCCTCGAAAGCGCGCTCGCCTGGAAGCCGGATGTGATCCTTCTGGACATCGGCTTGCCCGGACTGAACGGTTACGAAATCGCCAGCCGCTTGCGCCTGGACCCGGCCATGAAGAACACTCGCCTGGTCGCCCTGACCGGATATGGCACGAGCGAGGACGTTCTCCTGGCGCGCGAAGCGGGGTTCGACGCACACCTGCTCAAGCCCGTCGACCTTGCTGAAGTTGAAAAATTCCTGGCGGCGCCGAACAAATGACCGCTCTCCAGCCGCCGCCGCCCGAAGAGGCCCTTTCCCGCAGAGCCAGCCTGGACCTGCTCCGTGCGCGGCTCATGTCAGGCCTCGCGCCGTCGCAGGCGCACGCCCTGCGAGGCCTCCTCAATGGCGTCGTGTTGTCAGGTGAAGTGGTCCGGCTGTCGGGCACCGGGAAGCGCGACGAGGCGGCGGCGCTCGCCGCAGGGGAAGCGCTTCGGTCCTCCACGACGCGATTCCGTGAAGCGTTCGAGAACTTTCTCAAGCACCTCGTCACCTCGGAACTGGATGACGCTTCCTGCGAGCCAGGCCGTGCGATGCGCGATGCCGCGTCGCTCCTCGCGCCGTTTGCACAGAAGCGCAGGATCACGGTCGAGGCCTCCGCCTGCCCGCCGGATTTCCCGGCAGGCCTCCTGCCCGGGGCACTCGTGACCGTGCTCGGCTTCGCGGGGATGGAAGTCCTGAAGGATGTCGCCGACGGCGGGCGCATCCTGTTCGAAGCGAAGGCTCTGCCGGCGGGAGCCCAGATCGTCGTTTCCGGCGGGCCCTCGATGATCTCTCATGCGCCCGGCGGGCCGCTTCCCTCCGCTCTGGACGACGCGGTCGCGGCGTTCGGCGGTTCGCGGACAGCGATCGCCGGCTCGGGCTACGCCTTCGACATTCCGGTGACCACCCGATGAAAAAGAAAGCCGCCATGCCGCACGTTCTCCTGGTCGAAGACGAACCCGCCGAGCGCGACGCGCTGGCGCGGATCGTGGAGGCCCAGGGATTCACCGTTGCTGCGGCGGGCACGCTGGAGGAAGCACGCCGGCTGCTCAAGTCGGAACCGCCGGGGCTGATCCTGTCGGATCTGGTACTGCCCGACGGCTCGGGGCTGGACCTGCTGGATGAAGTCCGCGAAAGCAATCCGACCGAGTTCATCCTCATCACAGGCAACGCTTCCATCGAGTCGGCGATCCAGGCTCTCCGGCGCGGCGCCGCCGATTACGTCGTCAAGCCGATCGAGCCGCTCCATCTCCAGCGCATCCTTGCGGGCGCGCTGCGGGCCCTCCGGCTGCGCGGCGAAATCGGGGATCTCAGGGGCAAGCTGCGCGAGCTGGGACATTTCGGACGGCTGGACGGCTCTTCGCCAGGGATGCAGAAAGTCTACGACTTCCTCACGCGCGTCGGCCCCACCGAGGTCTCCGTCCTCATCACCGGCGAGAGCGGCACAGGCAAGGAACTCACCGCCCAGACCCTTCACGACCTCAGCCCCCGCCGCGACGGCCCCATGCTCGCCATGAACTGCGGCGCCGTCCCTGCCAACATCATCGAGAGTGAACTCTTCGGCCACGAGCGCGGAAGTTTCACGGGCGCCCTGCAGAAGCACGACGGATATTTTTCGCGCGCCAACGGCGGGACTCTCTTCCTCGATGAAATCGCCGAGATGCAGTACGACCTCCAGGTCAAGCTGCTGCGCGTGCTCGAGACGGGCAAGCTGACGCGAATCGGCGGCGAGCGGGAAGTCAGCGTCAACGTCCGGATCGTCGCCGCGACGAACCGGGACGTGCAGGCCGCCGTCGCGTCAGGAAAACTGCGGGAGGATCTGTACTACCGGCTCAAGGTCATGAGCGTCTGCATGCCGCCGTTGCGGGACCGCGGCGACGACGTCATCGAGCTGGCGGAACTGTTCCTGCGCAAGGTGAACGAGAAGGACGGCACGTCGAAGCGCTTTGAGTCCGCGACGCTCGACCGGCTGAAAGCGCATCGGTGGCCGGGAAACGTGCGCGAGCTGAAAAACGTCGTGCAGTCGGCGGCGATCATGGCGGACGAACGGATCCTCCCGCAGCACCTGTCGCTCAACGAGACCCCGTGTGCTGCCGGACCGGCCGATTGCTCCAGCGCGCCGCCGGTCAACGGGGGAAATTTCACCGTCGATATCGGGACGTCGACAGTGGACGAGACAGAACGGCGACTGGTCATGGCGACGCTTCAAGCCTGCGGAAACAACAAGACGCAAGCAGCGAAACAGCTCGGGCTGAATTTGAAGACGCTCTACAACCGGATGAAGGCTTGGGAAAGCCAGCCGAAGAAAGCGTAACGTGCATCGAAGCGGTGCGACTGATCAGCCGGATTACCGGAACGGACAGGGAAGAACGGCGATGAGAAGAACAAGCGGACCTCAATTTCAAAGTGCGTGCGGCGACACTGCCGGCCTCGAGCGTCCGGTTCGACCGTCGCGGCGCTCAGCCAAATCCGGCCGCCAGTCGAGGACCCTGCATAGGCAACAGTTTCACAGGTGACTGTCGCAACAGACATACTGAAAAGACTTTAGGACAAGATTGAACTGAAGTTTCAACATGTTGAAAAACGCGCTTGCGGCGGACCACTGACAAGTGTTTCAATTCTTCCCGGCAGAGTGAGAGGTCTGTTTTTTCTCGGGTCCTCCCCGAGTCGCACGATTGTGATGCCATTCGAAGGCGATTCGATTCTGAGGGCCCCATAAAGTAGTGGGGTAGAGCCTATGCAGGCCACAGGGTTGGGGGCAGTGTCGCTCTACAAGCCCGCTCTCCCGCAGCTCGGCGAACCCTTCCTCCTCATTCCCCTCGACTCCCTCTCGTGCGCCATCCCCCTTTCGCATGTCCTCGAGGTCCTACGGCCCTTGCCTGTAGAGCGCCTCCCCGGCGCCCCTGATATCGTCTCCGGTGTGGCCGTCATTCGCGGCGAGCCGACCCCCGTCGTGCCGCTCCGCCGCCTCCTCGGCGCCGACCCCGCACCCCCCAGCCGGTTCGTCGTCCTGCGCGCCGACCGCCGCCGCGTCGCACTCGCCGTCGACGGGGTCGCCGGAATCGAACGAATTCCGGCCGAAGCCCTCAATGCCTCGCCTCCGCTCGTAAGCCGCGCCTTGGCCGAAGCCCTGGAAGCGGTGGCCTTCCTCGATGGCGCCCTTCTCCTCGTCCTGCGGGCCGCTCGTCTCGTGCCCGAAACCGTGTCAGGGGGCCCCGCATGAGCGCCTGGCGCAGCGAATTGGAAGTCTTCGGCCGCTTCGTCGCGCGCACGCTTGGGCTGCATTTCGATGAGACGCGCGCGTCGCAGCTCGAGGAAGCGCTCCTTCGCCGCGCGTCCGAAACAGGGTACGCCGACGCCGGCGCGTACCTGGCGGCCCTTCCGTCGCGAGACTCGCGAGAAGAAGCGAGAGCGTTCGCGGAATCATTGACGGTGGGCGAAACGTATTTCTTCCGAAACTCCGAACAGTTTCGTGCGCTGGCCGAAGTCGCGCTTCCCGCCCGTGCGGCCTCCGGCACATCGCCCGTCCGCATCCTCTCCGCGGGTTGCGCCTCTGGGGAGGAACCGTACACGATCGCGATGCTCGCGCGAGAGTCCGCCTCGCCGCCCGCAATCGTTCACGCCGTGGATGTGAATCCGGCCGCGATCGCCCGGGCGCGACGGGCGGTGTATTCGCCCTGGTCGCTGCGGGAGACGCCTGGCGAAATGAAGCAGAAGTACTTCCGGGCGAAAGGAAATGACCTCGTGCTCGCCGACGCGATTCGCGGCGACGTGCAGTTCGAGGAGTCGAATCTCACGACGGACGACCCGAGGTTCTGGCGCCCTGCGAGCTGGGACATCGTCTTCTGCCGCAACGTGATCATGTATTTCGGGCTCGACACACAGAAGGCCGTGGTCGCCAGAATCGCGAACTCCCTTGTCCCGGGCGGATTCCTCTTCCTGGGCCACGCCGAGACTCTGCGCGGACTCTCGCAGGACTTCCATCTGCGCCAGTCGCACGAGACGTTCTACTACCAGCGCAAAGAGCGCGGCGCGGCGGGGGTGCCGCCCGAGGGGCGACTCCACGACGAGTCCCCCGCGCGCGCACTCGCCCTGGCGTCGGCTCTGGAGGAAGGCGCGCCGAGCTGGATGGAAGCGATCCGAAGCGCCTCCGAGCGGATCGCCGCGCTGTCCGGCGCATCGCGGGAAGCCGCGGCGGAAGCGGCGCTTCAGAAAGAAGGCCGCTCGGCGGGCCGCGAACGCGAGCGGATTCTCGAACTGGTCGGGCGCGAGAAGTTCGGTGAAGCGCTGGATGCGCTATCGGGGGCGGCGGAGTCGGATCCGGACACGGGGCTGATGAAGGCGGCGCTTCTTGTCAACGCGGGAAACGAGCGTGAGGCGGAGCGCGTGTGCGCTTCTGTGCTGAGGGTGGACGACCTGAGCGCGGGGGCGCACTACGTGATGGCGCAGTGCCGCGAGGCCGCGGGGGATGGCGCGGGGGCGGCGGAGCACGACCGGGCCGCGGAGTACCTCGACCCGACCTTCGCGATGCCGCGGCTGCACCTCGGGCTTCTGCTCCGGAAGGCGGGCGATCCGAAAGGCGCGCTCGAGCAGTTCGAGGGCGCGCTGGCGCTTCTCCCGGCGGAGGACGCGTCGAGGCTCCTGCTCTTCGGCGGCGGGTTCGGGCGAGAAGCGCTGATGCAGCTTTGCCGGGCGGAGATGAAGGCCTGCGAAGGGAGGAAACCGTGACGGCGGGCGGAGTGGGCGCTGCGGCCCGGGTTGCGGAGATGCGCCGCGAATTCGACGCGGCGTTCGCTCGGCCGCCCGCGCCGGAGCCGCCGCCGGCGGAGCCGTTGCTGCGCGTTTCGGCGGGAGGAACGCGGTTCTTCGTGAGGTTGCGCGAGCTTGCCTGCGTGCTGCCCTGCACCCTGGTCGTCCCGGTGCCGGGTGCCCGCCGCGGCCTGCTCGGCCTCACCGCCGTGCGCGGCCAGGTTCTTCCGCTCTACGCGCTGGCGACGATCCTCGACCTGCCCGGTCCCGCGGCGGCGCCGCGCTGGATCCTCGTGGAAGCAGGAAGGGCGGGGGCGGGGCTCGGCGTCGAGGCGGTGGAAGGGGTCTCGCGGATTCCAGAAACGGCTGTCCGCGAAGCTGCGGCGGCGGCGCGGCGTGCGGGAGGGGGAAGCGGAATGCTCCAGGATTCCGCCGGGCCGCGCGACCTGCTCGACGTGGCAGCGGTGATGGACGTCATTCGAAAAAACCAGCAGCCGGCATAACAGGAGAGGTGACGCATGGGGTCCTCGTGGACGTTTGGCCAGAAGCTCGGGGCGGGGTTCGTGGTGACGGTCGGATTCGCCGTCGTGATCCTCGTCGTCGCGGTCTACGCGATCCGCACCGCCGTCAACAGCAAGGACCGGGTGATCGACGTGAACGCGCGCAACCTCGCGGACGCCGGGCAGCTCCACTCGGACATTGAGGGCACTTCTTCATCCACACGTGGATATCTGCTGAACAAGGACGAGGCCTATCTGGAGCGCCTGCGCGAGCGCAGGGCGGCGGCGAAGGCGAACATCGATCAACTGCGGGCCAATTCGGGCTCCGAATCCGAACGACGGGCGGTCGACAAGGTCGCAGACCTCCTTGATGCCATGAGCACCGCCCAGGACAAGGTCATCGCCGAAAGACGGACGTCAACCGACATGACCGCGATCGCCAGCTCCTTCCACGAATACGTCCAGCCGAAGAAGGACGCGATCTCCCGCGAAATCCGGACGTTTGTCGCTGACGAGGAAAAGCTTGTGACCGACGGGAAGAGAGCGTCCTCGGATGCCGCTTCCCTCGCCATCAACCTCATGATCGCTGTCGGCGTCGTGGCCACCCTCTTCGCCTCCGGTGTCGGCTTCCTGCTGACGCGCAGCCTCGGCACGCGGATCGGCACCGCCGTCAATCACGTGCAGAGCTCCTCCGCGGAGCTGCAGGCCGCTTCCAATCAGCAGGCGACCAGCGCGCGCCAGCAGGCAAGCGCGATGACGGAAATCACGACGACGATCAGCGAGCTTCTCGCGACGTCGAAGCAGATCGCCGAGAGCGCGCAGCGGGTCGCCCATCTTGCGGACCAGGCGTCCGGGTCCGCCCGGGGCGGCGACGGCGCCGTGCAGAAGGGGCAGGAGGCGGTCGCGCAGATCAAGAAGCAGATGGACGCGATCGTGAACCACATGCTCGAGCTCGGACGGCGCTCGCAGCAGATCGGCGGAATCGCGGAGATCATCACGGAGCTCGCGGAACAGACGAACATTCTGGCGATCAACGCGACGATCGAGGCTGCGGGAGCGGGGGAAGCGGGAAAGCGGTTCGGCGTGGTCGCCGACGAGATCCGGAAGCTCGCAGACCGGGTCGGCGGATCCGCGAAGGAGGCCAAGGGGCTGATCGACGAGACGCGGCAGGCCGTGAACACGACCGTGATGGCGACCGAGGGCGGCGCGAAGGCGGTCGAGGCGGGAGCGCGGCAGTTCGGCGACGTCGCGGAATCGTTCCGGCAGATTGCGGACCTCGTGCGAACCTCCAACGAGGCGGCGAGAGAAATCGAACTCAGCACCAAACAGCAGGCAAGCGCGGTCCAGCAGGTGAACGGCGCCGTCGCGGAGCTGGCGCAGGGCTCGCGCGAGACGGAAGCGAGCACCTCGCAGACGCTCCAGACGTCGTCGCAACTGGCGACGCTGGCGCGCGACCTCGCGAAGTTCGTCAGGGCGGAGAAAGCGGTATAAGCCATGGCCGACGACCCGCTGAAATACTTCCGGATCGAGACGCGCGAGCTCGCGCAGGGGCTGAGCCGCGGCACGCTCGAGTTGGAGAAAGGCGCGCCCTCGAAGGACGCCGTCCGGAGCCTCCTCCGTCTGGCCCACACGCTCAAGGGCGCCGCGCGCGTCGTCCGCCAGCCCGAGATCGCCGAGCAGGCGCACGCGATCGAAGACGCGCTGGCGCCCTTCCGCGAATCGGGCGGGCCCGTCCCGCGAAGCGCGATCGACCTGCTCCTGGCTTCGCTCGACGCGATCACCGCGCGGCTCGCTTCCCTCGACGACGCACCTCCGGCGGAGGCCGCCCGCGGCGCTCCGGAGGGGCGCTTCGAAACCGTCCGCCTGGAGCTGCGCGACATGGACGCGCTTTTCGAATCCGCCGGTGAGTCCGCGACGCGCCTGGCCGCGCTGACGGCGCGGCTGGACGGGCTGGAAGCGGCGTGGCTGCGGCTCCAGGCGACTCTGTCGGCGGCGCTGCGGCGCGATGAAGCCGCTGGGGGGATCCCGCGGGCGCTGAGGGCCCCGCTGGAGGACGCGCGAGAAGCGGTC
>WSZJ01000095.1 GCA_009773755.1 Planctomycetota bacterium | reverse complement strand
ACCCTCGGGTAGCATGCAAGCCTTCCATCTCACCCCCTCCACAGGATTGCTCATGAAGTTCACGAAGATGCACGGCATCGCGAACGACTACGTCGTGCTGAACGGTTTCAAAGGTGGCGTCCGCAACCCGGGCAAGGCCGCGAAGGAACTCTGCGACCGCCGCTTCGGCGTCGGCGCCGACGGCCTCCTGCTTGTCCTCCCCGGGAACGGTTCGGACTTCCGGATGCGCATGTTCAATCCGGACGGAAGCGAAGCGGAGATGTGCGGCAACGGGATCCGTTGCTTCGGGAAGTACGTGTACGACCACGGGCTTACCGGGAAGAAGCGGATCACGGTATCGACGCTCGGAGGGACGAAGACGCTCGAATTCTCAGTGAACGGCGGTGCGGTGAGGTCCGTGAAAGTCGACATGGGCGAGCCGATGCTCGAGCGGCCGAAGATTCCCATGACCGGAAAAGGCCGCGCAGTCAACGAGGTGATGAAGGTCGGCGGGCGCACGTTCCGGTTCACGAGTCTCTCGGTGGGAAATCCGCATTGCGTCATTTTCGTGCCGCGCGTGAAGGACTTCCCCGTCGCGGAATTCGGACCCCGGATCGAGTGGTGCCGGTGGTGGCCAAAGAAGGTGAATGTGGAGTTCGTGGAAGTGGTGTCCCGGAAGGAAGTCCGGCAGAGGACGTGGGAGAGGGGCGCGGGCGAGACCTGGGGGTGCGGGACGGGGGCCGCGGCGGTCTGCGTGGCGGGGGTGCTCACGGGGAGGACCGGGAGGAAGATCCTCAATCACCTGCTGGGGGGCGATTTGACGCTGGAGTGGGCCGCGAACAATCATGTGTTCAAGACGGGGCCGGCGGTGGAGGTGTTTGAGGGTGAGTTCGGGGGGTAAAACGGCGAGGGCAAATCCCAACCCCAACCCCAACTCCAAATCCCAAGCTCCTCAAGAACAAGCATTTCGGGCCGCGTGCAGCTCGCCGCCGATCACCGGATTCTGACTCTCGCCCGCACGTGTTTGGGATTTGGGGTTGGAGTTGGAGTTGGCATTTGTACTGGCCCTTTTGCCTCCCTATTTCTTCGCCCCCAACTTCGCCACCAGCCACCCCCCCTTCTGCTTGTTCGTCATCTCCTTCAATATCGCCACCGCCTTCTTGCTTCCCACCCTCCCGTTCGACAGGTCGTACATCACCGCCCTCGCCTTGTGCGCACGGTAGATCGAGGCGAACGTATCCAGCACCACCTCGGTCGGCCCCGCAAGCCGTCTCGCGAGTCTCTTGAGGCTCCCTTCCGGGGCATCCGGTTTTACTTCCTCCAGCTGCTTCGCCATTTCGCCCGCATCCGCCGGCCCCTTGGCCATCGCCAGCGTTTCGTTGATGACGCGCCGCGTTCCGAAGTCGACGCTCGGGTTTTCCTCGAGGAACTGCTCGCACTTGCGGCGGATGAGATCCTGCTCGAAGTCCTCGAGGTCGCCGCACTCCTTCAGGAATTGCGTTCCCTTCTCCTGCTGGCCCGGGTCGCGGGAACAGACCCTCTCGACGGCGCGCTCGATGTCGCCGGCGCGCACCCAGCGCTCCGCGAAGTCCAGCCCCGTCCCCTTGATGTTCTGCACGCCCAGGATGTGCACCCTCGTGTTCGGCGGGCACAGGGAGCCGACGTGCCGGATCAGATCCGCGCCCTTGATGTGGTAGTTCGGCACCGTGTGGATCGAGGCCAGAAACCACCCCCGGTACCAGTTCCGGTGCGACTCCAGCCATCCGTGCAGCCCGCCGGACTGGATTGCCGACTGAAGCCCTGCCTTGTGCGACGACAGCGACACGAACCCGGTCGCGGCGTCAGTAATGAAGCGCACATCCTCGTCGGAAGGAGTAATGCCGGGCGTCGCCTGTGCGAGCGCCGCCCGGGTGAGCGCGTCGATGTCGAGCGGGCACGCCTCGAGCGCGGGAAGCATCTGCTCCTCCGTCACGCCCAGGACGTCCCCGCAGCGCCAGGCGAGTTCCTGGGTGGTGCGGGACAGGAAGCGGAGGTTGGCGAGGTCGCGGGCGAGGACGTTTTCCAGGTAGGTGGCGTGCTCGGCGCGGTCGGCGGGGAGCTGAAGCCGGGCGAGACGCGCAGCGAGCGCTTCCTCTATGTACCCGTTGAGCCCGTTCAGGTTGGAGCCAATGAGGACGAATTTGTGGCCGGCCAGGTCGTCGACGACGATGGAAGCGAACACTTTCGATCGCGGCACGCGGTCCGCGCGGTTGTTGACGACCATGACGGTCCAGTCGCGTCGGTCGCCGTCGGGATTGTCGAGCTTGAGGCGGCGCCAGTTGTTCATCGTGCCGGCGCGCTCGTTTGCGGAGCAGCCGTTGGAGAAGCGGAGGCGGCGGCCGCCGGCGACGTGGACCTCGGGGTAGGTCTTGAGGACGCCGAGGTCGGGGACGACGTGGTCCGCGATTTCCTTGATCAGGAAGCCGTCGTCGATCCCCATTTCGTGGCCGAGCTGGAAGGCGAGCATGAGGTTCTTGGGGTGGACGTTGTAGGGGAATCGCTCGATGACGTCGGGGGTGAGGAGATCGGCCAGCTCGGTCGGCGGCTCGATGAGGCGAGAGCCGCGTTTGCGCGCGAACTCGCGGAGGACCGGCTGGAAATTCCCCTCGGTGTGGATGACGGTGGCCCCGATGCCGATGAAATTGGCGATCGCTTCCGAAACTTCGAATCCGGACGGTCCCTGGATGTCCTCGTGGTCCGGGTAGGTGTTCGTGATCGTCGAGATGTCGTCGGTCATCCACGACTGCTGAAGGATGCGCACGTAATCCGCCTGAAGCGCCATGCACTCCCAGAGCATCACGTCGGCCTGCATGTTCGCGGCAACCTGCAGGACGTTCGTCTGCTCCCAGATCGTGGCCTTGTCGTGAGGGCGGAACAGGTAGAACTCGCGCGACTCCTCGTAGTCGTGCGCCGTCACGAACATCGCTTCGCATCCCGTCGACTTGGAGAGCAGCCGGTAGCCGAGCGCATTGAAGAGCGCCGCCTTCTTGCGCTCGCTTCCGGACTTCCCGCGCGTCCCCCAGCCGCCGATGACGAGGGGGATCTGGAGCCGGGCGCGGCGTGCGCGGAACTGGCGCCACGTGAAGAAGAAGGCGATCCACAGGACGACGAGGAGAACGAGGACGGCGAGCTGGACGAGGTTGTTTCCGGCGGGGCTGAACCAGAGTTCGCTCCAGTCGCGCCAGGATTCGAGGAAGCGGTCGAGGAAGTTCATACGAGGAAATCTCCTTCGCCGCCTTCCGGGGGCGCCGGCGGAATCACGATGTCCTCGTCAGGCCCGCTGGTCGCAGGAAGTTCCGGTGACGGCAGGCCTGGGGTCGAATCCGCCGAAGCCGGCAGCGCCGGAAGTTCCCCCGTCAACTCGTCCAACGGATCGACCGGGGGCACAGCCGGCGCCTCATCCCACGCGTCCAGCTTCGAGCCGATCTCGTCGACCGCATCCTTGCGCTCAATGGGCGGAAGCTCCACTTCCGGCGATTCGCTCGAATCGGCTTGCGGGGCCGTCCCGGCATTCCCGGGCAGGGCCATGAGCTCATCCAGCGGATCTCGCGCCGGCGCATCCGGAAGCGGCGCTGACAGTTCATCGAGCGCTTCGACTCGCTCCGCTCGCTCAGGCTCGGCGCGAAACGGCGCGGGCGCACTCTCTTCCGGGGGCGGCGGCGAAAATCCTTCGAGCGCCGCCGCTTCCCCGCCAGCCGCGAACGCCTCGGGCTGCTGCGGAACTTCGGGGAAATCAGGAACCGGCCCCTCGGCCGCCGCTCCCTCAGGCGCAGCCTCCGACAGCGGCTGCGCGTAGGTGAAATACGGCGCGGCCAGCGAGAGCTCGAGCGGCGGATTCGGGCGGAACTCGACCTTGTATCCCATCGCGCGCATCCTTTCGATGTACGCGTTCGGCGGCGCTTCCGGATTCCCGTAGCGGGCCTGTTCGCGCATGCGCCACTTCAATTTCCACTTCGTCTTCCTGCCTGTCGGCGGCTCGATGGTGACGATTCCCTCGCTGGAGTAGATCTGGACCGGTCCGAATTCCAGAGAGTCGAGAAAATCGTCGGGGAGCGGAAGGTATCGCCGCCATCCGCCCTCCACGCTCATCTGGATCGGCTCGCCGGGAACTTTCGTCGGCGATTCCTCGCCCAGCCCCCAGGAGTGCGCCCGGATCGTCCCTTCGTAGCGCCGCCCGCGGACGTGCGAAATCGCCTGCCGTTTGTCGGGCGCAGGATTCAGCGTCTCGTGAATCCAGCGCCACAGCCGCCACCGCTTCTGGTGCCCCACCGTGACGCGCCAGCCCTTCCCGCGCTTCAGCGCATACAACCCGTAGTGCCGTCGCGAGAGCCAGGCGAGGAAGCGGCCGAAGATTTCGTCGGTGACGGCGGGATCATCGCCGGCGACGTCGACCTGGTCCTCGCGGTTGCTTTCGTAGAGAAGGTGGACGACCTGGTCGCGGAAGGCGGCGAAGCCGGGAAGCGCGGCGACGCGGACGCGCTCGAGGAGATCTTCGAGCTGGCCGCGGACGGGGAGGGCCCAGCCCTTGGCGACCGCCTTTTCGAGCAGTTCGAGTGCGAACTGTTCGGCCACTTTTGCGTCGAGCTGCCCGAATCCCACGAGGTGCTCGAGAACATTCCCCGTCTGCTTCATCGCGACGGCGAGGGGCAGACCCTCCGATTCCCGCTCGAAGAACAGCCGCCATTCCTGAAGCGCGATGTCGGCGCCGCGCGGCAGCATGGCCCACTTGGCCAGGACGAGGTTGACCGCGGCGCGGACCTCGGGCACGGGGTCCCATTCTTCGCGCATGAGGACGTGTTCGCGCATGACGGGCCACGAGGCCTCCGGGTCGCGATTGCCGAGCGCGAGGATGGCGCCCTGCCGGACGTGAGGGCTCGGGTCGGGCCCCACCATGGCGGACTGGATGAGCTCCATCGATCCGGCTTCGTCGAGCACTTCGTTGGCTTTTTCGACGAGGAAGCGGCGGACAAAAATGTCGTCCTTGATCTTGGGGTCGGGCGAGCGGAGGCGCTGGCGGGCGAGCCTGAGGGCGTCCTGGGGGCTCGCGAGGAGCCAGGCGTAGAGCGCGCCGCACTGGACCCAGACGTCGGCCCACGGGTTCTGAGCGCGGACGGCGAGGGCGTGAAGAATCGCGGGGTCGATGACGATGCCTTTCTTCGGATTCTTGTGCGCCTTGAGAATGGCGACGACGGCGTCGATCCATTCGCGTTCGAGGTGCACCGGCAGCCGCTGCGCGATCTCGCGCTGAAAGATGTCCGTGAACCCCGTCCGCTCCATCACGTCCGCCGCCGTCCGCCCTCGATCGGGGCCGCAGCGCGCCAGCGCCCGCGCCGCCAGGAACACGAGCGTCTGCTGGAAGCGCCGCGCTCCCCGCTGCGCGCGCCTCGCGATTTCGACGATCGCTTCCCAGTCCATGAATCGCTTGAACGCGGCCTGGTCCCCGCGAATCTGCGCGGGCGTGCGGCGCAGGAAGCGGCAGGTGTCGAGGTACAGGGCCTCGCGATCGATCTGGGTCGACGCGAAGCGGAGCGCGGCTTCCTGGATGGCGAGGTGAGACTCGATCTCCTGCACGCGGTTTTCCGCGAGGTCGATGCACTGGACGGCCCCCGCCACGAGCGCGAGGTACGGGTCGCGCTTCTGGAACGCTTCCAGCCTGGGGACGATGTTGCGGACGGCCTTCGTCGCGCGCGCCAGGTGCCGCGTCATGAGCTTGCGCATGATCGGCGGGACGGGGCGCAGGACTTCCTCGAGAACCGCGTCGAGCGCCGGGCCGCTGATGGTCCGGGTGTCGGGCCCCTTCGGGAAGACCTTGGTTACGGTCGCCATGGGGACCGGGACTGCTGGTAGTCGAGGAAGCGGACGGAGTCGGGGTCGACGTGGTCGAGGCGGTCGCCGGACCGGCCGCCGAAGCGGAAGATGAGGGCGAAATGGGCCTCGCGGGCGTGGGTGTCGGGGGACCAGCGAAAGCCGGCCTGCGCGGACATCCAGGTGCCGGGGCCGAGCCAGCGCTCGTAGGCGGTCGCGACGCCGATGCCGCGCTCGGACTGGCGGCGGGAGCGGAAGGCATCGTCGATGCGGATGACGCGGTCGAGCTCGAACTCGACGAAGCAGTTTTCGTAATGCGCGCCGACCTGCACGCCGTAGGTGTAGCGATCGGGCTCCCACGGCTTGAGCGTCGGCTCGGACCGGGTGGCGGCCTTCATGTCCACGTACACATTTTGCCACGGATAGGCGCGGAGGCGGGCTTCGAACTGCAGCCAGCGGTCGTGGTCGGTGCGGTAGCTCGTGTACACCTTTGAATGTTCCGGACGTCGGACGATGCCGCTGTCCTTGAGCGAGGACCACCAGTAGTTGAAATGGCCGGTGAGATAGAAGGCCCACTGCTCGTGAAGCGGCTGCCGCCAGCGCAACTGGACGTCGGTTTCCCACGAGTAGCCGTAGTAGCCGCCGAGGAACTGCCCCGCATAGTCCAGGTCGATCCGGTAGTCGAGATCGGGGACGTCGAGGAAATAGTGGCGGAAGCGGACCTGTCCGCCGTGCACCGGAGAGAACCCGCTCTCCTTGAGCCCGTACGCGGTCAGGCGCGTGTAGATCGGCGCTTCGAACGCCTTCCAGTGAATTCGGACGCCGCCGCGGAGCTCGTTGCGCTCGGAGTCCTCGTTGTACGCCAGGCTCCCGGCGTTCCGCAGGAACCCCTCGCAATACGTCTCGACCATCCCCGGATATTCCACCAGCCTCCACGACTCCCGCCCGCCGGGCGCCGGCGCCGGAAGCACGTCGGGCGCGCGCGGCGCTTCCGCTTCCCCGGCAATTTCCCCTTCGGGCGCCGGCGGCAGGGTCAGCCGGGCGATCGCCGCGCCGTCGACGGACCGCACCGACAGCCGCACGAACGCGTCGCGGTCGAGGTCGAAATCCGCGAAGGCCGCGCCGGCGCGGGGAACGCCCTGAAGCAGAGTCCGCTCGAAGGAAGCGGGCTCCGCCGTCCACTGGGCCGGGTCGTCCGTCGCCGCGAGGTGTGTCGCGTGCCAGATCTCCATGCGCGCGAGCGTCGGGCCGCGCACTTCGAACGACCGCTTCCCCGCCGGCGCCCGGTACAGGATTCCGTTGCGCTCCGGCCGCACGGGCTTCATCCCGTCCGGAGTTTCCACCAGCAGCCGCGCCCTCGCCCGCACGCGCGCGAGCGGACGGTCGGAGCCGACGCGGATCGAGACGAGAGATTCTTTCGTCGAGCCGGCGGGAAGCGTCACGCGCTTTCCGGTTTCGAGGGCTCCGGCCGAGACGGCGGCGCCGTCGCGCTCGAGCTGGTACGAGATCGCGGCGCCCGCGGCGTCGCAGGAGGCGACCAGCTCGACGTGAAGCGGCAACTCGGCCTCGGCGCGATGATGCCATTCGACGAAATCTTCGTTGTCGAACAGAACAGTGGCAGCTTCGCCTGGAAAGGGGAAGAAGAGCGCGTTGGAAACGGCGATGGCGGGATCGTCGGGGATGTCCTGCGCGATGCGGACGCGGCGAAATTCCGGGAGGTCGGCGGAGAGGTCGACGCCGGTCCATCGCGTCAGGACGCGCGCGAGGTCGTGATTCGCCTGCCAGTGCGAATTGCCAAGTCCGTCGGCGTGAGACTTGCGGTAGAGGTCCAGCGCGCGGACGACCCACTCGGGCTCTGAGCCCGGCACGCGCGTCAGGACGGCATACAGAAGGTCGTCGCCGAGCGCGGTCAGCGCCTCGGTGTACTCGGCGCGGCCGAATCGAGGGGCAGGCCCGGCCTTCCGCGCCGCGTCGAGGCGGCGCTTGAGGTCCGCTGCCAGCGGTTCTTTCGCATCAGGCGCGAACGCCGGGAATTCGAGCGGCGGCGGAAAGGGGATTTCGGCGGGCTTCGCGCCGGCGCGCGCATCCCAGGCCATCCAGACCGGTCCCGCGAGGCGCCGGACCGAAAGATATCCGGCGCCGCGAAGAAGGCGGACTTTCACGCGCGACTGCCCCGCAGGCGCGATCACCCGCCACGAGTCGACTTTCCCGGGCGCGGCCCAGGACAACCGCTCGCACGTCACGTTCCCCGCCGGCTCGCTCGCCAGCACGTCGTGCGTCGGAATCCCGGGCAGCCCCTCCACGACGATCCGCGCCGGCGCCGCGTCGCGCCGCGCAATGTCGCCCTCCACCGCGTGCGCCGAACGCCAGTTGAATTCATAGACCTCGGGACCGGGAAGCGCGAGCGAGAGCACGGCCCCCTCCGTCATCCACGTCGCTTCCCAGGCGCCATAGCGTCCGGCAAGCCTCACGACGGGCGGCGTCGAGAGAACCTCGTCGCTTCGAAGATCCCTCGCGCGCTCGAGCGGCGCCAGCACTCCGCGCGGCGGCGGCCAGTCCGCCGTCCCCGCGTACGGCATCACGAGGCGCGCTTCAAGAGCCCAGTCGGCGAAGCGCGCCCCGCGGCCGAAAAGGTACCGGGCGGCGGCGAGAAGAGCCTCGCTCTCGCATCGCTCGGCGATCTTCGCGAGCGCGGGGGCGACTTCGGTCGCGGGGTCGAGGCGGCGCAGGCGCAGGAGATCCGTCATGACGGCCATGAGCGGGTCGGCAGGTTCTCCCTGCGGCGCGGGCTCGTCGATCGCAATCGCGACAAGCCTCTCCAGATCGGTCGAAGCGTCCTCCGGCTCGAGCCGCGCCTGCCGGAACCACGCGCGCGCCGCGGCGAGATCGTCCGTGCCGAGCGAAGCGACGGAAGCGAGCAGGAACAGCTCCCGCGAACGCCCGCCCGCGCGGATGATCGCCTCGACGCGCGACCGCAGCTCGAGATCGTCGCCCGCGCGAAAGGCGACGACGGCCAGCGCGAGCGAAACGCGGTCCCGGTCCAGCGAGTTTTCGGGGAAGAGCTTTTCCGCTTCTTCGAGGTCGAGCACGGACTGGGATCGCCCGAGGCGGAAAAGCAGCCGTGCCCGCGCCTCAAGGGCGACCGCGCGCGCAGCCGCGTCCGGCGCCTCGGCGACTGCGACCGTAGCCGCCGCGGTTTCCTGCGCCTCCTTGACGTCCCCCGTGACCCCCTGCGGCGGGTCCCAGAATCCCGAAGGCGGCGCGCGGCGGTCCGATCCCTCCGCCCGGCGAATCAGCAGCTCCGCCGGCGTCGCGCCGATGTCCAGCTCCGACACCGTCGCGTACGCCTCCCACTCCCGCGGCGCTTCGATCCGCACCAGCGCCGGCCCCGGCGACACGAGCACGGTCCCGGACACGGCCGGCCCCGGCGAATACGATTCCACGGGCGGCCCCGGCGCCGTCTCCCGGTCCCCGGTTTCTCCTTCCGCTTTCGAAATCCAGAGCAGCCGCCGCCCCGGCAATTCGTCGGGGCCGACATACAGCGTGAAGGGCGCGTCGATGTCCGCCGTCGCGCGATCGCCACGCGACGCGATGCCGAAGCGGTACCGGAGGATTCCAGCGCGCCGGAAATTCTCGCCGCGAAATGTCACCGCGGGGAGGCTTCCGGGCGGAGCCTGAAGCGGAAAGAGATCGCTGACGACGCCCCACCGCTCCGTCACATCGCCGGTCCGCCGGACGGCGTCGGGGACGTCCTCGAATCGCGCGTCCATGCGCCTCTCCAGCGACGCGGCGCCGAAGACCACGTTGTTGCCCCGCCACAGGAAGACGCGAAACGGATGCTCCACCGGCCGCGCGGCCAGCGCTTCGCCCGCCTGCGCGTCCGCGAGCGCGAGCAGCCCGAGATTGTGGGCGTCGCGGAAGCGGATTCGCCCGAATCCCTTCGACTCGCTTCGCTCGCTCAGGGCGGAGCTGATCTCGACCGTAACCGGGGGGAGCCAGTCCGCCGCGGGCAGGATCTGCAGAAATCCCTCGCCCGTGGCGACCGCCTTGAATTCCTCCGCGCGCGCCACGTACCACGGCCCGGAGCCCGACGCCGAGCGGGCGTTCAGCCAGGCCGAGAGAGCGTCGCCCCGCAGCGCGCGATCCCCGTACTGCGCGACGAGCGGCATGATCCACCGCCGGCCGCCGACCGTCGTCCCGATCGTCCCCAGCTCGGCCCAGGTCCCGAAGACCTCACGGATCGAGCGCGCTTCGACGTCCCTCAGGAACCTCCGCAGCACGCGAGGCTCCGCGGACAGCGGCCAGGCGCGCATCCGCTCCAGCGGCCGCCGGCCGATGCACCACGCCGCGAGCGCGTCGACGAAGTCCTCCGGCTCCGCGGGCGGATCGTCGAAAATCCACTGAGCGACGATCGCCGCCATGCCGTCCCGGCGAGTGTCGAGCGCGTACCGAAGAAGGGTGAGCCGTGCCTCCGCGACCAGGTCTCCGCGCATTTCCGTGAGCAACCGCGCAAGCCGCGGCGCCGCGTCATCGGCCGCCGCGACGTCCCCGACCAGCAGCGCGATCTGCAGCGTCTTCCACAGAAACCAGGAGTCACTGGTTGCCTCTGCGTCACTCCCGACTCCCGACTCCCGGCTCCCGACTGCCTTTCTAAGCACCCCCAGCGCCTCCCCCCACTTCCCCTGCATCTCGAGCACGACCGACCGCGCGGCCAACGAACGAGCGTCTTCCCCGGCAAATTCAGGAATCGACCGGAAGGGCGAGCGATGCTCGCGCTGGTCGATCGACGACATCACCTGAATCGTCGTGTACACCGGCCGTAGCGACCGCATCCGCACCTTCCACGTGCCGGGCGGCACGTTGACGCGCAGCTCGCGCGGCGACGACACCAGCCACCGCTCCGGAATCGTCCCGCTCGCCAGAAAATCGTCCCCGTCCCAGATCCGGGACGTCTCCTCCACATCCGCCCCCGGCCAGCCGCGCAGCCGCCACGTCGCTTCCCCGACCGACACCGTCACGTCCAGGCTCCCGAGATCCTCCGCCGCCTTCACCGGCACCGTCGTCCGCGCGATCACCCGCACGACGCAGGGTCCGTCCACTTCGCCCTCCCGCAATTCCGCGCGGCGCCAGGGACGGCCGAGCCGGTCCTTGAAACGCGGCTGATCCCCTTCGTCCCACTCGCTCGTCAGCGCATGCCGCGAGACCGGGGCGCGCGACTGCAAGTCGGCGGCGCACCAGGCGACGCCGCGCAGTTGACGATCCAGCGCCGTGTCCCTCTCCGGCCCCCAGGGCAGCAGCACCCGCTGCCCCCGCAGAAAACGCCCCACGTCGCGCCCGGGAAGCGTCGCCGGATCCTCGGGAGCGGGCCACGTCTCCAGCGGAGACGACGCGCGCCGCACCGCGCGCTCCAGCCGTTCCCACGATTCGTCCTGCGTCACGCGCTCGTACCCGTCGAGCGAGAAGCGGTAGATGGCGACGTTTTTCGCGACGCACCTCACGCCGACCCAGTCCGCGTCCTGCCCCGGCGCCAGCTCGGCCCGCGCTTCCCCCGCACGCTCGCGCCAGGGCATGCGTTCCGCCAGCAGCGAGGCGCGCGGCGGCGGCATGCCCACGTGGTCCGGCCGGGGCCCCACGTCCAGCGACCCGCGCGTGATCGCATACAGCTCAAGCGCCGACCCGGGCGGCTGCTGGTTTTCCGCAGGGACGACGCGGAAGCTCTCAAACAGACGCGCCTCCGCAAACCACCACTCCCCCGGCGTCAGCTCGACGATCCCGTCGTCGGCGTCTTTCCCGCGCATCGGCTCCGTCTTCGCGTCCGTCGCGGGCCGCCACACCCAGCCGTCCACCAGCCGCTGCCAGCGTTCGGAGTAGCCCTCGGGAAGCGGGGGCGGGTCGGCGGCGGCAAGCGCGGCTATCGCCGCAATCGCCGTCAGCGTGCACCACGTTCCGCGTGAGATCGGACCGCGCTTTCGCGGAGCCCCCGCGCGGCCGTCTTCTCCGGTTACGATGCCGTGATTCTAGCAGGGGGTTCAGAGTGCGAGGGCGATCGCGACGAAGTACGAATGTCAGATCTGCCCGCGCTGGAGGGCGGCGGCGACGTCGCGCGGGCGGAAATCCGTGACGCCGGACTGGCGGAACACCTCCGGGTCGCCGTAGCACTGCGGCATGTTGACGTCGCCCTTGGTGAAGTAGATCCCGCCGACCGCGTCGAAGGGCCCGCGCTCGATCGCTTCGAGGAGCCGGATGTGCGCGTCAGGCGGCGGGATGTTGTCGTCCTCGAGGGTGAGGACGTACCTCCAGGTCGAGAGCTCGGGGTGGGCGAAAACCTGCGTGAGGAAATTGTTGTACGCGTGCCCGACCTCGTCACCCACCACGAGCAGGAAGGCGCGCTTTGGCCGGGCTGGGGAGGCGGCTCATCAGATTTATCCAGGGAGCAGCCCGTGATCGAGGCGAGTCGAGAGTTGCTCGACCCGGTCAGTATGATACCGAGCGGCGGATCAAGGCCTCGACGTCGCGACGCATTGTTGACCACAATCGGCATTCGAAAGTTCACGGTAACGACATGTGGCGGCCACTGGATGGCACGTGAGCCGCAAGTCAATTCGACGAAAGGACTTGCCATGGTTGGCAATCCCTACGCCCTATTTTTCTGGAGCTGACCAATTGACTTTTCCGTCTTTGTCCCTGACTTCAAGAAATGGTCCACCTGGCTTCTCGCCTTGAATCCAAATCCGTGGCTTGCCCTCTGAGTCGGAAAGTACAACGGATCCCGATTCCCCGCCTCGAGCCTGAAGCACTACTTGATCCGCCAACCCAGTGGACAACATCAGCCCGCCTCCTGCCTCCGCCGCTTCCAAAGAAACTCTCAGCTTACTGTCCTTGCCTCGCAAGTACAGATTGGCCTCACCGTGCTCGTCCACGAACCAGACTCCGAGAACGGCCCCAGCCTTCGACTTTAGCTTGAACTCCGTCGCTTCCACAACGTCGTCGGGAGGCTTCCATGCGATCGCCATCAGGGCGAAAACGGCGACTAGTTGAAGCGTAAGCACCCAGGAAACCAATCGGAGGCGCTTCTGAAGTTTACTGACTTCGTCGAACTGGAACAGGTTTGGCGGGTTCATGAGAACCTCCAAGATTGTCGGTGCCGCGGCAGAAGTGGTGAAACACCAATTCTAGCAATTGCTCGCTATGAGCCCTCCCAATTCTGAACTCACATCTGCGATCACGGCGACATCATTCTTCAAGTGTCTTGCGGCTAAGACGAGCTTGAATCGGGCATCACCCAATGCCTGAGCCAGTCCCTTAAGTAGCCTTTGTTTCTTCGCAAGATCTTCAGGTACCGTTTCGTCACTCAGCGGCGGCGTCGAAAGTTCGTCATGGGCAGCACTGATTGCGGGACCAAGCGCGTCAATGAGTGGTGCCAAGTCTATGTTCCCGAGTTCCTCCTTCTTGTACTGAAGTATCATTGCCAGTTGGCGCATCATGGCACAGTCAGGCTTCTTGAAATCACCGATTGGGATACTTGACTTCGGCGTTTTTGACTTTGGCAGTTTTGGAAACAAGGCCTCAAATTCGTCGGCGTCGGGTCTTGGATCTCTCGGGTTCCAAACGTCTCTGACCCCTGCGCTTGCGCCGCCGCCCGGCTTTCCTAGATCCGACTCCATGGTGTCCAGGAATTTCTGGAAAGCGCCTTGCGCACCTCTTACTGCGGCTCCGACGGAGTCAACCACGTTTTCGTCAAGCTCGAGTACTCGCGCCACAATTTCCTTGAGTTTTTCAATCAGATCTTTCTTGGCGGCCGAGGTTGAGCTGTCAACCTTTCCGAACATCAGATCGGACTCGTGCTCAAGCCAGCCGGCAACGCGACCCAGCACCGCGTTCCAGAGGTTCAGCATCCCCCACGGCGCACGGATCTGCTGGATAGCTGCAGCAATTGGAGTCCATGCCTGCTGAAATACCTGAATGTTCTTTTCATAAATTGCAGCACCTGCAGCGGTCAGATCGAACATGAAGCCTGCTCCGCCATCGTCCAAATCGCGAATGATTCCAAAGCGACGAAGGAGACTAGATATGGACGTTCTCGCAAGATGGGCGTGCGCAATCGATCCTGGAGCCTCTCCCTGAACTTCCCATCCGAGGGGAGGAACAGAGACATCCGGATTGGTGCCAATCGAGCGTCCGGACGAGATTCTCGAAATGAGCGCCAGCTCTACATCCGGGAATGATCCGCTTTGCGAGGGCATTGGAGAGACTCCCGTGTTTCAGTTCGTGGGTTAGATTGACTAGCTACTTGCTGGCCCGCATCCTCACGCACCAGTCAAGCACCGTGTTCCAAAGGGTGCTGAACCTCGCCGCCTGGACTTCAGGCGCGCGCAGGCCCTCTTCCATCGGGACGTTTCCGTCAACCTGCGGCCCGCCGAGGCCGACGGTCGCGACGAAGTCGCACTTCGCCCGGTAGTGGTCCAGCCTGTTCGCAACTCGCCATTCGCGATTGAGGTAGAGGAACGCCTCACTCGGCAGGAACCTCCGATGCGTGGGATCCTGAAACGCCCGATTCGATCGAAGCGCCGGGACGATGACGGTCATCAGCCCGCCCGGCTTCAGGATGCGCCAGCACTCGTCGAAGAAGGCGAAGAAGAGGTCGCGGTCGCCGGTCGAGGCGGGGACCTCGCGGTACTCGCCCTCGGGGGAGACGTAGACCATCGGGATGTGCTCGACGAAGTGCGAGCAGTGCAGTTCGTCGACGGAGCTGTCGGGCCAGGGCCAGGGGAACTTCATTAGGTTCACGCGGTGCCTGGCGTCCGCGAACATGTCCACACCCTCGAACCCCTCGCGGCAGCTTTGGCCGCAAGCGAGATCGAGCTTGAGCTCGCGGACGGGAGCGAGGACGACTTCAGACGCAGAGGAATCCCGAGGCCGGACGACCTCGAGTCTCACCTGATCGGATGGGACGACGGCGACTTCGTTCATGGGAAGCTACTCCGTTAGCCGCAGAAGAAGCGGGCGATGAGGGAAAGGATTGAGGGGTTTCCGCCAGACTCGATGCCGACGAAGCGAACCTGCGCAAAGCTATTGCCTGTGATCGCCGAGGAGGCGCTGTACCCGACGGCTGTGATCTGCAACGGCGAGCCGGCGTTCGACCAGTTCACGCCGTCGTCGCTGACCTGGGCCTGCACCGACGTCTGGAGGGAGGCGCCGAAAATGGTGACGGCCACGAAGTCGAAGGCGTTGGCGCCGTGCGTCGGGAAGGGCGGCGAAACTACCGTCGAGCTTGCCGGCAGGGCGAGCGTTTCCCAAACGAGTTCCGTGTACTGCGCGCCGCTGCCGCAGGGGGTCGCGGCGGCGGGTGCGGCCGCAGGCGCGGGCGAGCCTTCGCAAGAGCAACCGTTTCCGCTCATGACTGGCCTTCCTTTCTCTCGCTTGAGGAATCGCCTGCGGGATACGCCGCTTCGACCAGGAGCAGTTCGGCGATGACGAGGCGCGCCTTCTCCAGCCACGAGACTCGGGCGCGGAGCAAGGGATGGCGCGTCGAGACTTGGCCGAAGGCGGCCCAACCGGGGCAGGTTCCTTGCCAAGAAGCGATCTCGTTCCAGTTCGTGCCGTCGCCTGAGCCCAGAAGCGCCACCTGGAGCGTTCCGCGGCCTCTGCTCACGGCGGTCATCTCCACGCGCACAGGTCCATCGCCCTGCCGGCGAATCGGCCTGGAGAACGAGTCTCCGTTTTCGAACTCGAATTTGTGGCGCTTCATCTTCATTTCCTCTTTATGCGCTGGCGGAACGGCCGTTGTCGAAGATCCGGAACCGAACGAGCGCGAGACGCCTTCGCTGCGTCCAGAGCATGAGTCTCAGCAGCCGGCCACTCGCCGGGTAGAGGTCCTGCGCCTCCCAGCCGACGCAACAGATCTCCCGAAGCCCAAGGATTTCCCAGCGCTTCCGGTCGGGCGACTGCTGCACGGAGACGAACAGGCGGTCGTCCTGGAGGTTGAGGACGATTAACTCCAGGCGGAGACCTGCGGGCGCCCGCTCGCGCGAGGGGTAGATCACGAGCGGGTCTTCGTTGCCCGCGCCGCCCACGCCGAATGTGCCGGAGTCGATCATCAGTACACGATTCCTGTTCCCGGGTCGATGTGCCCGACCTTCACGCGGAAATCGACGGCGAATCTCTTGCCCGCTTCGCGCGCCTTCTTGCAGAAGTACAGGTCCTGGGTCATGGCAGCCGCTCCCCCCTGCTCGGGGAACCAGTCGGCCACCGTCACGAACCACGGCGGCGGCAACTGGCGGAAGAGGTCCATCCGCCAGAGGGTGCAGCCCATGGCGATGCCGTTGCACTCGCAGATCTGGCCGCGCTGGAGGGCGGCGGCGACGTCGCGCGGGCGGAAATCCATGACGCCGGACTGGCGGAACAGCTCCGGGTCGCCGTAGCACTGCGGCATGTTGACGTCGCCCTTGGTGAAGTAGATCCCGCCGACCGCGTCGAACGGCCCGCGCTCGATCGCTTCGAGGAGCCGGATGTGCGCGTCGGGGGGCGGGAGGTTGTCGTCCTCGAGGGTGAGGACGTACTTCCAGGTCGAGAGCTCCGGGTGGGCGAGGACTTGTTGCAGGAAATTGTTGTACGCATGCCCCACCTCGTCGCCGGCGACGAACAGGAAGGCGCGCTTCTGGTTCATCGGCGCGATCAGGGACTGCCAGGCGGCGACGACGCGGTGGTGGATGAGGCCGCGGGTGGGGGAGACGATTGCCGTTGAGCAATCTTTGTAGGTGGAGCCGTGGATGGTTTGGATGCGCTCGAAGCCTAGCCCGGCAATGGCCGTGGACGCGCTTGCGGTGTCGAGCATGGGGGAGGGCGCGATCGGATTTGCGGGCGGGCCCTTCGGCTCGCTTCGCTCGCTCAGGATCTGCCGACGGGCGGGCGGGCAAGCGGGCAAGTTCGCCTGCGCGAGCTCCGCGCCGGCCCGTGACACCGGAGAATCCACGCGCGGTTCGACCGTGTGAAGTCCCTGGAGGGGCCCCTTCGACTCGCTCCCTGCAGTCGCTCGCTCAGCATAGAAGAGAGGGGCGGACATGGTCAGGCTCCGATGTTGTTGATGACGATGGAAGGAATGGCCCCGGCGAGGGAATCGGCCTGCCTGAGCTGGCTGAACGCGACGGTGGACGGGAGGGCGCTTGAGAAGGAGGCGCTGAAGACTCCCAGGCCGGGAAAGGGCCGCGAGCCTGAAGAGTTGGTATTTCCGACTCCGACGTGGCCGGAGAACTGAGTCCCCATCCAGCGGAAGCCGCTGACAAAGACCGGCAGTACGGTGCTGTTCGACAGGAACTGAAGGCCCACCCAATACTGGGTTCCGCTGAAAGCGGGGGTCCGGCTCCACTGGCTGGAGACGAATTGAATCTGCCTCGGCCCGTTGTAGAGCGCGGACATCTGGGTGTTGTTCACCGAGGACCCCAGGGAGGTGCTGGCGCTGTTCATGAGAGCGAGCTGGGTGGAATTCGCGAGGGTGTAGATTGCCACGTTGACGGACAGGGTGTGCCTGACGCTCGATGCCGTCGCGGTGGCGAGGCCGAATGCGCAGACGCGGAAGGACTGCGCCGTCATGACGCCGGGGAAAACTCCCTCCGCCGGGCAGAGGGGAAACATCATGAAGCTTCCGTGCGACGTGGCGACGACGGCGACGCCGCCGCTCGCATGGTTGTTCGCCCACGCGGAGAGGGAGAGCTGAGGAGTGCCGGCGATTTGTGAGGGAAGCGTGGGCATCAGGCTTCCACCGCGAGAAAGCGCGACCGGGCGGGGGCGGGCGGCAGGGAGTGGCGATTCACGCGTCGATGTTCCTCACGACGACGGTCGGAACTACGGCGGCGAGGGCATCGGCCTGCCGGAGCTGCGAGAAGGCAATGCTTCCCGGCATCGCGGAGGAAAAAGATGCGCTGAAAACGCCCATCCCGGGGTACGGACGCGCGGAGCTCGAATTCGTGTTGGCGATCCCCAGGAATCCGGAGAAATTCGAGGTCATCCAGCGGAAGCCGCTGATCGACATCGGAACGGCAAGATTGCTCGACCGCATCCAGAACGCGAGCCAGTACTGGGTCTGGCTCAGCGCGGGGACGGCGCTCCACTGCGACGAGTGGAAAGAAAGCTGGCGCGGTCCGTGGTAGAGCGAGGAATTTCCTGTGGCTCCTGCGCCGGTGCCGAACGTCGACGAGGCGCTGTTCAGGAGAGAGAGCTGCGTGGAATTCGCCAGGGTGTAGAGGCCGACGCTCACGGAAAACGAATGCGACGAGCTTGAGGCCGTCGCGGTCAGGCTCCCCGACATCCCGATCAGCATCGTATTGGCCGTCATGACGCCGGGGAAGACGCCCTGCGGCGGACAGAGGGGAAACACCATGAGGCTCGCTTCGGCCGTTCCTGCCACGGCCCCGCCACCCCCGAAATTGTTCGCCCACACGGTGAGCGTGGGCGCGGGGGCGCCGGCGACCTGCGAGCGCAGCGTCGGCATCTAGCCTTCCTCCAGGACGTCGAAGCCGCCGATCGTCCAGGTCGGGCCAACGGTGGAGGCCCAGGTGTAGATGAGAATCGAGCCGGTGTCGCCGATGGCCACGCCGTCGTGGAGATCGGGATTGAAGACCGCGCCGGGGTAAATCGGCTGGGTCCACTGGTAGAGGTAGCGGACGGTCGAGGGCGCGCTGGCGGTCGGGTTGTACCGGAACGTGAACCCCGGCGTGGACTCGCTGTCGGCCATCGTGGACTGCGCGACGATCGCCGTGCCGCCCGAGGAATAGCGATTCGCGGGGTCGAGGGCCACGAGAATGTTGATGACGCCGCCGGCGGGCGTCCCGTCCTGGCAGAGCGCGAAGTTCGAGAGGATCACGCGGCGGCCGTTTGAGTTCGCCTGATTGATCAGGAAGGTCGGCGTGGTCGCGACGAAGGACGTCTGCCCCGTGATCGTCGTCCCGGGCGTCTGGTGCGCGATCGCGAACCGGCGGCCGCCGAGGCAGGAAGAATACGCCTTCGCCCGGTCCTCGTAGCGGACGGGGTCGAACAGGTACGTCAGCGGAAGGTCGGCCATGGATGCCTCGATGTTTTTATTTGAAATGCCGCGGCGCTCTCCCGGTCGCCGAAATAAAAATATCGGCGGCCGGGAGAGGGCCGCTCCCCTCGACTCGCTCAGGGCGGACCCTTCTCGAAGTCCCCGGCGCCGCGTGAGGTGGCCTCGGCCTTCAGACGCGCGCGACGGGATACGGCTCTGGATTTGCACTTCCTACTGGTGCGAAATATTGCACCCGGCGTAGATGATGATCGTCCCGGATCCCGAGCTTACGCTGTAGCGATACCGGATCATCGAGAATCCGACTCCGGTCGATTTCGTCGGCGCGCTGTACCCCAGCACGAGACCGGAATTTGCAGTTACGACGCTCCAGTTAGCGCCGTCATTACTGCCTTGAACCTCGATCGTGTACGAAGTTGCACCTCCGAGGTTGAAGCAGACCGCATCGACCTGGACTGCGTTGCCGCCACCCATGCCGATGGCGTTTGAAAAATTATCCGTTCCGTTTGTAACCGCCAAACGGGCGGCCATCACCGTGTAGCCCATGGTCTTCTCCGATTGAGTGTTAGTTTCTCCAGTGGTGAAGCGA
>WSZJ01000094.1 GCA_009773755.1 Planctomycetota bacterium | reverse complement strand
GGGCAGGCGGGCAGGAAAAAGCAATGCAACAGCGGCCTCCGGAATTCGGAGGCCGTTTTTTTTCGCCCGCTCGCCCGCTCGCCCGCTCGCCCGCTTGCCCGCTCGCCCGCTCGCCCGCTCGACCATCCTGAGCGAGCGAAGCGAGTCGAAGGGCCCGCCCGCCGTCCGGCCTTTCCCCTCCTCACATAATTTGATTGAATAACGTCATAACGATGGAACCGGTGGCCCCCAACGCCAGCCCCCCGCGAACGCGATCCCTCAAGCTCACGGTCTCGTTCATCGCATTTCTCGCAGTCCTCCCTCTCCTCATCGGCGTCGCTTACCGGAACTTCAAGGAGTCCGAGGAGAATGAACTCGAGCGACTCGACCTCGTCGACAGGTCAAACAAGACCGCCATCATCGCCGACTGGTTCGGCACAGATTACCGTGAGGCCCGGATCGAGGAGTTTTCCGCTCTTCCCTGGGCGGAACAAGGCCTGGAAGCGGCCCTCAAGCAGGCCATGCAGTCGAGTTTCCCCGCCCTGGCCGTGAGACTCGGGTCGTCGGAAGCCGCGGTCTACTGGAACAGTGGAACGTCGCTTGAGCCTCAGGTCGCGATCCTGGCGAGAGTGGGCGCCGTCGAAGACACGCCTGATTCGGATGTGCTGGCAGTGGCCCAATCCGGCGCCCCGCTTGAATTCAGCCGAAGCGGGGTAGGCCCGGGCGGTGGTCACACGGCCCTCGTTCAGGCCACGCTTCCGCTCTTTATTTCAGGCCAGGTTCGGGCGATCGTGCGAATCGTCCTGCCGTCAGACTTGTGGACTCGCGAAAGCGACTCGCTGCGGGCCGGCATCGTCTCGTGGTTCGATGAGCTTCGAATAAGGAAGACCGTGGAAAGAGCGCTGACGGTCCCGCTGAAGAATCCCGACCGGTTGAAGGCCTCCCTCGAAACGACCGTGGAGCGCCTGCGCGAATCGCTTCATGTCAACGGTCTCGCCGTCTTCCTGGTCTTCACGAACGATCGCAAGGAACGGGTCCTCGATCAATGGCTGCGAAGCGGGAGCGCGCCGCAATACACTTCCAAAGTCGACGAGCAGGCGCTGAAGGAAGGCGCCGTGCCCCGACCGGACCCGAAGGACGACCCCGCGGTCGTGGTTCTGCCCCTGACCGGTATCGTTCCCAGAAGCCTCGACACGACAGCAGCGCCCGGGGAAGAAGGAAAGCCAGGCATCGTTGCGGTCGCTCACTTCTCCCTCCCAACTCCCCCGCCGCGGGGCGCCGGCAGCCGCTTCCTCCTCATCCTCATGATTGCCGTCATGTCGCTGGTGCTGGGCTTCCTTTTCTTCTACATGAACCAGGCGATTTCGCAGCCGATCCAGCGGCTGATCGGGGCGATGACGCGCGGGGTGAAAGGCGAACTTCAGCCGATCGCGCAGGGGGGCGCCTCGGGCGAGGTCGCGCAGCTGGCGTTGATTTACAACAGCATGGTGCAGGAAAACCGGAAGCTGATGGACCAGATCCGCGGGTTCAACGAACAGCTCAAGAACAAGGTGCGGATGGCGACGGGCGAGCTCGAGCGGAGGAACGACGAGCTGCGGCGCGCGAATGAAAAGCTCTTCGGCCTCCAGCGCGAGCTGTCGGAGCAGCAGCGGCTGGCGTCGATGGGTCAGCTTGCGGGGGCGATGGCGCACGAGCTGGGGACGCCGCTGAACGCGATGAGCGGGCACATCGAGCTGCTGCTGGCGGAAGAGGGGGCGCCGCCGGAGGAGGTTTCAAAGAGGCTGCGGCTGATCGGGTCGCAGATCGAGCGGCTGAGCGGGATCATCCAGTCGAACCTGCAGGAGCTGAGGGCGCCGGCACCGCGATTCGTCACGGTCGATCTCAATACGCTGGCGCAGGGAATCGTTTCGCTCGTCACGCCGTCCGTCGGCGCTCGCAAGGTGGCGATCCGGACGTCGCTTGCGACCGACCTGCCGCGCGTCGCGGGAGACCCGGCGCAGCTGGAGCAAGTGCTGATGAACCTCGTGAACAACGCTCTGGACGCCATGCCGTCGGGCGGGTCGCTGGACCTCCTGACCGCGGCGCAGGACGGAATGGCCTGCCTTCAGGTCCGCGACAGCGGCGCCGGAATCTCGAAGGACGACATCCGGAAGATCTTCGACCCGTTCTTCACGACCAAGGTCCCCGGCAAGGGAACCGGCCTCGGCCTCGCGATCTGCCGCGAGATCGTCAAGGCCCACGGCGGCGCGATCGAAGTCCAGAGCGAGCCGGGCAGAGGCTCGTGGTTCACGGTGAAGCTGCCCGCGGCGGAGCGCGTGGACGGAAGCGCGATCCGGAAAGCGTCGGAGACGCCGGCGCAGCAGCCTGCGGCAAAGCTGCCGTAGACCTTCTGCGCAGGGCCGAGCCCCCGTTCCTCCCGCTTCCGCTCGCCCTCCGCTATGATGCCCCGATGGTCCGCGTGCTGGTCGTCGACGACGACAAAGACAACCGCGACATCGTGGCGGAAAACATTTCCCGCTGGGGGCACTCCGTCGACACGGCGGGGTCGGGGGAAGAGGCGATTGCGAAGTTCACGTCGGCGCCGAGCGACGTGGTGATCAGCGACATCCGGATGGGGGCGGCTTCGGGGCTGGACGTGCTGAAGCGGGTGCGCGCGGTCACGCCCGACGCGATCGTGATCCTGATGACGGGGTACGCGGGGAGCGACACGGCGATCGACGCGATCAAGGCGGGGGCGTTTGATTACGTGACGAAGCCGTTCAAATACGAGGAGATGCGGCGGTCGATCGAGAAGGCGCTGGAGCTGCGGAAGCTGACGCGGCAGGTGAAGCCGGGGAAGCAGCAGGAAGCGCAGGCAAGCCTGCAGGCGCTGATCGGGCGGTCGAAGCCGATGCTGGACATCTACAAGATGATCGCGCGGGCCGCGGAGACGCCGTCGACGGTGCTGCTGCAGGGCGAGAGCGGGACGGGCAAGTCGCTGATCGCGAAGGCGATCCACTCGAATTCGCCGCGCGCCGGGAAGCCCTTCATGATGGTCAACTGCAGCGCGATCGCGGAGACGCTGCTCGAAAGCGAGCTCTTCGGGCACAAGCGGGGCTCTTTCACCGGCGCGAACGCGGACCGCGACGGCATGTTTCAGGCCGCCAACAGCGGCACGCTCTTCCTCGACGAAATCGGCGACACCTCGCCTGCGCTCCAGTCGAAGCTTCTTCGCGCCATCGAAGACGGTGAGGTGAAAGCCGTCGGCTCCAACGACACGGCGCGCGTCGACGTCCGCATCATCAGCGCTTCCAATCGCGACCTGAAAGAAATGGTGGCGAAGCGGACCATGCGGGAGGACCTGTACTACCGGTTGAACGTGGTGACGATCGTGGTGCCGCCGCTTCGCGACCGCAAGGAGGACATTCCGCTGCTGGTGGAGCATTTCGTGAAGTCGTGCGGGGACCGGCTGGGGAAGCGGGTCACGGTGCATCCGGAGGCGATGGAGAAGCTGCAGTCGCATTCGTGGCCGGGGAACATCCGGGAACTGGGGCACGTGATCGAGAGCGCGGTGGCGCTGACCGGGAAGCCGATCCTTGTGGCGGACGACCTCAGGGTCGCGGCCAGCGACAAGAGGGCATCGGTCGTGGAGGACGCCGGTCCGCTCGTGACGCTCGAGGAGCGCGAGAAGGAGTACATCCGGCAGGTGCTTGTGGCGACGAAGGGCAACCGGCAGGCCGCGGCGCAGATTCTGGGGATCGACCGGAAGACGCTGTATCGCAAGTGCCTGAAGTACGGTCTCGATGCGGGCGGCGAGACCGAAGACGCCGGCTCTTAGAGAACGCCGGAATTACCGAACCAGGGGCAACCGGCTCCGTTTGCATCACAAGCCGATACTCCATTCGACGGAGGCCCTCATGCGTCGCGCCGCGCTCGCGTTTCTGCTCCTCACCTCTCTCTCCTTTGCCGACACCTGCCCGAGTTGCCGCAAGGACATCGAAAAGGCCTGGCGATTCTGCCCTGGTTGCGGCAAGACACTTCCCGACGTGAAGAAAGCCGTCGACGACGCCGCGGTGGAAGCGGAGCGGCGCAAACGCGACTTGCTGACGGCCCTGCGCGCGCTTCGCGAGGCATGCGACCGCGCCGGGGACGCCGAGCGGGCAAAGCGGGTACAGGAGCAGATCGAGAAGCTGGAAGGCACATCGCTGACGGCGGAAGCCGTGCCGCCGGCCGCGGGGGCGGAAGCGTATGCCGGAAAGGCTGCGGGCGGATACAAGGCGCGGCTCGAGCACCGTGCGGAGCTGGCAAAGCGCGCGGGGGGAACGGCGGAGTCGGAAGCCGCTGTGGACGCGGGGCTGCGGTGGCTGGCGCGGCACCAGGGTGTCGCGGGCGGCTGGGCCTCGGCGCATTTCGAGGGACGGTGTGCGGGCGGCCGCTGCGGCGGCGCCGGGTACGACGAATACGACGCGGGCGTGACGGGGCTGGCCGTGCTCGCATTCCTTGGCGCGGGAATGACGCCTCGCTCCGAGACGTCGTGGAAGGACGAAGTCACCGGCCGGACGGTCGTCGCGGGCGAAGTCGTTCGTCGCGGAATCGAATGGCTGGTGGCCTCGCTGGACGCCGAGGGTTGTGCGGGCGGCCGCCACGGCAGCAAGTACATGTACAACCACGCCGTCGCGACGCTCGCGCTCGCCGAGGCGTACGGGACGACGGGGGCTGAAGCGCTCAGGAATCCCGCGCAGAACGCCGTCAGTTTTCTCGTGCAGGCGCAGAACCCGGGAAGAGGATGGCGATACTCACGGAATTGCGGCGACAACGACACGAGCGTGACGAGCTGGGCCGTTGCCGCGCTTCACGCCGCGGAACTGGCGGGGCTGGAATTCGCGCTGAGGAAGACCTACGACGGGGCGAAGGCGCACCTGCTCCAGGCGACCGACGAGGCGTTCTTCAAGGTCGGTTACACGACAAAAGGCACGGGAAAAGTAGTCGTTCAAGGGAAGAACGAAGACTGGGACAACCATGAGACGCTGACCGGCGCGGCGATGACCTGCCGGATCCGGATCGACAACAATCGCTCCGATCCGGCGCTCGAAGGCGGGGCGAAGCTGCTTTTCAGCGACCCCCCGCAATGGAACGGCAAGAAGATTGACTTCTACTACTGGTTCCACGGCACCGAAGCTCTCTTCACGTTCGACGGCGCCGACGGCAAGTACTGGAAGCCCTGGTCCGACAGCCTGCGCAGGGCTCTCGTCCCCAGCCAGGCGACCGCCGCCGACGGTTGCGAGTCCGGCTCCTGGAACCCGGACGTCGACCGGTGGGGCTTCGAGGGCGGGCGGGTGTGCACGACGGCGCTGGGCGTGCTCGCGCTGGAAACGGGATATCGCGACGCGCGCGTGTACCTTGAGCCAAAGGAGAAGAAGAAGGGGAAGTAGCCACGAACGAGCGAGCGGGGTCGTAGAATTCCGTCGTGCGCTTCCCCGTCCTGTGCTTGTTCGGATTTCTCTCCGTGCCGGCCGCCGCGCAGGAAGTCCGCCCCTACGCCGGAAAATACGCCGCTGACCCGCACTGCGCGGCCTTCATGGAAGGACTCCCGGAGGCAATGCGCGAAGCAGCGCGCGACATGTCCGAACGCCTCGGGCTTCCGCAGGCCGACGCTTCCAATGTCGTCTTTGAGCTGGTCGACAGGCCGCTGGGGCCGAAGCAAGAAGTCGATCTCGGCGGAACCGTTACGAAGATCGTGAATGGGAGGGTGGTTCAGTGGATCACGCTGAATCCTGAGTCACATTTCGCGACGGACGCGGACTTTGACGCTGAGCTGAACCACGAAATGACGCACGCGCTCCTGCAAGGCGCCCTGGGTGAAGTGAACTATCGACGGCTGCCGAGCTGGACGCGGGAGGGGCTGGCGGTGTGGGCGGCCGGGCAGGGACCGGCGCGGGTCACGCTCTGGCTGACGCTCCACTGGGACAAGCCGGACCCGGTCGCGGCCATGGTGAACGGGCTCGAGAATGAGAAGCACTCGCCGGGAGATTACCCGGAGGACTATCTCGCGGTGGCAGCGATTGAATCCGAAAAGGGGATCGCGGGCGTGCACGCGTTTGTGAAGGACCTCGCGGCAGGAAAGGCCTGCCACGATGCGGCGGCCGCGGCGATCGGAAAGTCCTGGGGAGAATTCGAGAATCTGGCACGCTCGTTTGCGGAAGCGCGCATAGGCGAAGCTCTGGGAGCACAGGAGTGGGCGCTCTGGAAGCGAGCGATCGGCATCTACATCGCCGGGAAAGACTGGAAGGAAGCGCAGCGCGCGCTGTTTGCCATCTCGGTGCGATTTCCGGATTCCTGGTCGGGAGCGCTGGCGACCTACTACTTCGGCCGCGCTCTCCAGGAAGCGGGCCAGGCTGCGGACGCCCGTGCGGCCCTGCTGGAGTTTCTCGCTGTCGCGGGCCCGCGGACGGGACTCATGGACGACGCGGTGTGGAACATCGGGCTCTGCTGCGAAGAGGCGGGAGATCCGGCGGGAGCGGTCGAGGCGTTTGACAGGCTCGCGAGAGATTTCTCGTATTCGCCATTGGCGGGCGCGGGCCTGCTGAAGGCGGCGTTAATCTGCGAGGGGGCCGGCAAGAAGGAAGAGGCGAAGGCCCGGCTGGCGAGGATTGTGAAGGATCTCGCGGGGACCAAGGAGGCGGAGGAGGCGAAGAAGATGCTGGAGGACTAAGCGAACAAGGGTAACTGTTTTCCCACCTGCGCCCTCCCGCATCTTCGGAACCGTTCGACTCGCCTCACTTTTTCTTTGGCGGCGGCACGTCCTTCGGATTTTCCAGCCCCAGCGTGTACCGCTTCCACTCGTCTTCGAAGGTCCTCATGTCCAGCCGACCGAAGGTGTTGTCGTACGCGCGCTTGATGCCGCTTCCCTTCTGCATCTCGAAGAAGTAGTTCTGCAGCGTGGCGATGTACTTGCCGTTGGAGTAGGTCCACATGAAATACACGATGGACCAGGCTTCGGCGTAGTTGATGCCGACGTTGGCGCCGTACATTTCCTGCTGGGTCATCTGCAGGAGTTCCTTCACCGGCGTGAAGCGGTCGCTGCGGATCGCGCCCTGGATGCCGCCGAGGCGCCACCAGTTGGTGCGGCGATCCATGCGCTGCTCGTTTTCCCGCCAGATCCAGGCGCCGAAGTAATCGCCGTGGCCTTCGTTGAACCACTGGGTCGCGTCCTCGAGGTAATAGTCGAGGAACGCATGGAACGTCTCGTGGTAGAGGACCATGAGCGTGTCCTGCACTTTCGCGTCGCCCATCCAGTAGAAGACGAGCTTCTTCACGAACGGCGAGAAGTAACCGCCCGTGCCGGGAGGGGATCCCGCGGCCATGTACTCGCCGTTGTCCTTGTAGACGACGACCGGGAAAATCAGGTCGTCCTTCTGGATCTTGGGGAAAACTTTCTCGTAGACGGCGTAGACGTGTTCGAGGTGCTCCGACATCGTGTCGGCGACTTTCTGGCTGCCGTCGGTGATGACCTCGAAATGCTTCGATTTCTTGCGGATCTCCGGCGACGTGAACTTCGGGCCGGCGATTTCCTGGTCGATCATCGGCGACATCGCCTTGGCCATCTGGTCGTTCGAGTCGATCGCCAGCGCCTTGTCGCACGCCGTGCGCGCGTCGGGCAGGTGGCGGCGCTTCAGCTCGACGATCGCCATGTTGCTCCAGCCGTGCGCGTACAGGGGATTGATTTCGAGCGCCTTCTTGTAGTGCTCGACCGCCTTGTCTTCGTTGCGGAGCCAGGCGTAGGCGTCTCCGAGCTCGACCATCGCCTCGAAAAAGAGCGGATTGAACTTGATCGCCGCCTCGAGCGCGGTCACGGCCTCGCGGTAATCCTTGGTGAACTGGAACGCGATCCCGAGGTGATAGTGCGCAAGCGCGAAGTCGCGGCAGATCTTGATCGCCTTCCGGTACTCGGCGACCGCGAGCTCGGACATGTCCACGACATTCTTCGGGTTCTTCTTCGCTTCCTCGATGATGTCGTTGCCCTTCTTGTCGTGCTCGACCGCCGTCTTCGGGACGCTGGCGGGGACCGTCAGATTCGTCGTCGGCGCCGTGCCGTTTCCGGGAAGCGGTGCGACGGGATCGACGACCTTCTTCGCGGCTGCGAGGACCCACTCCCCGCCTTCCTTCACCCAGCCCAGCGCCGCCCGCGCGTCGAGGTGATCCGGCGCCGCCTTCAGCACTTTCTCCCAGGCCCGCTTCCCCTCGACCGGCATCCCCTTGTCTTCGCACCAGTTCGCGAGGTCGGCGAGCCCCTGCACGTCGTCCCACGCGAGCTTCGCTTCCCAGATCTGCTCGGCCTTGTCCGGGTCGAGATATTCCCACGGGACGTCGACGCGCACGCCGCCGACGTCCATGGAAGCGCCGTCCTTCGAGGCCTTCTTGACGTCGCCGGTGAGCGTTTCGCCGGACTTGAGCGTGATCGATTCGGCGAGTGCCCAGCCGCCCAGGCAAAGGAGAGTCAGCGCGAGGAATTTCTTCATCTACTTATCCTCAATTTTGCCCACCGGGCGCGTAGCCCGGCGCAGGAACAGGATCGCCCACGCCGTGTCGCGCGCGTCGTTGTTCCAGTCGCCGCCCGCGGTCTGGGCGGAGAGAAGGAACTTCGCGCCTTCCTGGTACCACTCCCGTTTTCCGAAGAACTCGGTGTCGGCGAGGACGCCGACCCGCTCCATGCCGTACAGATAATAGTAAACCCAGGCCTTCGGGTCGTTGTGTTTCGGATTCTGGTCGATGGCGAAATTCTGCGAGAGCCATTCGAGGCCCCTGTCGATGACGACGTCGCGCCGGTTGCCGGACCCGGCGTACCAGCGGCACACGATGTAGGCGCCCAGCGCGCTCGTGTGGATCGACCCGTAGTCCCCGCCGCTCGTCGGGCTGTAGGTGAAGCTCCCCGCGTTCGTGTTGTTGCTTTTCAGGTACGCCATGCACTCCACCCAGACTTCCTTCTGGATGTCGATCCCCGCCTCGGCGCACGCGCGCAGCCCGAGCACCGCGTATTGCGTGTTCGAGTTGTCCCCAACCTTCGCAATCTTCCGCTTCGGGTTCTTCCGCACCGTGATCCGCTTCAGAGCCTTCGTCCCCCCTCCGAATTCCGGCCGCGCGCCGGGCGTGATCTCCGGCGGCGCCAGCGTCGGCGTGTCGCCGGGCGTCGCTTCTCCGTACCAGAATTGCCCGTTGTCGCACTGGCAGTTGGCGAGGAACTCGGCTGCTTTCGCGAGCCAGGACTGGTGAAGCGTCGGCGACACGTCGGCGAGGGCCATAGCGCCGAGCGAGACGTTGTAGGCGCGCGCCATCGGCTTCTTGTAGAGGCCCGTGATCGCCGACTTCATGTTCTTGTGGTCGAGCGGGATGCCACAGTGGATGAGCGCGTAAAGCTCGAGCTCCAGCGTTTCCTCGGTCCCCGCGTAGCCGTCCGGATGCAGTTTCAACATCCACTGCGAAGCGCGATCCAGCGCGCGGTCGACGTCGGCCTGGGTGACGCGAAGCCCTTTGCGTCCCTCGAGCCAGGTCTTCCATGTATCGGCTTCCGGACCGAACTTCTGCCCCGTAATCTCGGCAAGGGCGTCGGCGACCGCCGTCTTCACATCGGCCTCTTCCTTCGGATCCTCGAGGAGCCTGATGAGAGCCGGTACCGATTCCTCGCGGCGGAACGAACCGACGGCCTTTGCTGCGGCCGCGCGCACGTCGGGCTCCATGTCGGTCAGCCCCGCCCGGACCACCGCTTCCATGCTCCCGAATTTTCCTGAAGCGATCGACTCGTGCGCGGCGCGGCGGACGAGGGGTTCGCCGTCGTGAGTGAGGTCCTTGAGGAGATCCATGAGGTCGCGGTACCCGCCGCGTCCGAGGATGCGGATGATCTTGACGCGCGTTTCGACTTTTCCCGTGCGGCAGTATTCGTAGAGCCGCTTGCGTCCTTCGCCTTCGACCGGCCCGCCGATCATGTCGACCCAGGCCTGCTGCACCGTCGGGTCGGGCTCGAGGAGATAGAGCGGGACCATGAAATCCATGCCGTCCTTCGTGTTGTAGTCCTTGAGCGCCCGCACGGCTTCTACGCGGACTTTGGCGTCGGGTGATTTGTATTTCGGAAGGAAGACTTTGCGCGCGTCTTCGAACGGATCCGCCGCGATTGAAAGCGCGCCGGCGGCGAGGAGAAATGCTGCAAGGAAGCGGCGCGACATGGCTGCCCTCGGGAGGGGACTTGACGCGGAAGTGTAGCAGGGACAGGGATTTGCGTTCAACGGACGAATTTTCAATATTGAATTTGCCGTTTTCAATTTTCAATGGAGGGACTTGAGCCCCTGGTCCTCTGCCCGTGCCCGGTCTTTCGCGGCGATGCTGGCGCGCCCGCGCGGCTGTGGCACGCCTGAGGAACGATGGGCGGCGGAAAAAGTGCGCGGCGCGTTCCGGGATGCGGGAATGGAGACAGCCGAAGAGTTCTTTCACTTTCGCCCCTCGGGGGACTTCTGCGTCCGCCTCATGCTCGCCCTCGGACTCGCGCTGGTCGCGTCGGTCTGGGCTGCCGTCTGGCTGCCGTGGCTCGCGGTCGCCGGGCTCGCGGGGCTGGCCTTGCTCACGCTCAACGGCGCGCGGCTCTCGACCGCGATTCTCATGTCCCGGGCGCACGGTGCGAGGGAATCCGAAGAGCCGCTTCCCGGCTGGGTCCGCACGTCGAACCTCATAGCCCGCGCCCCCGGCCCCGCCGGCGCGCCGCTTCTCGTCTTCGTCGCGCACTACGACACCAAGTCGCAGAACATTTCCATGACCTTGCGCGTGGCGCTTTTCGCGCTTCTCGGTTTCGCAGGCACCGCCACCGTCCAGCTCGCGTTTCTGCGTCTCTGGCTCGGCTGGCCACATCCGGCCGCGATTCACGCCTGCTTCGCGGCGACGCTCGCGGTTGCGATACCGCTGTTCGCCCTTCGCACCGGAAACGCATCCCCAGGCGCGCTCGATAACGCCTGCGGCCTCGCGACCCTGGTCGAGATGTCCCGCCTCTGGCGCGACCTGCCGCTTTCCTGGAAAGCACGCGCGATCTTCCTCTCCCCCTCCGCCGAGGAACACGGACTCGTCGGATCGCGCCTCTGGACCGCACGCCACGCCGGCGAACTTCTCGGGGAGCCGAAGTGCCGCATTCTCAACCTCGACGGCTGCGCCACCGCCGGACGGTTCTTCGTCATCCCCGCCGTCGGACCGGTCGCCGACGCGTTCGTCGCTTCCGCACGATCCCTCTTCCATTCCATCCGCCGCATCCCGCTCGGCGTCGGCCTGCTGGCCGACCATGTGCCGTTCGTGGAAGCGGGGCTCGCGTGCGCGACGCTCTTCGCTCACGGCCGCGGGACTTCGCGGATCCACACGGCGGGCGACTCGGCGGATCTGCTGGAGGACGCGGGGTTCGAAGCGGCGGGACAGGTGGTGATGGGGGCGGTTGAACGCTTGATTGGGTGAACTGAGAGTCACTCGTGTCGTTTGCATGGGGATGAACGGGACTATTCGCGCGCTGGCTTTCCTGCTCTGGACGGTGGCGATCTCGTTGGCGCTTCTCAGTGGAAGGCGAGACGCGGGCAGAAGCGAATCGTCCGACCCGGAACCTCGGATCGATCCCCCGTCGCCTTTTGGTGAAAGCAGGCCGTTCCCCCCTTCAGATAATCCGGTAGTTGAGCCTTCGATTTTCGACCCCGAATGCGACTACGAAGAGAATCACCGGCAGTTCAACGATGCGTTCATGGACGGCAAGGGCCGAGATCTGCGATCGCGCGATGTGCACATCTCGAATCCGGATCGGGAACCGGGGGACATCCGTGGCCGGCAACCTGGCAGAGCAACGGGTGTTTACGACGCAATGGGCGTTGGAAGCGGCGGCGGCGGACGTTACGGAGGCCGACTGGGCGGGCGCAGAAACCTGATTGCGCGGGGAAGGCTCACCGAACCGACAGACCCTGCTTTCGCGATCGCCGCGGGCCTGGCCTGGCTGGCGCGGCACCAGCGGCCTGACGGCGGATGGGAATGCGCTGAATTCGGATTTCAGTGCAGGAATGCAAAGTGTCCCGGACCCGGATACGACAAATTCGACGCCGGCGTGACGGCGCTGGCAGTCCTCGCCTTCCTTCACGCCGGATACACGACGCTTTCCAGAACGGAGCTGGTCGATCACACGGCCGGCCATCGGTGGCGTACCGGCGACGTCGTGAAGCGAGGATTGAACTGGCTGGCCGCCCGGCAGGCGACGGACGGTTCGATTGGACGCCGGGACCACAGCTGGGTTGCAATTCAGCATGCTGCGGCAACGTGGGCGCTCTGCGAGGCCGCGGGGCTGACTGGGAATGACGCGGTGCGTCAATCTGCTGACCGGGCCGTCGATTTCCTGCTCTCGCTGCAGCATTCTTACTCCGGCTGGGCGGACGACGGCCGTGAGCAGGCGGACCTGATCGCCACCGCCTGGGCCTTCCGAGGGCTTACAGCGGCCCAGGACGCAGGGATCACCGTTCCTCGCTCGAGCTGGGACGGAATCGCGCTTCAGATTGCCGACGCAAGATGCAACCGTCCGTTCGGCGCGCTGGACGTCGCTTACTGGAAGAACGCCGGCAAAGTGGTTTGCCAGGGCAAGAACGATGACTGGGACTCTCACCCGGTCGGCGCCGCCGTCGCCCTGCTGGCGCTCCCCCGCTGCGGTCGCGAACCGGTCGAAATCGACCGGCTCTTCGCGAACGCGCTCGTGAGCGACCTGCCGACGTACTCGGGGAAGAAGGTTGACTATCACGCCTGGAATTTCGCAGCTGCAGCAATGGCGTTGCGCGAGCGGGAGTTTCCGAAGCACGCGGAGGCGTTCCACGCGGCGGTCCGGGGCGCGCTGATTCCAACGCAAAAGGTCGAAAAGGACGGATGCACGAACGGTTCGTGGGACGTGGACTTGGACCGATGGGGATTTGCGGGCGGAAGGGTCTTCAGCACGGCGCTCAACGTGCTGACTCTGGTTGACGCAGGCGAGTAGGTCGCGCCGCGGGGCAACTTGCCCCGGCATGCCCCAGCAAATACCCCGCCACTTTCCGGAAATTCGCTCGAAAAAACGAACGGACTGAACTCCGCTTCCGAACTCTGCGTTGGCATGTCAGTCCGGCGGAGACCTCCTGCAAGCGACGCAAGGGATAAAGGAATCGCCTGCGGGAAGCTTCCGACCGGTGAAAAGCTATTGATTCTGTTGGCCCGGATGAAACCGGGCCCTTCTCCAGGAGGGGTCGCCATGACGCACGAAGCGCCGCAGGAAGTCGAGATCGTTGCCGCGCCGGAAGCCGGCGGAGTCACGCGCTGGGTCGAGGATCAGGTCCGGAACACGCCCTGGTGGCTTATCTCGATCGCGTTCCACCTGATCGTGCTGGCGGGGATGACGGTGGTCACGTTCAAGGAAGAGATCAAAGTGAAGGAGGCCGCGGTGGTGATGCGGCGGCACGTGCAGGACAAACCGGTTGTTATGGAGCGCCCGCTCGACATTACCGGGAGCAAGTCGGCCAAGGACCTCAACCTGACGGCGTCGAATTTCCCTGAAAACGACCAGCCCGTCCTGGACGACGCCATGGACCACCCGGAAGCCGCGGTCAACATCTCGGACAACGGCATTGACGGCGACACGATGCTCGGCCAGGACAAGAACGGGCTCAGCGCCGACTGGGGCGACGGCAACGGCATCGGGCGCGGCATGGGCGGCCCCGGCTCCAACAAGTCCCTCGGCGTCGGCGACGGCGGCGGCGGCAGCAAGCGCTTCGGCAACGGCCCCGGCGGCCGCGGAGAGTTCCGCAAGCGCGACCGGAACGGGACGCGCGACGGCTCCACGGCGGAAAACGCCGTGACGCATGGACTCTGGTGGCTCGGGCGGCACCAGGAAGCGAACGGCTCATGGTCTTCCGCGGCGTTCGACCACCATTGCGGCGCCGGGAAATGCAACGGCCTGGGGTACAACGAGTACGACGCGGGCGTGACGGGGCTTTCGGTGCTCGCATTCCTCGGTGTCGGCTACACGCACCTCTCCAAGGAAACGTACGTCGACCCGATCTCGAAGAAGACGATGTGCTACGGCGAAATCGTGAAGGCGGGCGTGAAGTGGCTCATGACGAACCAGGACGCGGAAGGCTGCTTCGGCGGCCGGCACGGGTCGAAGTACATGTACAACCACGCGATTGCGGCGCTGGCAATGGCCGAGGCGTTCGGACTGACCGACAGCCTGCTCTTCAAGGACTCGGCGCAGCGCGGGATCGACTTCCTCTGTGAAGCTCAGAGCCCGTACAAGGCGTGGCGCTACAGCAAGCGCGCGCCGGACAACGATACGTCCGTCACGGGCTGGGCGGTGATGGCTCTGAAGTCGGCGGAAATTGCGAAGCTCGCGGTGCCGCGGTCGGCGTTCGAAGGCGCCAAGGCGTGGATCGTCGAGTGCACGGACGAGGCGTACTACAAGACGGGGTACACGGCGAAAGGGACGGGCAAGGTCGTCGTGGACGGGAAGAACAACGACTGGGAAGACCATCCCGCTCTCAGCGCGGTCGGCATGCTCTGCCGGATCTTCATCTCCCACGACGAGAAGGACCCGGCGCTGGAAGGCGGCGCGCGCCTGATGATGGCCGACACCCCGGTGTACGGCGGCAAGAAGACGGACTACTACTACTGGTACTACGGCTCGCTGGCTCTCTTCCAGTGGGACGGCCCGGACGGAAAGTTCTTCAAGGAATGGAACAAGGCGATGACCTCGGCGCTGATCCCCACACAGCACGCCATGAAGGACGGATGCGAGTTCGGCTCCTGGGACGTGAACGTGGACCGCTGGGGCTTTGAAGGCGGCCGGGTCTACACGACCGCGATCAACACGCTGAACCTCGAGGTGTACTACCGGTACGCGAGCGCGTTCGGTGTGAAGCGCGGGAAGTAACTCGACGACAAGAGAGATTGTGGAATGAAGCGGGCTCCCGGGTTGGGGAGCCCGCTTTGCTTTGTTCGGACGCGTAACACAAGAGTTGCGAGTTCCGAGTTGCGGGTTGCGAGTTCCGTCAGGATTGCCTGAACCGCGCTCGATCCGGCCCGTTCTGAAGTGACGCGCATGTTTCTCGCGCAGTCCACTTCACGGAGAGCCCCTCGATGAACCTCTTCAGCCGCATCGTCACCATCCCGTTCTTTTTCGCCGCTTCCTTCTGCTTCGCCGGCGACGACATCGACTTCGCCCGTGGTCTGGCTCGCGATGGATTCGTGCAGCAGGCGGAGGACATGTGCCGGAAGATCGAGGCGGGGGCGGACGCGCAGGAGAAGGCGGCGGTGCCGCTGGTGCGCGCGGAGATCGCGATGAAGCGGGCGGCCTCGGCGTCGACGCTGTCCGAGGCGCGGGAGGAGCTGGCGAGCGGCGCTGCGGCGCTGGATGCGTTCGCAGACGCCAACCCGGGGCACCCGAGATTCGGCGAGGCCCTGATGCAGGCGGGGCTGATGCGGCGGCAGTGCGGCGAGGTTGCCGAGCAGGAAGTCGTCGAGGACAGGGCGGGCGCCGCGAAGGCGGCCGAGCGCGGGCGGGAGGAGCTGGAGAAGGGGTTGAAGAATCTCGAAGCGGCGGGCGCTTCAGCGAAAACTCGAAAACAAAACATCGAAAGCGGCTGGCGGGCAAGCCTGCGCAGGGGAAAGACGCGAAAGATCTCGAAGAGGCCGAAGGACAGGCCGCGGAAGCTCCCTACCAGGCCGCTCGGTGCCTCCACCTGCGCGGACGCCTCGAGGCGAATGCCGCAGATCGCAAGAAGTGGCTCGATCGGGCGCTCGGCGCCTTCGTGGACCTGGAGTTCGACTTCGGCGAAACCCCGCTGATCCAGGAGGCGTCGCTCACCTGGGCGCTGGTCCTGCGCGACCTCGGCCGCCCGACGGAAGCGCTGAACCGCTTCGACGTCGCCTGGAGAGTTTCGCGGCCGTGGCGCGACGGGATCTTCGGCGGCCCGATCCCCTCCTGGGAGCGCGAAGTCTCGGAGCGCGCGATGGGCGGCCGCGCCGAGACGCAGACGGCGATGGGCGACCCGACGGCTGCGCTCGACTCCATCGAGACGCTGCTCAAGTTCCTCCCGAATGCGGCGAAAGATCGCTCCGGATTCCTCGCGGTTCTGGAAAAGGGCGCCGCACTCGCGGCGCTCGGGCGCAGGGACGACGCCGCGAATCTTGCGCTCGCGCTCATGGAAGCGGCGCCCAGCGTGGCGCTCCGTGAGATCGCCGCAAAACGCCTGATTCAATGGGGCGGCGCGGGAGCGCCGGCAGCGCGGCGGCTGATCGCGAACACGGCGTTTGCGACAGGCAACTGGCAGCAGGCGTGGAGCGAATACCGCGCGCTGCTGGGGATGCTGGAGTCCCCGGAGGGCGAAGTGATCTGGCGCCTCGCGGTCTGCACGGACCGTCTCGATCGCCCATGGGATGCCGTCGTCCTTTACGAAACGGTGGCTACCGAGCATCCGGGTCTCCCCGCCGCGCCCCAGGCCGCCTTCCGCGCCGCACAGATCTGGAACGTCTTCGCTTCCCGCGCAGGCGACGCCGGTCGATGGGAGCGCGAGCAACTCGAGCGCATGCTGCGACTGCTCGTCGACCGCTGGCCGAACGACGCGAACGCGCAGAACGCCCTTTACCTCGTCGCGGAAGGCGAATTCGAACGCGGCGAATTCGAAAAGGCGGCGCTGAATTTCGCGCGCGTTCCCAGGGATGCGCGGCTGTTTGTGGAAGCGCTTTGCATGGCGGGGCGCTCGTACCACAAGCTCGCCGAGGCACGCTGGCAGATCGCCGAAAAACGAACCATCGCCGTGGAGACGTTCAAGCAGGCCGAAAAGTACTTCCGCGAGGCGATCGAGGCGGGTCTATCCGCCGCGGAGCCCCGCGCGGGCGTCATCGCCACCTCGCGAATGTTGCTCGCCTCCGTGCTCCTGCACGAGCAGGACTCGCGCCCCTCCATCGCGATCAGGGAACTCGAAGCCGTCGGTCCCCAGACGCAGCCGGATCAGGAGCGCCGCGTCGGCGAACTCCTGGTGCGCGCGAGGATCGCCAACGGCGAGCCGTCGAAAGCTTCGGAGGTCGCGGCCGGGCTGGCAAGGCGGTTCAAGTCGACGGCGGGAGCCGGTAGAGCCTGCCGCGAAGCCGCGGCGGCCTGCGACGCAGCGGCGGAGACCGGCGGAGCGGACGCTGTTTCGCTGCGGCTCGCAGCGATTGCACGGTACGCCGATTCCGTCGAGATCGCGTTTTCGGCGAAGTCGCCCCCTTCGGGCGCCGACGCCGCGGCCGTGACCGATCACGCGCTTCAACTCGCGCTCGCCCTGAATGCCATTGCGGACGACGCTTCCATTGATGACATCCCCGCGTCGATTCCACACCCGGATGCCCTGTCCGGCGCCGTCCGGCTCGCACGCGCTTCCGCTTCCTGCGCTGCTCTGCCCCCGGGCTGGTCCGTGGATTTCCGACTTGGCCGGGCGCTCGCCTTCTCGGGCGACCTCGAGGGCGCGCGCGACGCGTTCGGCCGCGTGGTCGAGGACGCGGGGCTGTTGAGAAACGGCCAGTTCAACGCGAACGCGATCCAGGGGCGCGCCTGGGTGCTCGCGTCGTATGAGGAAATGGGGTTCCTGCACCTGAAGCTCGCCGAAAAGGCCGGCCGGGGACCGGAATTCGACGCGGCCTGGGCCGTTTTCGCCAACATCGTCGACAAGTGCACGGCGGAGGGCGGCCCGTGGTGGCGCTCGAAAGTGGGCGCGCTGCGCGTGCTCGCCGGACGCGGCAAAGCGGGCGATTTCGAACTGGGGCGCACGGGGCTGCAAGACCTGACCCGGAATCACCCTGACCTCGACGGCGGGAAGTTCGGCATCGGGCCGAAGGTCGAGGCCTTGAAGAAGCGTCTCGAGAAACAGGCTCCGGAGAAAAAGTGAAGCGCCGTTGCGAGCAAGTCGCGGTCGTCGTCGTGTCGCTCTGCGCGGCGGTAACGCTTCATTCCGTTTTCATGTCGCTCGTGGAACTGCTTCCCGGTTGGCCGTGGGACCTCAGGTCCGGCAACCTCCCACGAAACGACAGACACGTGGACGTCAGAATCGCGTTTCCCCGCCGACAATCCTACGAGGTCCTTCCGCCCGGGCCGCCGCCTCGACCGCCGGCGCCGCCACCTGAAGTATCGCTGAACGATCCATCGAAGCGCGGGGCCGGCCCGCTGGGCCTCCGGGGAATCCGCTGGTCCGACGACCTCGGCGACGACGGGAAGGCGTTTGAAGCGGCGCTCGCGTGGCTTGACCGGCACCAGCTCACCGACGGAGGATGGGCCGCGGATTCCGAATGCACCGAGAAGAAGGGCACTCCTCATTCAACCGCGAAATCCGCCCCGGGAGCGACAGCCATCGCGCTCCTCGCCTACCTCGGCGACGGGATAACGCACCTGTCGAAGGGCGCGTACCGCGATTCAGTCAGCGGCAGGACCATAGGCAGGGGCCAGGTTGCAAAGAACGCGATCAAGTGGTTGATCAGCAATTGCCCGGCGGCGGGCCGGCAACCGACCGGCTGGTCACATCAGGATCACGCGCTCGCCACGCTCGCGCTCGCAGAAGCGTATGCCATGACGCAGTCGGCGCTCTTCCGCGATTTCGCGCAGAACCTGGTCAATTCGTTGCTTGCCAGGTACGCCTGGGGGATCCGGTGGCGCAATGAATCCGGAGCAGCCGAACGCGATTCGGACGCCACCGCCTGGGCGCTCCTTGCGATCGGGATCGCGCGCGAGGCGAAACTCAAGGTGCCCGAGGATGCTATGTCAGACGCCGTGGCGACGTTCATCGCGGACGAATCGCTCGCGCCGCTTCGACGAGCCTCGATGGCCACGGCCGCGCGTCTCCTGTCGCCCCGGCAGTCCGTCGATGGCGACTGGGCTGCCGCCTACCGCGTTGTGCAACTCGAAGCCGACCGGCCGGAGCGGCCGGACCTCGGAACGCTGCACTGGGTGCTCCTCGCAGCCAGGCAGGCGTCGTCAGCGGACACGAAGACGTGGCGTACCTGGCGCGACGCTGCGGCGACCCGGGTCGTCGAAGCGCAGCGAGCTTCGGGCTGTCGCGAAGGCTCCTGGGATCCGCCGGAGAACGACCCCCTGGGGCGGACAGGCTCCACGGCGCAGAACGCGCTTACGCTTCTTACATGGAAGCGATATGCACCAGTCAAGCCTCCGAAGTAGTTCGAACCACTCACTCGAGCCCCCGTTCATTACTCGAAGTCGATCGGTCCCGGGCAGCCCTTACGCGGAACTCCGAACGCGGAACTCTGAACTCAACTTCCGGAACCAGGAACTCCAAACCCATGAGAACCAGAACCGCTTCCCTGCCCTCCCGCCGCCGCCCCATCGCACCCTTCATCGCGGTGAGCGCCTCCGCCCTCCTCTCCTGCGCGGCCGCCTGGCTGGCGCAGTACGGGCCGGCCCACCGGCCGGCGACCGCCGCGCCGGCGCCGGCGATGGTCGTGAGGGCGGAAGCGCCGGCCGCGGTGATCCGCATGCGG
>WSZJ01000093.1 GCA_009773755.1 Planctomycetota bacterium | reverse complement strand
GCGCGGGCGGCCTGAGCGGGCGAAGCGAGTCGAAAGGCGCTTCTCTCGAAGTTCGTCCGAAGCCCGTGGACTCGGCCCCCGCGCCGACACCGCAGCAAGAGCCCCTGACCTGGCCTGAGCGCACCACGCCGGCGGCACAGGAAACCCCGTCGCCCCGCAAGAAGCCCGGCCCCTCCTCGGTCATCCGGCGCGTCAACGTCGATCCCGCCGAACTTCCAAAGGCGCTTCGCGACGCCCCGCCTCCGGAGGTTTCCAAATCGGCGCCCGGCGATTCCACCGTCCCCGCAGCGCACCTCCTGACGCCAAGGCCCGATACCAGCCCGGGCGCGCCCCCCGCCGATCCACCCACGGCCCCCACGCGCCGCGATCCCGCGAGCTCACGCGGGAAACGCCCGCAGTCCGAAGGGCGACGGAGCGCTTCGCCGAAGGTCGTCGAAGCGGAAAAGCCCCGGCCGCCTCAGGCCGCGCCGGGCTCCCCGTCGCCGCGCATGCACGAATCCCGCGGGATTCCCGCGTCGGCTATCTCGCCAACCGCACCTGCAAAGGCCCCGGCCGCTCCGCTCCAGAAACCGCCTCCTGAGCAGCGCCCCGACGAATCCAGCGGCACGCTCGCAGGCTTCGTCAACGCCACGCGAACGCTGTTCAAGAGATTCACAAGCGCGCCTCCGGAAGTCCGCATCACGCTGCCCCAGGGCGATCTCAAGCTCTTCAAGCTCGCGGGCGAAATCGACGACCGCCTCGCCCTCCAGGCCGCGACCTGGCTGATCTTCGTGCAGGCGATGAAGTCGGACGCCGACCTCACGATCGCGATCGACTCCACCGGCGGCTCCATCACCGCAGGCCTGACGCTCATCGACGTCATGCTCAAGGCGAAATGCCGCGTGCGGACGCATTGCTCGCGCCAGGCCCTTGGCATCTCCTCGATCGTCCTCGCCGCCGGGACAAAAGGCTTCCGCACCGTCGCGCGCACGGCGCTCCTGTCCATCCCCGGGGCCCCGATGTCCGGCGACGGCAAGACCACTGCCGTCTACGCGCCGCGCGTCGTGCAGGCCTTCGCGGCGGCGACCCGCCTCTCGACCGCGCAGGTCGAGAGGGAACTTCTTCGGCTCAAGACCGTGACGCCGAAGCTGGCGGTGAAGCACGGGCTGGCGGACGCGGTCGCGGTTTGACCCTCGGTGACATAGAGGTTCTCAGGCAACTCGCGACTGCCGGCAGCGATCTTTCGAAGCCGCATCAGGTTCATGCCGCGGCGCTAGGCCCGGGCTGGTGTATCCATGCGGAGCACATGACGGCTCTGCTCCCACCCGACGTGGAGGCGTTTCGCGAGTTGTTCACCCGGCTGGCAGAGCAGTTTTCGGACGAGTACGACGGCTGGGAAGCGGCGATGGTTCCCCTGCGATAGAATGCACGCATGAGCGCGGTCCTCCGGGAAATTGCTTTGGTAGCCACCCTCCTGCCTGTTATCGCGGCGGCGTTACTACTCGCGGCGAGGTGTGCAAGAACCCGTATGCGCCGCTTGCTGAAGGGCGAGATCGCCCTGCTCCTGGAAAGGCAGGCGAACTTCCGCGGTCACGACCTGCAGAAGATCCGGATCCGGGGCACGGGCATCCTGGCGCTGACACCCAGTCGCCTGGTCTTTGCGGCATGGGGTCCCTTCTCGGGACTCGACCTGGAAATCCCGCTTTCGCGGATCGAGAGCGCCAGCGCTTCTTCACATTTCATGGGGCTGGCGAAGGCGCTCAACCTGCAATTCAAGAATGCCTCCGGCGTTGAGAATGCCTGCACGTGGCAGATCCCGGACCCTGACATCTGGGTCGCGAAGCTCGCCGTCCCGCGCGTCTAGACGAAGCCTCCCGTCGTTCGCGCGCGCTTTCGCTCGAGTCGGTGCAGACGCTTCACGAGTCCCTCGCGTTCACGCGTCGTCAGGTCCCCGCGCGCCAGAAGCCCCTGGGTGACCGCATGCGCCCGCGCCGGGTCCTTCGACTTGTGCTCGTAGTGCTTTGCAAGCTCGACGCCTGCCTCGAGTCCTCGCCGCCCGGGATCTCGAGCGGCCAATTCCCAGAGGGGGAGGGCCTCATCGCGCGCGCCGCGGCGCTTTTTCACCCGCGCGAGCTCGGGCGCGGCTTCGCGCGCGCCGCGCGCGAGAGCTTCGCCGAGTGTGGGCTCGGCGCGCACGTCGCCGTCGCGCGCCATCATCGAGCCGAGAGAAAAGAGGTCTGTCGCATGCACGGCCTCGGACGGATTTGCGAGGAGCCTCGCGAGCCGCCCGGCGAGCGACGCCAGCGCCACGAGGTCCAGCCGGTTGTGCTCGATCACCGCCGCGAGCGGCCGCGCGTCGCCGAGCGCCAGCCAGTCGAACCATCGCTGCGGGATCTCCGCGCCGTCAATGTCGCCGTGGCGCGCGCGGCCGAGGATTTCCGCCTCAAGCCGCCCCAGCGTGCAGTCCTCGAGCCGGCGCTTCCAGACCCGGCGGGCGGGGTGGAGGAGGTCGAGGTGGGGAAGCGTCACGAGCTCGCGGCGCTGCATCACGAAGCGCGTCTCGAGCAGCGGCAAGTCGAAGCACTTGCCGTTGAAGGTCACGAGGTGCGTGCAGCCGCTCAGCTCTTCTTCCACGCGCGCGAGCGCCGCCGCTTCCGATGCCGGCGACCGCAGGAAATACTGTCGCGTTTCGAGCCGGCCGTCGCGCACGCGCGCGAGGCCGATCAGGAACGCGACCGTCCCCGTTCCGCCCGCGAGGCCGGTCGTCTCCAGGTCGAGGAATGCCACGTCCTCGCGCCTCGCCCCCGCCCATCGCGGCTCGCGCGCCAGCGCCGCCCACCACCGCGGGTCCGCTTCCGAGAACTCCACCGGCACGTCGTGGCCGCGGCGGACGAGAAACGTCCCGCCGCCCGCGTCCTCGCCCTCCACGACCTCCGCGATGTCCGCCGGACGCCGCGACCCGCGCATCGCCTGCTCGACGCGCGCGCGGTCAGGGGAAGCGGCGGGTTCGGGGCCGAGGAGGCGCGTCAGCTTGTCGCGGATCGACATGGCTACTCCATGATGCGGACGATTTCGTCCGCGATGAAGACGAGATTGCGTTTCTGCCCCGTCGCTTCACGCAGGATTTTCGCCGCTTCCAGACGTCTCAGGTGCGACATCGCGGCGACCTGGCTGATGCCGAGGAGTTCGCAGACGCGCGCGGTGTTCAGGGCGGGCCAGGTGAAGAGGGCATCGGCGATTCGAAGCGGCAGGGGAGACGTCCCGACGGACTGGAGGCGCGCGCGAAATTCCTCGCGCAGGGCGACGAGCCTGTGCGCACGGGTCACGCCGTCGAGCGCGGCCTCGCGGCCGACCTGCAGGAAGAATTCGATCCACGCCGTCCATTCTCCCCGGCGGGTGACGCCGATCAGCCGCGCGTAATACTCTTCGCGCCTGCGCTCGATCGGAGCGGAAATGTAGAGGAGCGGACCCGGGAGGACGGACTCGCCGCACAGGACGAGCGTGACGAGGAGCCGCCCCACGCGGCCGTTTCCGTCGAGGAAGGGGTGAATCGTCTCGAACTGGTAGTGAAGGAGCGCAAGTCGCGCGAGAAGCGGGATCTCGGCCGGCGCGTGGAGGAATTTCTCGAAGGCGTCGAGCGCGGGCAGGAGTTCGTCGACCGGCGGCGGGACGAACGTCGCCGTCCGCAGATTTGAGCCCGCTGGTCCGATCCAGTTCTGCGAGGTCCGGAATTCGCCCGGGGTCAGGTTGCCGCCACGGACGCCCTGAAGCAGGATGGCGTGAATTTCGCGCAGGAGGCGGAGGCTGAGCGGAAGCGACTTGAGCCGTGAAAGGCCGTGTTCGAGCGCGCGGATGTAATTGGAAACTTCGCGGGCGTCGCGCACGTCACGTTCGGAAGTGGGGTTGGCTTCGAAGAGGACAAGGTCCGACATGGACGCCTCCGAACCCTCGATCCGGCTGGTGAGCAAGGCTTCGCGGCGCGTGAAGGGCCCGATGAGTAGATGCGGATTCGGGAGTGTTCGGCCGAGGCCGGCGAGCTCCCCGAGGGCGCGATCCGCGAGCGACATTTCAGCGATCAGTCGAGGGGACCAGTCGAAGGCGGGCGGGAGAGGCGCAGGTACGAAGGCGTGGTAGGCCACGTCGGGGGGGCCGACGGAGACGAGGCGACCGGGGGAGGAGGGAGCGAAATCGGAGGGGTTCATAGCTAAGACATCTTAGGTTCTTTGGACTATAGCAAAGATAATCACAATTGTGTTAGCTATAAAGTTAGTAATTTGTTGCAGTTCAACGCAACTGCATCTGATCCGCTTCCAGCCTGTACAGGAGCCAAGCCTTCTTCTCCCGCGCCCCCAGCCCCTGATACAACCGGATCGCCAGCTTGTTCCAGTCCAGCACCATCCACTCAAATCGCCCGCAGCCGTTCTTCAGCGCCTCCGCCGCGAGCCGCTTCATCATGGCAGTAGCGACGCCGCATCCGCGCGCGTCCGGATGGACGAAGATGTCTTCGAGGTAGAGCGTGGGGCGCGCGAGGAAGCTGGAGTAAGTGAAGAAGAAGATCGCGTAGGCCACGACGCGCCCGTCGATCTCCGCGATCCAGAGCCGATACTTCGCACGCGCGCCGAACGCATCGCTCACCAGCCGCCGCCGCGCCGCCGCGTCGGGCGGAGGGAGCTTCTCAAAATTCGCAAGCGCGACCACCAGCCCGAGGAAGTCCTTAGCGTCGCCCCTCCGCGCTTTCCGGATCCGCAGCGCCCTCGACCCCACTCGCAACCCGCAACTCGCAACTCGCAACTTCACTTGAACCACACCCAGGCCAATCGATCTCCGAGGTGAATCACAAACCGCAGCCCCTCCGACCCCTGCGCCACCGCCACACACCCACTCGTCGCCCCCAGCTCAATCGACCGGTCGATCTTCCCCTTCGCCGACTGCACCACGAACTTCCCGTCCTCCCGGAAACCGAACAGCTTTTCCGCCGACCGCGTGAACCCCCACAGCGCCAGCCCCTCCACCACCGCCGTCGGCTTCGACAGATCCTTCACTTTGAACACCACCGAGCCGGACCCCTTCAGCGCCGGCCAGCCCGCCGGCATCTGCGCCGGAATCGGCGCCGCTGCGCCGATCAGCGTCCCGTCCTGACTCACCGCAAGATGCCTCAGCCTCCCCAGCGGCGAACTCGCTTCCTCAATCGCCAGCCCGGACCCCTGCATCCGCATCCGGAATATGCAGTCGCTGCTCGTCACTACCAGCCAGTCACCCTTCGGCGCCGCCGTCAGATTCTCGAACGTGCTGATCTGAAGCGACCCCGGGTTTCGCTTGTACGCCTCCAGCGCCCCGAACTTCTGCATCATCGCCAGGCCGCTGATCGCGGGCTGAAGCGCGTGCGTCACCTGTTCGATGACCTGCAGCTCCGTCGGCTTCCCGTTCGTGTGCTTCGGCACCCAGATGAGCCCGCCGCTCGGCATCGCAAACACAACCCCCGCCTCGTCCAGCGTCCAGTGGTACAGCACCTTCAGCGTGTCTTCCTTGATCAGCAGCAGCTGCTTCTTCTCCGGCACCGTCGCCAGAAGCCCCTCCTTGCAGTTCGCGAGGCTCGTCACCGCCTTCCCGATCCACAGCCGCCTCTCCTCCCTCCACGACGGCAGATGAATCTTCCGCACCGACCCCGACTTGTCCGCCAGATACAGCATCGACCCGTTCGGCGACAGCACCATCTGCGGCGAAATGTCCGACCCCTTCAGCTTCACCACCCGCGTCTCATACCCCTCCCCGTCCGCGGCCGCCGCTTCTTCGGCAAGAATCTCGCCCGTCTCGATCGCCTCCTCCTTCGCGCCGGCTTCCTTCAGGCGGTCCTCGAGCGATTTCTGGGGAAGCGGTTCCTCGGCGCGGGCGAGGGAAGCGGTGGCGGCGAGGGCGAGAGCCAGGAAGGCCAGGCGGGTGGCGAAGCGGAGCATGGAGGCATTGTTCGGGAATGACTTATGAGAGGCAAGGGGGATAAACTGAAGTGATGCGGGTCTTCTTCCTGGGCATCGCCTTCTCTGCAATTTCAATTGCGGCCCCTGCCCAGTGCCCCCCGGATTCCTGGCGGGCCATGGTCATTTCGACGGACGTCGAGCTCCGGACATGCGCGGACGCCGTCCGGATTCTGGTTTGCGTTACGCGGTGGGGCGCCGCCGCCGAACTCTGGAAGAGGGAAGCCGATGATGACCATGACGGCATCGTGACGAAGGTTGAGGCCGGAGAACGGGTCACTGCGGACAGGGCGATACTCTGCGAATACGGACTCCTGCTTGAGATCGAGGAAGGAGCCCGTAGAGTTGTCCGGGATCTGCGCCTCGAGAATTGCGCCTCTGAGGTCGGCGTCGATCACGAGGATTCCGTTCGAATCCAATTCGACTTTGTCGCGCGCGACTTCGTCCCGATTGCCGGGAGGGAATACTCTGGTAGCCTTACAGTCGCGAATCCCTTCAACGATTCCGTGGTCCTGCACCATTCGGCCACCGCGGGGGACGGGGTCAACCTTTCTTGGGAGGAAGACCGTCCCCCACTCCTAGGGATGTCGCGGAAGGGGAGCGGTTGCTCGAGCAGATTCTCATTCGTGGTGGCCGCAGAACCCGCGCGGTCACCGGCAGGCCGGAAAGAGACCGACTCAGCATCAATGCAGATGCTGTTCGCGGGAGCGCTTCTCTATTTCGGTGTCCTCGCCTTCGCGACGCGTCGGCGCTAGCGCGCCCGCGATTCCGCTGTAATACCTCGCGGACGCAACACGCGAACCACGAGGGATATACTGTGACCATGCGCTTGATTCCCGGCTACGTTCGCCTGCTGCCCTTCCTTTGGTTTGTCTCGTCCGCCCGCGCCGCCGAGATGCCGCGCCTCGAATTGCCGGAGTTGTCACCCAACGAGGCCAGGTATGCGGCGGAATTCGAGCGAGGCGCCGGGCTTTACCGGGAGCGGAAATTCGAGGAAGCGCTCGTTGTCTTCGCGGCCATCGAGGCCAAGGCCCCCGAGTGTGCTGCCGCGCAGTTCTGCGTGGGTGCCACGCTGGGTGCTACCGGGAGGTACGACGACGCCGCAGCAAAGCTGACGAAGGTCATCGAGGCGCATCCCGGCTACCCGGTCTGTTTCGCTTACCGGGCATGGGTCTACATGCTGCAGGAAAAGTGGGAGTCGGCTCTCCCGGACCTCGACGTCTGCCTGAAGCTGCGCGGCGGAAATCGCTGGTGCCTCCTCGCCCGCGGATGGTGCCGGCTCGAATCCTCCAACATCCATGAGACGCTGAACAAGTACTGGGAAGAGCACGCCGGGGACACGAAGGCGCTGGAGAACTACCGGGTCGAGAATGCGAGCGTCGAGGCCGCCCTGAAGGATTTCGATTCCGTGCTGGAACTCACGATGGGCGATACGGATGCGCTCATCGGCAAGGCTTTGGGGCTGGCGATGAAGGGGGACCGCAAGGGGGCCCGGGATGCCCTCTGGGACCTGGATGACGGGGAGGAACGCTCGCCCCGGATTGCGGAGCGCGAAGTCCGAGTCTACCAGTACCTCCGCGACGCGGAAGGCGCGACAGTGCGTGCGCGCGCGCTCGTGGAGCGGGATCCAACGAACATCAATTCCTGGAGCTTGCTTGCCAGAGCGTCCTCGAGATTGCAGGAGGTCAGCGAGGAGGCCGTGCATCGAAATCCCCTGAACCCCGGCGCGCACCTCTGGCGCGGCATGTGCGTGGCCTATGTCGATCTCGACATGGCCCACGAGGAGATCCTCAAGACCAGGGAGCTCGATCGTGCCGGCTTCGGCGCGCGATTGGATTGGCTGCAGCAGGAGGCGGCCCGTGAGCCGTTCAGTGGCATCGCGGGGTACAGGCTGAGACTCTTGCTGGCGGTGGCGATTTCAGGGACGGGCGATCCCGCCCGGGCGCGTGCCTACCTCGAGCGAGAGGAGTTCCGCCTGTGCCTCGACCGCGAGCTAATCTGGGTCAGGATGCGCATCGATGCCGATGAAGGGAAGTTCAACGAAGCCGTCGCGCGGTTGGACGAGAATTTCGACAAGATCCCGAGGATCCTCGAGCGTACCAGGCTCATCGAGACCCTTCCGTCGCTTCATGGCCTCGCCAAGAGCCAGGAATACCGGGACTGGAAATTCCCGCAGGGACAGAAGTAGAACTTGAACTGCCCTACTCTTCCGGCTCGTCCTCTAGGCTCCACCCCCCACCAAGCGCCTTGTAAAGCGCCACGCGGTTCGTCGCGACCGCGGCGTCGCTCTGCGCGAGATCGTTGAGGGCGTTGAGCCACGCTTTGTCCGTCTCCAGGACTTCCATGAGCGACACGAGTCCCTGCTTGTACAGGTTCTTCGCCTGGTTGACGGCGCGCTCGTTGGCGGCAACGGAACGTGTCAGGGCGGCGCGGCGGGCGTCCTGGGAGGCGGTTTCGGAGAGGGCGTCTTCGACTTCGCGGAAGGCGTTGAGGACGGACTGGCGGTAGAAGAGGAGGGCCTGCTGGGCGCGGGCGTCGGCGGCTTTGACCTGGTGGTAGAGCTCGGGCATGGAGAGGATGCGCCAGCTGAGGGAGGGGCCGATGGACCAGGTCTGGGAAGAAGCGCGGAAGAAGAGCTGGGCGTCGATGGACTCGAGGCCGAGGTTGCCGATGAGGTTGACGTGGGGGAGCATGGCGTCGACTTTGACGCCGATGTCGGCGGTGGCGGCGACGAGGCGGTACTCGGCTTTGCGGAGGTCGGGGCGGCGGGCGAGGAGGGGGGAAGCGGGATCGGTTTGACTTCGGCGAGTTCCCGGTCGAGCGCGGTCGGCCATTCGCCGAGGAGCGCGGCGAGCGAGTGGCGGGCGCGGTCGGCAGCTACGTTGAGCGACGGGATGCGGGCTTTGAGAAGTTCGACTTCGGCCTCGGCGCGCGCGAGGTCCAGATCGGTCGCCATGCCGGCGTCGAAGCGCGCCTTGGTGAGGTTGAAGATTTCCTGCTGGCCGAGGAGGCCGTCGGCGGCGACGGCGAGCTGGCGTTGCGTGCCGCGGAGGGAGATGTAGTTGCGCGCGACCTCGGCGACGAGGGACATGAGGACCTCGTGGAGTTCCTCCGTTGAGATCCCGTACATCGCGTCCGCCTGTTCGAGCGCGCGGCGCTTTCCGCCCCAAATGTCGATCTCCCAGAGCGCGTCGAAGCCGGCGTCGTAGTGGTTGCGGCGGAGGTCGACGCCGGGCTGCTGGCCCTGGGAGGAGTTTTTCGAGATGCGCTCGCGCTTGACCGACGCGCCGAGATCGAGATCAGGAAGGAAGTCCGCGATGGCGGCGCCGCGGAGATTGCGGCCTTCGAGAAGAGCGGCACTAGCGCGCTTGAGGTCGAGATTGTTGGCGATCGCGCGGGCGACCAGGGCGTCGAGGGTGGGGTCGTTGAGTTGTTTCCACCACTCGGTGATGTCGCCGGTTTCGGGGGAGCCGCTGGTGAATTGGGAGGGGGAGTCGATCTTGGGGGGTTCGTAGTCCGGGCCTACGGAGCAGCCCGTTAGCGCGATGGACAAGAGACACCAGGTTGCGGCTGACGCCGCGTGCGAGCGGGCGGGCGGGCCCTTCGACTCGCTTCGCTCGCTCAGGGTGGACGGGCGGGCCGGATTGTTCGGGAGGCGCTTCAACTATTTGCCTCCCACCGGCGCCGCTTCGATGGAAACGTCCATCTGCTGGCCTACGTAGACAGGAATGGCGCTTCGCGGGAATTTGAACAGCACCTGCATGACGCGCGTGTCGACACGCTCGATCGACGAGCCGGTGAGCGACCGCTTCGGCACCACGAAGGGCTCCACGCGCACGAACTCGAGCGCGGTGTTCAGCTCGCGGTTGCCGCGGACGAAGCCGACGGCTTTGGCGCCGGACTTGAAGCGCCACGCGTCGTTTTCGTCGATGTCGACGCGGACGTGGAGGATGTCGGTGTTGCCGAGGACGACGAGCGGTGAAGCGGCGAGGGCATACTCGCCGGGGCGGATGTTGACCTGGAGGATTTCGCCGTCGATCCGGGAGCGGACGGTGAGGCGTTCGAGCGCGACTTCGCTCGCGCGGAGCTGGGCTTCGGCGGCTGCGATGTCGCCCTCAGCGAGGGCGACGTCGGGGGTCCAGGCGCCGGCTTTGAGCAGCGCGAGCTGGGCGCGGGCCTCGGCGGCGCGGGCTTCGGCGGTGAGCGACGCGAAGCGCCGGCGGCCCAGGTCCTCTTCGCTCATGGCGCGTTTGTCGGGCATGGCCTCGACGCGCTTCAGCTGGTCCTTCGCATTCTGCGCGTCGGCCTCGAACGCCTTGACCCGGGCCTCGAACGGAGGGACGTCCTCGGGGCGGGGGAGGGATTTGATGCGGGCGAGTTGAAGGCGCGCGGAATTGACGAGGGTCTTGCGGACCTCGATTTCGGCCTGGATGTCGCGGCCGTCGAGGCGGAGGAGGGGAGCGCCGGCTTTCACGGGCTTGCCGACTTCCACCAGCACCTCAATGACCAGCCCCGGCACGGGCGTCGCGGCCTCGATGTTCTCGGACGACGCTTCGACGAGTCCCGCGCCCGCCATATAAGACGCGAACGGCGCGCGGGCGGGGCGAGGCCGGCCAGGGCGAGGGGGGGAAGGGCGTACTTGCGGATCATGGGGGATGCTCCTTGAGGAGGTTACGGCAAGGGCAACGACGAAATCCCAACTCCAACCCCAACTCCAAAACAACCTCCTGTCGAGACCCGGCTGTTTTGGAGTTGGGGTTGGGGTTGGAGTTGGGATTTGTCGTGGTCGTTTTTCAAGCCTTCTCCGTCACAGACACGATTCGTCCGTCATCCATCCTCGCGATGCGGTCCGCAAACTCGAATATCCTCGAGTCATGCGTCACCACCACCAGCGACCTTCCATCCCCCGCCGCGACCTCCCGCATCAGCTCCATCACTTTGTGCCCCGTCTCGTGGTCGAGCGAGCTTGTCGGTTCGTCGCAGACGATGAGGCGCGGGTTGTGCACGAGCGCCCTGGCGATCGCGACCCGCTGTTGCTGGCCGCCGGAGAGTTTTGAGGGAAGCGCGGTCCAGCGGTCGCCGATCGCGACGCGGTTGAGCAGATCCCGGCCGCGGCCGACCGCTTCCCTGCGGCTGACCCCCGCGATGAGAAGCGGTACCGCGACGTTTTCGGCGATTGTGAGCGTTGGGATGAGGTTGAACTGCTGGAAGACGAAGCCGATGTTGTCGCCGCGGAAGCGCGTGCGGCGGGAGCCCGACATCGCCTTGAGATCCTCGCCGAAGACGCGGCACTCGCCGTCGTCGTGGTCGAGGATCCCGGCGATAACCGAGATGAGCGTGGTTTTTCCGCAGCCGGAGGGGCCGACCAGCATGAGCAGTTCCCCCTGCCGGACCTCGAGGTCGATCCCGCGCAGCGCCGTGACGCGCGCCTGCCCCGAGCCGTAGGCCTTCGTGACCCCGGCGCAGGAGACGGCGATTTCGGTGGCGGTTTCAACCATGCTCAGCCCTTGAACACGATGGCAGGTTCGGCGCGCATGACGGTGCGGATGCTGAGCAGCGCGGAAAGCGTGCAGATGACCATGATCGCGCAGCCGCTGATCACGAGCAGCTTCCACGTGAGCAGGAACGACAGTTCCGTGTCGCGGAGGAGGAATCCGAAAAGGGAAGCGGCGCCGACGCCGATCCCCCAGCCGATCGCGCCGACGATCATCGCCTGGAGCAGGATCATCCCGAGGAGTTGACTGTCGCGCGCGCCCATTGCCTTCAGCGCGGCGAAGTACTTGATGTTGTCGACGGTGAAATTGAAAAACGTCTGCCCCGCGATCGCGGTCCCGACGATGAATCCGAGCAGGACGGCGATCCCGAAATTGATCGGGATCCCCGTGTACTTCATGAAGTAGTCGTACGTCAGGTCTTTGAACCCCTGCTGCGTGTACGCCGCAAGCCCGGTCGCCGCTTCGATCCTCCGGCAGACCTCCGCCTGGTTCTCGCCGGCTTTCGCCTTCACCAGCACGAACGACAGCAGCTTGCGTTCCTGGGGGGCGAAGAGCGTCGCGCGGGAATACGTCGTGTAGATGACAGGCTGCGACTGAAACGTCCGCGTCGTCCGGCAGATGCCGACGACGATCGCGCGGTGGTCGTTGAGTTCGAGCGTGTCACCGACCTTGATCGGGATCTTGTCGCCGCCCGCCTTCTCGGCCGGCCGCGCGAGCTTTCCCTCCGCCCCGACGATGTCCACGATCACCGAGTCCGCGCGCCTCAAGTCTTCCAGGCGCCCTTCCACCATCGTCCCCGGCCCGCCGACCAGCGTCGCGTCGTCGAGCCCGATGACATGGCAGGTCTGAAAACTCCCGTTGTCGAGCCGCGCCTTGAGCAGCCCCTTGTAGAGCGGCATCGCCCAGTCAACGCCTTCCACGCCGCGGACGCGGTAGAGCATCGTGTCCTGAAGCGGCTTGATGTCCTCGATCATCAGCACTTTCTTGTCCATCACCCAGATGTCCGGCAGGCCGGTGTCCGTAATGAACCCGTACGTCCGCGCCATGAGCCCTTCGAAGATCGACGCCTGCTGCGTGATCAAAAGCGACGCGAACGTCAACCCCATGAGGATGCCGAGATAGCGGGCGCGATCGCCCACGAGCATCTTGATCGCGACGAAATTCACCGGCGCGCCCCGGCCGCGAGCGCGCGGATGCCGGCGAGGGAGAATTCGTAGACGTGCCGCGCAAGGCGCTCGAGATCTTCGCGGCGATACGTGAGCGTCGGATTCAGTTTCGCGATCACCGGCTGGCAGTGGCGGTAAAAGAGAATCTGGCCGACGACGGAAGCGGCGCAGGCGTTGAGGAGAGGGGCTGTCGCCGTGGAGCCGAGGAACTCGCGCAGGATGGAATTCAGGTAATCGCCGAGCGGCCTGAGGACGTGGTCGACGAGGTCGTCGAGAGCCGAAGTCGGGTCAGCCATTTCGCGCGCCATGAGCGGGCCGTGCCAGGCGCCCGAGCTCTGGTCGAGAACGCGCAGGAAAAACGAGAGGATGAAGGCTTCGAGTTTCTGTTCGGGCGTAGAGCCTGGGGTGACGCCCATGTCCGGCGGATATTTCTTGAGAATCGAGCCGAGCGCGAACTTGAGAACTTCGGAGTAGAGCGTCGCCTTGTCGCGGAAGTGGTAGTTGACGGCGGCGACATTGACACGCGCCTTCGTCACGATCTGGCGGATTGTTGATGACTTAAACCCTTGTTTGGCAAAGACTTCCGTTGCAGCAACGAGAAGCTTCTGGCGCGTCCGTTCGGTCGTTCCGGCGTCGATGACGTTTTCGACCATTTGTTTTAAACCTCCGTTTAATATGTCTATATCAAACAATAGTTCGAGTCAAGCACGGTTTCAAATTGAAGTTGGTTGTTCCGGGATTTCCGTGGGTCGGGAGGTTCGGGTCGTCAACTCTATTCTCTTTCATTCGCTTTTATTCGCGACTCGTCTTTGTTTTCACCGTTGGCTCGAGGAGAAACAAAGGAAACAAAGACTGGTCGCGAATAAAGGAGCGACCCACGAAACCCTTCACCGCCGAAAGTCCGCTTGAATCTGTTCGCGTGATCGCGCGTAGTCGTAGATCTCCAGTTCATCGATTCGAATCTTCCAACCCGCACGATTTTCGGAATTGCTTCCCAGCCGGAGCGGGCCGACTCGATCCGCAACCATATGCTCGTTCGTCACCCGCAAAGGCACTCCCGCCATGTAGAACACCATCGCCCCGCTTTCCGCGTCATAGGTCAGCGCGATGTGCGTCCATCCTCCGACGCTTCCCTTGATTTCCCCGACAGTCCGCGTCGCGCTTGCCTCAGATCTTGAATTCCTGTAGCGAGACTGCAAGGTCGCGGTCGAGTCTTCTTCAATCCTCAGCTCGCAAGGCCAGCAATTCAGGACCTGAAGCGACCCCGCGGCACCCGCAGCTTCCAGCTTCTCGAGCGAGTACCAGAATTCCACCGTCCACCCATCCGCAAGCTCGAGGTTCCAGCCCTCCTTGAATTCCAGCATCCGGGGTCCCGTCATTCCCTCCAGCGCGAGCGCCTGCCCCCGGTAACCCGGTGCGAAACGCACCATGCTCTCCCGCGGCGAGAAACTCGTCGGCGCCACGCCGACTCCGTTGAGATTTCCATCGAATCCGAGGTAAAGAACCGGCGGCTCGTCCCAGGTTCTGGGAGGCACGAGTTCCTCCTCTTTCACGTCGCCCGGCAGCTCGACCACTTCGTGACTCGCCTTCACGTCCCACACCAGGACGCTCCCGTCCGCTTCGCCCGTCGCGAGCCACCCGGAATCGGACGACCAGTCGAACGCCGTGATGTTGCTTGCGACTTCCGGAAGAGTCCGCTTCGCGATATGGGTGTCCTTCTCCATCAGCCACACGACCTTTGAGTCGCTCTACCCAACGCTCACGCGCCTTGCCCCGTCCGGGGACCAGTGGCGCTGGCCCGGGATCGCCCGGCCGGCGGGCACCATGTGGGCGGGTGGGGAGCCTTCAAGGGTTCGTTCCAGCTCTTCCATGCCGCCCAGCAGACTGAGCGTCCCGTCCCGCTCGTATTCCGCCGTGGCGGTGTATCGCAGGTCCCGGTCAAGTCCCACGCGGCCGACTCTCGTAGCTGAGGCGACGTCCCACACGAGGCACTCGTTTTCGCTGAAGGTTGCCGCCAACGACGCGCCGTCCGGCGAGAGCGCGAACGAGTACAGGCCTTCGCGGGGAAGCCCGAGCTTTGCCACGCGGCGCAGCTCCGCGACGTCCCACACGCCGATCTCGCCGTTCGCCATGCCTTCCGGCGTTTCCAGAAGCGCGAGCCGCCTGCGGTCCGCAGAGAGAACCGCAAGACGCAGGCGGTCCGGACCGTCGAGGCGCTCGGACTTCTCGTTTGCCTTCATCCCGGCGTCGACGAGGGACAGTCCACGCGCCACGACGAGGACGCGACCTCCTTCCACGGGCGCCGCCAACTGCACCGGCCCACGGCCCCCTGAGAGCCACCGCTCCCTGCCCGTCCGCGCTTCCCACCCCCTCACCGTCCCGTCGTCGCTGGCGGTCATGACGGAAGCGCCGTCGTCGCTGAACGCGACGGAACGGATTGCGTCGCCGTGTCCCATCGAGAAACCAATCTCACGCCCTGTCTCCGGGTCGTAGAAGCGCACGATGCCGCTGGTGAATCCGATGGCGAGGGACGCCGCCGGCGAAAACGCGACGGCCGTTGCGCCCGCAGGCAATTCGACATTCTTCGCAGGCGCGAGTTTCGACAAATCCCAGACGCGCACCTTGTCGGAGTCGAGAATCGCCGCGCGAAGTCTCCCCGGCGAAATCGCAACGCGGCCGGTGCCGGGCGGCGCCAGCGCGCGGACAATCAGGCCGGTGGTCGTGGACCATTCCGCCGCCTCGCTGCCGCTCGCGACGACGAATTCGCCGTCGGCGGACATCGCCAGGAAAGGGCGCTGACTTTTTTTCCGCGCCGCCAGCGCGACGTGCCCCACACGCTCCCCGAGAGGCACGCTCCACGCGAAGACCTCGCCGTCCTTCCACACCGCGACCAGCCGCTTGCCCGCTTCCGCAAAACCGAGCAGAGCGGGGCCCTCGCCGCCGTTTTCCGAACCCAGGTTCTTCGGCGCCGCCGTGCCCTCGCCCGGCCAGAGCAGCACCGACCCCGCGGCGCCGCACGTCGCGATCCACTTCCCGTCCGGCGACGCCGCAACCGGGTGAAGCGCCGAGCTGCGGTGCGGCCGGTCGAAACCGGCCAGAAGCCGCCGCTTGATTTTCCCTGTCTCGATGTCGCGCAGCTCATGCACCCCTTCGAACCACTCCGTGACCAGAATGGTCTTCCCGTCGGGAAGCGGCGTGAGCGACTCGACGCGCCAGCCGTCGTGCGCGCGCCAGAGCTCCCGGCCCGTTGCCATTTCCCAGGCCGTGATGGTTGACCACATGTCCGCCGCGACGACGATCCGCCCGTTCCGCGAGAACGCCAGCGCCGTCACCGGATTCCCATGACGCAGCCGCGCCGAGCCCAGCCGCGCGATGGCGCGCGGCGGAAGCGGATCGCCGTACAGATCGCGGGCCGCGCCTCTTTCAGGCGCGCGCGGGTCGAAGACGCGCGTGCGGGTGCGCGTCGTGCCACGCGGCGGATCGTGGACAGGTTCGCGGGCCGCCGCCGGCCGTTCGGGGGGAACGCCGTCCCGCCTTGGCAGCAGCGCCACCACGAGCGCCATCGCGAAAAACACCGCGAACCCGATCGCGCCGGCTTTCCAGCGCCCTGGAACTTTGCCCTGCGGCACCTGGAACATGGCCGCCAGTCTAATCCTCGAAGAGCCGATCTCCGCGCGCCAGCCGCACCGTCGCCCACACCGTCTGGTGCATCGTGCGGTTCGTGGGGGAGTGCGAGGCGAGATATCGGGCCACGGCCACGGCCGGCAGCTGCGGATCGAGATCATTCACGGCCATCGACAGCCCGAGCCCCGCTTCGAACGCCTGCGCCGTGTGGAACCCGTGATCCTCCAGCAGATAGGCGCTCGCCAGCCGCTTCCACAGCTCAACCGGCCTCTGCCCGCCTGCGAACCAGGTCGCCGCCGACCGGGCCGCTTCTTCGACGCGTTTCGCCCCGACCTCCTCGTGCACCTTCGTCAGCGTGTCCGCCGCCGGCTCCTCCGCGCGCGGCTTCGGCGCCGGCGCCGCGGGCATGTTGAGGAAGCGGACGAGGTAGACGTCCATCGCGCCATGGAGCAGGGCGCGGATCCGCGGAACGCCCGGAGTGGCGCGCGCGACGAACCGTCGCGCCGCTTCCGAATAGGTGAACGCGTGGTGCACCGTGTCCCAGTCGAAGAATTCGTTTCGAAGGTGGAAGCGCGCGACGCGGGTGAGCGCGGCCACGGCGAGCCGGACTTCGGCGCCGGGCCGCGCCGCAGCGAGTCCCGTGAGAACGCGGGCGGGCTCGTCGGAGAGAAGGGCCTCCGGCGCCGGGTCGCCGCCGCCCGCTTCGGAGTTGTTCATGAGATCGATCAGATCGTGCGGAATCCGCCAGTCCGAGTCTTCTTCAGACCTCGACGCGCCGGCGAGGTCCGTCACGAGCGACGCCAGCACCGGCGCCGCGTGCGCCCAGCCGATGCGGTCGAGCAGCTCGAACGCCTTCTCAGTGAAATCGAGAATGTGCCCGCCCTCGAGGAAGACGTGGTCGGTGAGAGCGCCGAGGAAGGCGTCTGCCAGCTCGCGCGGAGACGCGCCCTTGCCGATCATCGTCAGAATGCACCGCTTCGCCGCCTGTCCGTCGCGCTGTTCCACGAACTGCCGGAACCAGCCGGAGAGGCGCGACATCTCGAGCGTTTCCGCGTGCGGCAGCGCCTCAACCGGCACCGGCGGCGGGCGGTTTTCGCAGTCGCCCGCGACGGCGCGGAGGCCGTGGACGAGGGCGAGGATGCGGTCCTCGCGAGGGAGGTCGAGCGTCGCGAGGACATTCAGGTGGGCGGTGAGGATCGTGAGCCCGCTCGCCCATTCGTCCTTGAAGGCGACGCCGAAGAGAGCCCCGCGCTTCACGATCTCGACGTCGGAGGCGCCTGAGTCGACGAGCGCGACGACGGCGCGCGCGATCTTCGAAGAGTTGGATTCGCGAAGGCCCTCGTCGAGGAGTTTCCATCGCGCCGCGCCCGCGTCGCCGCGGGGACGGAGGTCGACCCAGACTTCGTCGCCGCGGATTTCGACGGGGTAGGAGGGGAGGTCGACGCCGCCCTCGGTGAGGCAGCCGCCGCCGCAGGCGTCGAAGCGCCACTGGTGCCAGTGGCAGGTGACGATGCCGTCCTTGAGGGAGCCCTTGTGCATGGGGAATCCGAGGTGGGGGCAGCGGTTGTCGAAAGCGAAGACCTTGTTTCCCTCGGCCCAGACGCAGAGGCCGTCGGCGAGGACGGGGCCGTCCTTGAGGCGCGCGAGCGTGGCGAGCTGTTTCATGGCGAATCCCTCTGCAGGAGGTCAATTTCGAAGAAGGGCGTCTCCTTGCATCTATTAATAAAGCAAATACTTTACAAAGTCAAGGCGTTGCGCGCGAAGAAGTACGGCCTGAGCCACAGAGGGCACAAAGATCTCAGCGCGGCCGAGCCGCAACCAAACACGCGCGGTCGCCGCATCTTCGGGAAATGATATGCAACGGCTATCGGTCCGAATTCAACGGCAATCACAGAGGACACAGAGAACAGCAAAATCTTTTTTCTCTGTGCTCTCTGTGGTCGCCGTTTGTCGTCGGAACCAACCACAGTCGTCGGCTCGCTTCAACAGATCGCTCAAACGACCGCCTGAATCTTGCCACGGTGGAAAGAAATACGAGGTTAGTACAACAGAGTTTCGCTTATCGCAGTTTTCTCTGTGTCCTCTGTGTCCTCTGTGCGCTCTGTGGCAAAGCCGTTGCCTTTTTCCGCAAGCGCCCAGGTCCGCTCGACTCAATTCCCCGGCAGATGCCCCAGCACCATCTTCCCCATCCTTTCCGCACCCAGGATCGCCGCATTCGCTTTCGCCGCCGCCGGTGACTTCTTCGCGGCAATCGCCAGATAGTGGAACACCACCTCCCGCTGGAACTCCTTATCGTGCACCAGTGACGGCGACTCCCCTGGATGATCCCTCACATCCCGCGCCCGCTTCGCAATCCGCTCCGCCAGCCATTCCCCCTCCGTCCCCTTCGACGCCGCTTCCATCGACTCCGCCGCCTTCTCGTACTCCCCGTTCTCCGCGAGTCTTTCTCCCGTCAGGAACACCGCGACCGGGTTGTCCGGCCACGCCTGGATCGAAAGCGCGATCTCGCGGTCCGCGCTCTCGTTGTCCTTCTGCTGCAGGTACATGAACCCCAGCGCGAGGTGAATCCCCGCGAGCAGCTCGTTCCCGTACCCCGCCGCAGGACCGCCCGCAATCGCCGGCGCCCGGTTGATTTCCTCGCCCGCCAGAAGCGGCATGCCGAGCCGCGAGAAAATGATCCCCCGCACGAGGTGAAACGCCGTCCGGTCGTCGTCGTTCGGCAGCTTCGCCGGGTCCGCCATCTCCAGCTCCCACAACGCAATGTCATTCTTCCCGAGAATCATGAACGCGATCGCAAGATCCCGGCTCGCTTCCGGCGGCACTTCCCCCGACATCCCGCGAATGTCCGACGCAATTCCCGGCCAGTCCGGCTTGCCGTCCGGCAGCCGGGCGCGCCCCGACACCCGCGTCGCCAGGCCCGACGCCACCCGAGCCATGTCCCTCACCGAGTCCGGCAACTCCTCGATGTCCTTGCCCGTTGCCTTGTCCGCCGCCGCCGCCATCCCCGCGCACGACGCCGCCCACGCTGCCTTTCGCGCCATCCGGTACGCCTTCGCCTTGAACCCCGACCGCACTTCCTCCAGTCGCTTCTCCTCGTCCGCAAACCGCGCTTCCCGCCTCGCCTCCCGCGCCGCCGCCGCGCACTCCGAACGCGCTTTCAGTTCCTCGTCCGGCGGCGCCGCGTTCTTCGCAAGCAGCTCACCGGCTTTTTTCGAAGCGGCCTCCGCGTGCAACGCCGCAACGTCCGCTTCCTTCGGCTTCTTCGCCCAGCGCGCCGCCTTTGCCGCGTCCCGGTCGCGGGCGGCGACGTCGCGGAGTGCGGGGATTGAGTCTGGAAGGGGCTCTTCTTTCTTCCCGCAAGCAGGAAGCGCCAGGAGCGCGACGGCGAGGACCACGTTCAAAGCGCGTCGTGTCATTTCGGTTCCGGAACTTTTAAGGGTGGGCATTGCGACATCAGGATCAACGGCATCCCGTCGGCAGAATTCGACGGAGAAGCCAGATCATAAGCTCCCCGGCTCTCGAAATGACGGTCGCGCGCGTCGGAGGCTGTAGAATCGCCGCCCTGCGTCCTCCACCTGACCGCATCGCCCGCATCACCGTCACCGCCGTCCAGCCGCTCTTCGGCGGATGGTCGCTGTGGATCCGCGCCGACGGGGCCGCGGCGGCGTTCCGGGTTTCGCGAGGCTGCGCGCTTTCGACGCGGCACGACGCGAAGGTGTCGGAGCCGGTGCTGCGGCGGATCGAAGCGATGCTCGCGGAGACGAAATTCTGGGACCTGCCGCCGCCGACGCTGAAGTCAGCGCCGATGCCCGACGAAACGTGGATCGAGGTCAGCGCGAAAACGCAGAGCGGAAATCAGGCGTCGGTGGGGAAGTTCGCGCGGCAGAAGAGCGAGAGGTTCGACCCGATCCTCAAGGAATTGGAAGGGATCGCCGCTCAGGCGTGGGCGGGGCAGAAGGTGTCGGAGGGGAAGTACGATGCCGGTGAGATTCCGCAGGGATTCTGACCAGAGGGCAGGAAACGCCGAACTTTCAAATGCACGAGTTCGTGAGGCCTACTTGGGAAGGGCCACCTTCGCCGCGTCCAGCGCTTCCACGACCTTCGTCTCGGCCTCGCTTCCCGCGAACTGGGACTTTGCTTTCGTCAGCAGGTCCACGGTCTTCTTCGCGTCCCCCGCCGCCTTCGCGTCGGCGATCGCCTTTGTCGCCGCTTCGTCGATCGCCTTCGCGACCAGTTCGGCGCGGTTCTTCGCGTAGGCACTCTTGGCGCCCGCCAGTTTTTTCAGCGCCGCCCCCGCTTTTCCGTACTGCTTTGCTTCGACCAAGGCCCTCGCGCCCTGCAGGAGCCCGAGGCAATCTGCCGGCACAAGACTTTCCATCCACTCGAATTGCTGCTTCCACGCCTCGGCCGGCGGGTTGTGCGCCCAGTCGGGCGGCTCGTCGAACGTGACGTCCATGCCGGCCTTCTTCATGTCCTCAACCGACTTCTTCGACTGCGCGTGGTTGAAGTCCTTGCCGCCGCTGACGACGCGGAAGGGCGTCTTGAGCATCTTGCGCGCCATCTCGTCGCTCACGAGGCAGCCGCTGACGGGCGCGCCCGCCGTGAAAATCTCCGGGTGGTCCGTGCAGAGGTGGCACGTCACGAACCCACCTGCGGAATGTCCCGATACGTAGACGCGGTCGCGGTCGATCGAGTACGCAGCGAGAACCTCTTTGGCGATCTCAACGATCCGCTTCATGTCTTCGTCGTCGTACCCCTGCGGGTCTCTCGAGGCCGGCAGGCAGAGGATGTACCCCTTGTTCTTCGCCGCGGCGTAGTTCGATTCGTAGTTTTCGGGGCGGCCGCCGGAGCCGTGGAACATGAAGATGATCCCGTACTTCTGCGCGGGCGTGTACTTGCCGGGGACGTCGAGGATGTAGTAGCTCGGCGCGAAATCGATCTTCTGCCGCCCGCCCTTTGCCGGCGGCGGCTTGCGATCGGCTCCCTGGGCGGCGACAGGCAGGGCAAGGGCAAGGGCAAGGGCAAGGGAGAGAGTGCGCATGGCGGTACATTCTGACAGCGGCGCCGCGGGAGCGGAAGCGTGCCGAAATCGAAGGTCGAGCCGATAGAATGCCCCGATCAATTCAGGAGAATCCCGATGCGCCTTCTTGTGCCGCTGGTTGTGTTCCTGCTCGTTGCCGCCGAGGGTGTCCGCGCCGACGACATCGCTTCCAATCAGCTCGCCGCGCCGTTCGCGGCCGAAGCCGGCGGGAAGCCGATCGATCTTGCCGACGGGGTCGGGCACTCCGCGCCGCTCTTCGTCGACTGGGACGGCGACGGGCTGAAGGATCTGCTCGTCGGGCAGTTCGGCGCCGGAAAACTGCGGATCTACAGGAACACGGGCAAGAAGGACGCGCCGGCGTTCGAGAAGTTCGAGTGGTTCCAGGCGGCCGGCAAGGACGGCGTCGTCGAGACGGGGTGATGCGTCGGATTCGGTCCGCAGGTTGCGGACCTGGACGGCGACGGGAAGCGCGACGTGGCGAGCGGGTCGTGGCCGGGCCCGGTGTACGTGTTTCGTGGCGTTGACGGCGGCGCCTTCGCAGCGCCGCAGTCGCTGAAGCTCGCGGACGGCAAGGAGTTCAAGATGGAAAGCGCTTCCGCCGTCGCGGCCGCCGACTGGGACAAGGACGGCGACGTCGATCTCGTGGTCGGGTTCATTTCGGGCGACCTCGTATTTCTCGCGAACGAGACAAAGGAAGGAAAGCTGGCGTTCGGCGATCCCGTGAAACTCACGGCGGGCGGCGAGCCCGTGACGGCGTCCGACGGCGGCCCGTGCCTGGCCGACTGGGACGGTGACGGCGTCGAAGACCTCATCGTGGGCGACGGCGAGGGCGGCGTGCGCCTCTTCCGCGCCACCCGCAAGGGCGACAAAGGCGTCCCGCAACTCGCGTCCGCCGAGTCGCTCGTCGCGCCGCTTCCCGCAAACGAGCGATACCTGCCGATGAAGGCCGACAAGGACGGGCGCGTCGAGAATCCTCATGCGGGATCGCGCACGAAGCCGGCGGTCGGCGACTGGAACGGCGACGGGAAACCCGATCTACTGGTCGGGGATTTTTCGTCCGTCGAGACCCCCGCGCGCGAGTTGACGGCGGAGGATAAGGCGAAGCGCAAAGAGCTGAAGGCGAAGGTGGATGATCTCTCGGTGAAGAGCTCGACGATGTGGGATGAGATCGAGACGCAGGTGTACAAGAAGATGGGGCTGGAAGCGGACGCGGACGTTCCGGACGAGCGCGAAGAGGAGTACGACAAGTTGTGGGAAGAGCTCTCGGCGGCGAACGCGGAGTACGTGAAGGTTGAGAAGGAACTGGGCGAGGCCATGACGGCCCTGTCGCCCTTCGAGAGTCCGCGGGGGTATCGCGGGTTTGTGTGGGTTTACCTGAGGAAGTAGGGAACGCCAGGAGTGAGCCTTGGGGGCGGGATCTATAAATCTGTATTGCAATTAATAATTTGCAGTTTGTTTCGTAAGCTATTGATATTAAATAAGTTGTGATGTGGCTTTGTCTCCGAAGCCTCACGGCTTCCTTGACTCTTGAAATTTATGTCATACACTTAAATGGTCCTCATTTCGCCCTTCGAATGGGCCAGGAGATGTCGATGCCCGCCACCGCTTCCTGTGATTGCTGCCACGCGCCTTCTCAAGGAACTCTCTGCGACTCGTGCGGCTGGAACTCCCAGACCTCGGAGCGCCTGTGCGTTTCCTGCAAGGGCCCCCTGGTCCTCGAGTCTTACCTCTTCACCCGCGAATTTGCCGGCACCGGCGGACTCCTCATCGCCGGCGTCATGTTCGTCCTGGTCTGGACCCTCGGCGTCTGGCCCGGCGTCGCCGTGTCCTGCCTGCTCTGGGCGGCGGCCGCTTTCGCGCTTCGCGACAAACGCGTCGCACGCTGCTCGCAGTGCCGTGAACAGGCCGCATACATTCCGGGAGCGGCGCCCGAGGCCGAAAAGTCCGCAGGCCTCAGGAAGATGACGCTCGGGTTCGGGATCGCCGCCTGCGCAGCGGGCGTCCTCGTTCTCTCCGCCTGGGGAGTCGCCAAGGCGCTCAAACGACGGTCAAAGGACGATCCTTCGCACGCAGCGGCCGGCGCGTCGGCGTCCTCCGGGTCCGAAGACGGCGAAGTCCGCTACGTCGAGAAACTGCTCGCCGCTTCAGACCTCAGAACCCGCCTCGGCGCCTTCCCGCAGGCCGTTCAGCTCGGCGACCGCGCCCGCCCGCTCGTCCCGAAAATCGTCGCCGCTTCACGCGATTCCGACTGGAACGTCCGCCTCGCCGCCGTGCGCGCGCTCGGCAAATTCCGTCCGTCCATGGGCGACGACATCGTCCCCGCGCTTCTCGAGCGCATGGACGACGCCATTTCCCTCGTCAAGGAAGACGCGGGCGCCTTCCTCATGATCATGCCCGACCTCACGCCGCGACAGTTGCTGGCGGCCGCCCGGAAGAGTTCGCAGGACACGCGGCGGATGCATCACTTTGCCGATGCCTTTCTCGACTCCGTCAGAAAGTCGGGAAGCGACGCGAAACCGCTTCTTCAGGAAGCGGCAGGCTTGAAGCTCTACTACCTCTCGATGGAGGCAGAGGACGCGCTGAAAAAAATGAAATAGAGCCGGCAGCGTCACCCCCGCCGCGTCTTCCTCCCCGCCAGTCCTTCCGCCGGAATCTCGAAGGCGTGATTGAAGCGGGAGCTGAAATTCTCGGTCGCGACGGCGCCGGCCAGCTCGACGACGGCTTCGTCCCCCCATTCCTTGCGCACCAGATCGAAGTCCGACTGCTCGACGTGCGACGGCGTTTTCGTCATGCCGTCGGCGAAACGGAGCGCGGCGTTTTCGGCGGGCGTGAAGCGCTTCTCGTCCGGCCCGTTGCGCACGGCCTCGGCGTCTTCCGCGGACATCCCCGCCTCACGGGCGAAGTAGGTGGAGATGTCGACTCAGAAGGGGCAGCCGATGACGGCGGCGGTGCGGGCCATGGCCATGCTCTTGACACGAATGGGAAGCCGTCGCGGGCGCTCGATCGCGCGCAGGATTTTCCCGAAGGCCATCATCAGTCGAGGCACGAGGGCGTAGACCCGCATCGGGGCCAGGACCTGGCCCCAGAGGCGGCGCGTGTACCAGTAGGCCAGGCGGACCATCAGGGGGCCACGGCCGTCCTGCACGCCGGGAATGCGCATCGAGGATCTCCGCATGAATTCGAAAGACGTTGAAGAGGAGGCCGCGATCTGCAGCGGGAACGAGCAACTTCAACATTTCAACTCTCAAGCAAACAGCAACTTCAAACGGAGAACTTCAAGTCGGCCGAGATTGCCCGGAAGATCGTGAAGTTGAAGTTGCGGTTTCCGGGGATCGCGTCCGCTTCGCCAGGCAGACTATCATTCCCCCGATGTCCGACCCCCTCGACCGCGCGATCTCCGACCTCCGCGACAACCCGGAGCCCGCCGAACGCCCGCCTCCCGACGAGGCCGCCGGCGGTCGCACCTTCGGAAAATTCCGCCTCACGCGCGAGCTCGGACGCGGCGGCATGGGGCGGGTGTGGCGCGCGTGGCAGACGGACCTCCGGCGGTGGGTCGCTCTGAAACTGCTCGACACGACCGAGCCGGACGCGCGGAAGCGCTTCCTCAGGGAAGCCCGGAGCGCGGCGGGGCTGGAGCACCGGCACATCGTGCGGGTGCACGAGTCGGGGGAGGAGGAGGGGCGGCCGTGGATTGCGATGGAGTATGTGGAAGGGACGACGCTGCTGGAGGCCGGGCTTTCGCTTGAAGAGGCGATGCGCGTGCTGGCGGAGGTCGCGGGGGCGCTGGACTACGCGCACCGGCGCGGGATCGTGCACCGGGACGTGAAGCCGGCGAACATCCTGGTGGATGCGGAGCGGGGCGGGAAGATCGGCGACTTCGGGCTCGCGCGCGAGCTGGAGGAGGGGGACGCGCGGATCACGCGCACGGGGACGATCGTGGGGAGCGCGGCGTACATGGCGCCCGAGCAGGCGCGGGCGGAGTTGCGCGCGGTGGATGCGCGGAGCGACGTGTGGGCGCTGGGGGCGACGCTGTACCACGTCGCGACGGGGACCGCGCCGTTCCAGGGCGCGGGGTTCATGGAGGTCGCGCTCCAGGTGGCCGAGGGCGCGGTCGAGCCGCCGCGGCGCCGGAACGCGGGCGTGCCGCGGGATCTGGAGACCGTGATCCTGAAAGCGATGAGCCCCGAGAAGGCGCTGCGCTACACGAGCGCCGCGGAATTCCGCGACGACCTTGAGCGATGCCTGCGCGGCACCGCGGTGCGCGCGAAGCCGGCGCCGTGGACGACGATCCTCGCGCGGCGCGTGCGGCGCGCGCCGAAGGCCTGGGCGGCCGTCGCGTTGCTTACCGCCGTCGCCGCCCTCGCGATTTCGCTCGCGGCGGTCCAGTCGCGCGAGCGCCGCGGCGCCGACCGCGGCCGCCGCGTCGCCGACTGGGCGTTGGATGTCTCGGGCGCCTACTTCGATCTCGTCTCCACCACCGAGGACGAGTGGATTGCCGCCGAGGACTTCTGGATGAGCACCGGCCGCACGCCGAAGCCCGACGAGGCCGCCTTCCTCGCGAAGGTCGACCGCGTCGGCGGGCGCTATCCCGCGACCGGCGTCTGGCGCGCCTGGAAGGGCCGATTCCTCTGCCTTCTCGGCCGCGAGCCCGACGGCGAACGCGAGCTGGAGGCGGGCGCCGCGGCGAAAAACACCGACGGCTGCGCCGACCCGCTCGCCGCCGTCCTGCGCGCGCAGTGGCGCCTCGACCGCGCGCTCCGCGGCGTCCGCATGCCCGAAGTCACTTCCGGCGCCGGCCGCTCCATCGAACTCGGCTTCGTCGAGTCCGCCTCCGTCCGCGCCGGCCTCGACGCCGCCGCCCGTGAACTCGACGCCGCGCGCGCCGCCGAAGTCTGGCCCTCCCTCCGCCAGGGCCGCGAAATCCTCCCCCTCGCCG
>WSZJ01000092.1 GCA_009773755.1 Planctomycetota bacterium | reverse complement strand
GAGGCTGGCGGAGGCTGGCGGAGGCTGGCGGAGGCTGGCGGAGGCTGGCGGAGGCTGGCGGAGGCTGAGTTCTGGAACCAGCGGCCCACTGAATGGGATGGTCGTTAGCGTTCGCCAGCGTTCGCCAGCCTCCGCCGCCTCCGCAAGCCCCACCTACTTCCGCGGATTCACCCCGTTCGCCACTTCGTCCAGGAACACCAGGCACACCAGCGTAATCAGCTTCATCTTCGCCACGTTTGCCTTGTCCGGCGTGTCCTTCGCCGTGTGGTAGTCGCCGTGGTTGCCGCCGAAAAAGAAAACTCCGGGGACGCCTTTTTCCATCAGGGACCACTGGTCGCTTCGCTGGATGTACTGGTCCATCCCGTCGGTGTCCATCGTCAGGCCGTACCGCTGGCTGATGGTCTTCAGCACCTCGTCGATGCGGGCGTTCCGGCCGATGCCGCCGACGAAAATGCTCGACGGCTTGTTGCGGCTGATCATGTCCATGTTCAGGATCGCGACGATCTTGTCCATCGGGACCGTCGGAGCGTTCGCGAAGGCCTTCGAGCCCAGCAGCCCCGCTTCCTCGCCATCGAAATTGATGAGCAGGAGGGAGCGCTTGGTCTTGAGAGGCTGAAGCGCGAACGCCAGCTCCATCAGGCCGGACGTGCCGCTTCCGTTGTCGTCGGAGCCGGGGTGGATCTTGCCGGGTCCGTCGAGGGCGTCCTGGGCGGTGCCGAGGCCGATGTGGTCGTAGTGGGCTGAGAGGATGACGTACTCGTTCTTGAGCTCGGGGTCTTCGCCTTCCTTCATGGCGATGATGTTTTTCTGGCCGCCGATGACGGGCGGATGCGTCGAGAGGCGCATTTCAGCCGGGCAGTTGAGCGCGATGCTGCACGGCTTTCCGGCCTCGTCGATTTTCTTGAGGAAACCGGCGAATTCCTTGCGGCCGCAGGCGGCGGCGAGAAGGGCGACGGATTCGTCGGAGAGGTAAGCGACGGGAAGGCCGGCCTTATCGCCCTCGGGCGGCCAGGCCAGCTCGTCGTCTTTCGGAGGGCCGGTTTCGCCGGGGTGATTTGCGGAGTCGCGCATGACGAGGAGGGCCGCGGCGCCGTGTTCCTGCGCGATCCGCGCCTTCGTCGCGATGTCGGAGTACTTCGTCGGCTTCGCGCCGTCGAACGGGCTCGCGTCGTTCGTCTCCTGCGGCTCGTGGTCGAAGGCCAGCACGATCTTCCCCTCGACCTTCTGTCCGGCGTAGTCGTCGTACTTGAGTTCCTTCGCCGTGATCCCGAACCCCACGAACACGATGTCCCCGCTCACCAGTCCCGCCTCGGCGCACTTCGCCGGCCAGAACCCCTTCTCGTATTCGAACGTCGCCAGCTTCTTGTCCTTCCCGACTTTCACGTGGCAGGCGTCCTTCAGCGTCCCCGTTTTCCCGATGTTCCCCCACGGGTAGAAATACCCCTGAGTCCCCTTGGGGACCATCCCGCACTTCTCGTAGTGCGCGACGATGTATTGCGCCGCGGCGTCCGCGCCCGGCGAATCCGTGTCGCGCCCGGACCGCGCCGGGTCGGCGAGCCAGAAGACGTGCTCCCGGAGCGTTTTCTCGTCCACGCGCTTGATCGCCGCAATGAGGTCCGGGCGGCGGCGGGGGTCTTCGGGTTCAGAAGAGACGCGGCCGAGAAACAGTGAGGCCACGAGAAGCGGAGCGAGGCGAAGGAAGTGCCGTTGCATCATCGGCTCCGGCGTTGGAGGTGATGGAAGGATAGCTTGAGCAAGGATGCGGGGCGAGCAGGAAAGAGCGTCGCTCCTGTTACCATCCCTTCCCCATGAAAGAACTCGCGCTGCTCCTCACGCTTCTCTCCCTTCCCCTCTTCGCTGATACCTCCGTCAAGGTCAAGGACGGCCACGCTTCCGGCGTCTTCTATGGCTGGTCCGTCGTGACCGACATGTGGGGTAATGCGCGCAAGGGCGTCTGGACCCTGCGCACCGATGGCGTCCTGATGTGGGGCGCACCCGACGGACCGCTCGAGGACTTCGACGGCCGCGCCCTCACCGCGGCCGAAAAGGAGAATGGCACGGCGACGTACGTCATCGAAGGAACCGAGTTCAAGTTCAAGTACCGCGACGGCACGGACGGCAAAGGCAAGATCACCTACGCCGAGGACGGCGGCATCAAGCTCATCGAGGCTTCCGCGCTCCGCTTCAATCCCGTCATGCCCCTCAAGTTTGCGCTGGCCGGGAAGTTCGACTGCACGACGACGGTCAACAATGCCGCATACGGGATTTCGACGACCGCCTGGAAGGGCTACTCGTTCTACGCCAACGGCACCTTCGTCCTGGAATCCGGCGCCGGGTCGACCTGCACGCAGATCGAGTCGTTCGACTCGATCGAACGCGAGGTCACGAGGTCTTACGGAGGCGAGGCGAAGAGCCGGATGGGCCGGTTCGAGGTCAAGGGCACGGGGCTCACGCTCAAGTTCGCCGACGGCCATACGGAGAACCGCTACATCGGCCAGATGTGGGACGTCGACAAGGACGGCCGCGTGTTCCTCCTGATCGGGCGGAGCCAGTTCGACGGGGCGGTCGGCGTGTTTCCGGGACAGGCTGCCGCGCCCGTAAAGGTTGTCCCGCCGGAAATCCAGACCTGCAAGGCGGAACAGTTCGAAGTCAGGCTCCCCGCAGGCTGGAAGAACTCGTCCCAGGAAACGAAGGGCCTCGTGGTCCACACGCTCGTGCCCGGCGACGCTTCCGCCGGCCTTGCGATCCTCGCGATCGGGCTCGACGTCGACTGCGCGGCGCGCGCGAAGGGAACCGGGACCGAGGAGGACATGCGGAAATCCGTCGCGGCGTTCGTGGGCCAGAAGCTCGCAAGCGGCGGGGAGATGCAGGAATTCGAAATGGACGGCGCCGGCGCCCTGCTGATCCCGAGCACTTTCGAGCGGGAGGGCGTGAAGATGCGCGCCGACGCGATCTACGCGGTGAAAAGCGGCCGCGCCATCTTCCTCGTCGCGCTCGGAACCATCGCGGGCGCCGCGACATTCGAAGCGGACCTGATCTCCATCCTCTCGGCCGCTCGCTTCGCCGTCGACGCGACGAAGGACGCTTCCACCGCGGATTTCGCGGTCAAGGCGCCGAAATCGTGGACGGCGACGCCCGCGACGGACACCGGCTCGACGACGCTCGCGCTCGTGCCGAAGGGGGTCGAATCGGAAGAGTTTTTCGCGGCGATCGTCTCGCAGCCGACGGAGTTCAAGTCCGCGCGCGAAAAGAAAGCCGTGACGTGGCTGCGCCAGCAGGTCATCGACGCGGTCCCCGGCGCCGGGAAGCAGGGCGAAGTCGAGAAGATCACGGTCGACGGCGAGCCCGCGGTCGGGCTGACGTACGCCGGCTCAAAGGCGGACGGGACCGTCGTCGTCATGCACGTCTATGCGGTCATCAAGCACGGAAAGGTCGCGCTTCTGTTCATGGGTGGAAAACGCGAAGGCGTCGACAGGCACTCGGGCGCAGCGCGGCGGACGTTCGAGACGCTGAAGATGAAAGAAGGGAAGTGAGACACGCGGAAAACCAATTCGGAAAAAGGCGTACGCAGATGAACTCAGATTTCGCAGAAACGTCGGCAGATACGACCGAGGGCGAAATCGTGCCTGGCTGTATCTGCCGACGTTTCTGCGAAATCTGATTTTATCTGCGTAACAGTCTGTCGAATCTCCGCTCGCTCGCTTTCGCGTTAGGCCGCCGCTTTCAGCTCCTCTACAATCGTTGCATCCCCGACCCGCGAAAGGAGGCCCACGGCACCCGAAGGAAAACCCCGACCGTACGAGCGCGCGCTGACTCCAACGCCAGACTCCGATCTCATCCATCCATCATCCTGAGTTCCGAACGGCCCGAGAGTCCGCAAACGCCACGCTTGCCTTCCGGCGGAAGGGCGAATTTCCACTCCCACGCGGACCCGACCGTCTCCTGCCGGCGGCTGTTCCCCGGCAACTCGCGCTTCAAACACGAAGGGAGAAACTCCATGCCTCAAAAGGGCATCACCCTGTTCGAAATGCTCGTCCTCGCGTTCGTCCTGATTGTCGCCGCGGCGCTCGTCGTTCCGCAGCTCACGCATACCCGTCACGGCGGGAGCCGCAAGACCGACTGCAAGAACAGCCTGAAACAGATCGGCATCTACTTCTGTCTCTACGAGTCGAAGTACAAGTGCTATCCGGTCCCGGGCGACGCCACCTGGTTCGGCCAGCTGTGGGCGAACGACCTGGCCACCGACGGCAACCTCTTCCGTTGCGCGGTCCGCGGCAAGAGCGGAACCGGCACGCACTACAACGGCATCACCGGCCCCGGCAGCTGGGGGTATGACACGGAGTGGGGTCGCAAGGTCTACACCTGGACCGCTTCCGGCATAAGCGACAAGGACGCCCCGCGGGATCTCCCGATGGCCTGCGATGGCGACGACGACCAGGGTGACCCCAACCACGGAGCGGGAGGCGACCTCAACGTGCTCTTCTTCAACGGCCGTGTCGATGTCTTCGCGATCGGTTCGCCGACGGAAAGGGACGTCAGCGCGCTTCTGGGCCCCACCACTCAGGGCTGGGCGGCGCCGGCCGGCACAAGGTAGCGGAATGCCATTCGAGGCGGCCCCCGGCGACCCCGGGGGCCGTTTTCTTTCTGAGGAGGCGCTCGCGCCACGAACCGGGCGCGGTCGTCGGGCGTTGACGAAGGTGGGTGGAGTGCTAAGATCTCCGCCCGCGTGCCCTGAGCGAGCACGCCTGAGCGCCGAAGGCGCGAGGGCTGCTAGTCGAAGGGCCACGTTCCCCGGTAGCTCAATGGTAGAGTAACCGGCTGTTAACCGGTGTGTTGGAGGTTCGAGTCCTCCCCGGGGAGTTCGGATTTGCGTCCTGCTCGGACCACTGTAGGGGCTCAAAACCAAGACGGAGAGCGACGTGACTCCGAAGTTCGGCACTCGTAAGCGCTGTGACAAGCGGGATTGGAGTCGCATTGCGGCTTCTGAGGTCGCTTGGACTTGCGTCACAGGCGACGCAACTCGCGAATTCGTCCTCGACAGCGCGCCGCGGGTACACGGGCAGCGCAGCGCACCTCATGATCGCCCTTCGGAGCTACGCCGATTTCCGGAGTCGGTAAACCGGCATGGACTTCTGCCCGAAGAGTTCTTCGCGTTCGAGGACCCAGCGGTCGCCGGGCTCGGCCTTGATGTGGCGCGGCTTTCGTCGTCGTCGGCCCTGTTCGACGTCGGCGGGCGTGCGGCCGTCGATGCCTCTGTGAGGGCGGTGGCAGTTGTACCAGGTGATCCACTCGCGAAGGCGTTTCTCCAGGACCGCACGCCCGGCGAAGCAAAGCCAGATGGTGGCCCACTCCGACTTAAGACTGCGCCAAAACCTCTCGATAACGCTGATGCTCTGCGAGGAGCCGACGGCGCCGTAGCGGTGGCGGATGCGGTTGCGCTTCAGGAAGGACTTGAACGACTTCGCGGTGAACTGCGTGCCGTGATCGGTGATGACGTGGCGGGGCGGGCCGTGCCAGGAGACGGCCCGGCTGAACAACTGGATCATCCACTTCGCGTCGGGCTCGCCCTCGGAGACTCCTGCAGCGACGATCTTTCTGCTGAAAGCGTCGATGACGGCGCCGACGTGCAGGGTGACGGTGCCGAACAGCCAGCTCAGGGTCGTGAGGTCGGCGAACCAGACATGGTGCGAGGCGCGGGCGCGGATGCCCGCGGGGCGCTTCCGCTCGACGGGCTTGACGAGACGCAAGGGCGGCTTCGGCGGCAGGCGGCGGAGCTTGCGCTGGACGGAGGGGCGCGAGGTCTTGAGGCCGAGGCGGACGAGGACGTCGGCAATGCGGCGGGTGCCCCAGGAGGGATTCTGCCAGCGGAGGAGGGCGGCGGTCTCGCCGACGAAGTCGCGGCTGCGCTTCGGTATCGCCGGCAGGAAGAGCCGGGTGAGGCCGGCGCGGGCGGCGCGGAGCCAGAGGGAGAGCGTCGAGGTGGAGACGAGGAACGCGGCGGCGGTGCGCTTCAGCGAGAGTCGATGGAGTGCCCGGTGCCAGAGGATCTTGAATCGCTCGAACGGCTTGTAGCGCGGGCGATGGATCGGCTCAGCGCGGGTGAACCGGGCCAGGAGGAGGTCGCGCTCGGCGGTCACTCGACCGAGCTTCGCTTCCAGCTCGACGACGCGGGCACGGAGACCTCGCACGCGGGCTGCGCCGACGGCGGTGGCGTCGCAGAGGAGACGGGCGAAGGAGAGCAGGGCAGGGAGGATGCGGCGGCGGGGGCTCGGCATCCGGAGATTGCGCCGCAGCGCGAGGGCGCGGTCAACGAATCACGCTCACAGCCCCGCTCGATCGTGCCAATACCCCGGTTTTCTGGCGCCGTGAGCGACCGCGAAGACGTGGATTCCGTCCGGCAGCACCTCGTAGAAGATGAGGTACGGAAAGTCCGGGAGCTTGTAGCGCCGGAATCCGTCCTCGTCCTGGGGCCATCGGAGCGGAGACGCGGCCGCCGTCGCGTAGCCATCGATGACGGCGTTCAGGAAACGCTCCGCGGTCTCGGCGTTCTCCGCCAGGTAGTGGAGGTGGGCCTCCGCGGACTCCGCGTGGGCCCCCGGGTGGATCCGAATCAACGGCGCTTCGCCGCCTGTCGTTCGAGCGCGCGCATGCACTGCTCCACGGTCATGCCCTTGACCTTGCCAGACCGCATCTCCTGCCTGCGTCGCAGGAGTGTCGCGCGAAAGGCCGCCTTGGCGTTGCGGTCGCCTTCCTGCTCGACGCGGGCCAGGAGCTTGGAGGCGAGCTTGACGGCGGCGGCCGGCGGCAGACGGAGGGCGTCGGCCGTGATCTGGGCTTCGGTGGGGGCAGGGTGGGGGCGGAGCACGGGGAGAGCCTCGAAGGGAACGATGGCATTATACGAGGGAGGTCAAGGCGACGACGGCCGGGTTAACAAGTCGAGCAGAATCCGCGACCGGGAGGCGTTCGGAGGGCCGGAGTTGTTAACCAGAGTATTCCGCTGATTTCCGAACACCATGCGACAGCCTGACTTGCGTCGTGTGGTCGGCGGACGGGCAATTTCGCCAACCGTCTTCTCCGGGGAGTTGGATCGCAAAGAGGCCAAGCGCGAAGCGCTTGGCCTCTTGCGTTCCGACTCCCCGGGAGGACTCGACCGTTCGACTCGATCGCGCTTCGCGCGATCTCGCTCACGAGCCGGGCGTTCGCGACCCCCTTCGACTCGCCCCGCCAACGCCCCTGCGAAGCCGCCCGCAAGCCGGGCACCGCGCCGCCGCGACCGCCCGCTGGGCCAGCTCCGGAAGCGCGGCGCCGCAGAGCGCGCAGGTCGTGGAGGACATGAGCGCGTCTTACTTCGCCTTAGGTTTGCGCTTCCCGGACCTCTATCATGGCGAGACCCCTCTTTGCGAAAGGAGTCCCCCGACACCCCAGGGAGCAACCGACCGAACCCGCGACCGCCACGACCCCGACGCCGACAACGATCTCATCTCATCCATCATCCGCCAGACCAGGCCTCCGCGTCCGCCGTCGCAGCGCTTCAGGAAGGGCCCCTCCCGAGCCCGCAGGACATTGCGCTCTCGCCGCCGATTCCGGCGGCGAACCGTCTCCAACAACCACGGGAGAACTCCATGCCTCGAAAGGGCTTCACGCTCGCCGAGCTGCTCGTGCTCGTCGCGTTGGCCGCGTTGTTCCTGTCGTTTGCGACTCCGACGCTCTGCTCGTCACGCAGAAGCAGCCGAAAGACCGACTGCAAGAACTCGCTGAAACAGATCGGCATCTACTTCACGCTCTACGAAGGGAAGTTCCACAGGTACCCGACTCCCGGCTCCGCGACCTGGTTCAGCGCGATCTGGCGTCCCGACATGGCTACGGACGGCAATCTCTTCCGCTGCGCCGTCGTCGGAAAGGCCGGCACCGGCACGCACTACCGGGGCCTGGTCGGCGCCGGTGGCTGGAACTCCGGCACGCCGTCCGCGCCCGCCTGGTACTCCTGGCCCGCGTCCGGCATCGACGAGCACGCGCCGCCCGACCTTCCCATGGCCTGCGACGGCGACCAGCACGGAGTCCCCAACCACAATGTGCATCGTCGTTCCGGCTTCTGCGGCGACTCCTCTAGCGGGGACGACCGCAACGTCCTGTTCTTCCAGGGAAGGGTCGACGTCTTCGCCATCGGCTCTCCGATGGAAACCCGCGTCTACGGCCTTCTCGGGGAAACGAACGGCGGGTGGGCGGCGCCGGCCGGGACGAAGTAACCAGCCGGGAATTGAAGCGGCCCCCCGGCGAGCCCGGGGGGCCGTTCTTTGAGTCACATCCTCTCAGGTTCGCGCACCGCAGCGAATGCCCGCGCGAGGACGTCCGCGCGCCGCACCATCAGCGGCAATCGCCCGCGCCCGTGCATCCGCTTCACGCCCTCCGCCGCTTCCTCGAGCGGCATTCCTGCCGTCGAGACGTAGAGCGGGCTTCCGCTCCTCCCGCGCCGCACCGTCGCCGCCGGCCCCGCGCCCCGATATTTTGTTTTCGCGACCCCCACGATTGCCGCCCGGCCGCCCAGCGCTTCGTGAAGCCGCGCCCCCATCCCGGGCATGCCTTCGCCGAGCCATGCATAGGCATCCACCAGGACGATCCGCGGCAGCTCGGGAAGCGCTTCGAGAAGCCTGAGGAGACCCGGCATTTCGCGCCGGTAGAACTGCCCCGGCACGTACGGCGCGCCGCCTTCGACGCGCACCGTCCACTCGCGCACCGGCGCGCGCGCCGGCCAGTCGTCGAACAGCACGCCCGCCGCGAAGGCGACCTCGTCGCGATAATGGGCGTCGAGGCAGGCAATCATGGACGCGATGCTACCGGCCGCCGGGCGTTGACGGGGGAGGAAGCGGTGTGAAGATCCCACATGCCCGGACCGAGGAGGAAGACGACCGCCATCGTCAGCGCCGCACGCTCTCGATTTCGGCGACCGTGTCGGCACCGAGGTCGTCCTGCCGGCGCCGGGCGTCCTGGACGAACGCGTCGTAGGAGTCGAGGAGCGCGGCGCCCCGGCGGCCGAGGGCGTACTCCACCACGAGCCGGCCCTTCGACGACGGCTGCACCTGCGGAACGATCCAGAGTTCCTTGCGCAGGAACTTGAGGGCGCGATCGACCTGCGCGGGGTTCAGGCGCAGGTTCTTCTGGAGGTCGGTGAAGCGCAGGGCGGCGCGGCGCAGCGCGTGGAGGATGCGCAAGTAATCGGGGTGAGCGAGGAGTTCGAGGACCATGATGGTAGATTACTTACGGAATGTAAGCGTTGCAACCTCTTTTCGCGGACGGTGCTCGAGCCGTCGCGCCGAGCGGCCGGTTAACAAGTTCAGTATTCTCCGGCGAATCTCCCTCCTTTCGAACGCAGAGTTGTTCAGCAGGTTTTTCGCGTTCGGTGGAAGGGACACTCCTCGCGGCCCGGGAGTTGCGTGATCGTCCTCTGTTCCTGTCGCCGCGCCAGGGGTGCGGGCTCACCTGTACTTGTCCGTGCAACCCGGTTCGGGACAAGCCACCACAAACCGTGATAATGCCGACCCGATGACACTCCTGGCCTCCTCTGCCTCCTACCCCTCGTGGAGCGTCGTCCCGTTCGTCGGGCTGCTGCTCTGCATCGCGCTGCTTCCACTTCTCTCGGAGAAGTGGTGGCACCGCAACCGAAACAAGGCGCTGGTCGGCATCGTGTTCGGTTTTCCCGTCGCGGCCTGGACCCTTTTCACGGAGCCGGCTGCGGTCGGGCACACGGCGCTCGACTACTTCGCGTTTCTTTCGCTCCTCGGCGCCCTGTTCGTTGTCGCCGGCGGCGTCGAAGTCCGCGGGTCGCTTTCGGGCACTCCGCTGGCCAACACCGGGATGCTCGCCCTCGGATCTCTTCTCGCCAACGTCGTCGGGACCACGGGCGCCTCGATGCTCCTCATCCGCCCCTTTCTCCGCGCCAACCGGCACCGCACGGACAAGGCCCACCTCGTCGTGTTTTTTATTTTCATCGTCTCCAACGTGTCCGGCCTGCTCACGCCCCTCGGAGATCCGCCGCTCTTCCTCGGATTCCTCCACGGCGTTCCCTTTACCTGGACCCTGCGCCTCTGGGGCCCCTGGGCCGTCGTCACGGGCGGTTGCCTCTTCACGTTCGCCGTCATCGACCAGGCGCGGTTTCTTCGCGAAGGGATGAAACAGAGTCCGCGGCCGATCGAGGACGCGCCGTCGAACCAGCGGCTTTCGATCGCGGGCGCGCCGAATCTCCTGCTGCTCGCGGCGGTCGTCCTCGCGGTGTTTGCGGGAGGCGCCTGGATCAAGCCGTGGGCGGTCGGGGAGTGGCGCGAGCACGGAGACTCCGTGGCGAAAGGCTTCCAGATCCTTGCGCTTGCCGGAATCGCCGGCGTGTCGCTGGCGATCACGCCGCGTGAAGCGCGAAAGGCGAACGGGTTCACGTGGCATCCTTTCGTCGAGGTCTCGGTGCTCTTCGCGGGCATCTTCGCCGCCATGATCCCCGCGATGCGGCTGCTCGAATTGAACGGCAGCAGCCTGAACGTCACGGAGCCGTGGCACTTTTTCTGGGCGGCGGGATCGCTCTCGGCCTTCCTCGACAACGCCCCGACCTACCTTGCTTTCCTGAACCTTGCCCAGTTCCTCGACAACGAGGTGGCCGGCACCTCAGTGCGCGTGCTCGAAGCGATCTCCTGCGGCGCGGTTTTCTTCGGGGCGATGACGTACATCGGCAACGGCCCGAATTTCATGGTCAAGGCGATCGCGGACCACGCCGGCGTGAAGATGCCCTCGTTTTTCGGGTATATGGCGTGGTCGATGGCCGTGCTGCTTCCGCTCTTTGTCGCGGTAACGCTGATTTTCTTCCGGTAGGAAAAACGTCCGGGACTATTTTTTCTGCCAGTCCCCGATCAGCGCCGCCGCCGCGTCGTCCGTCCCCTTGCCCGCTCCGTCCGCGCCGGTGTTGCACGCGACGAGCACGGCGAACCCTTTTTCGGGCGCGAGCCAGGTCACGCAGAACCACATGGTGTTCGACCCGTTGTGCGTGAGGACGCGGCCGGTGTCGCCGGGCTTGCCGCCTTTCGCCCACCCTCTCGTCGAGACGCTCCAGCCCATGGCGTAGCCGTCGGCCGGGGGAGTGTGGAGTTTTTTCCACGAGTCGGGATTGAGGAAAGGCTTCCCGTCGGCGCCCTTGACCGCGTCACCTGCGGCACCGCGCAGATGCGCTGCGACGAAGCGGCTCCAGTCGGTCAGCGACATGTGAACGATGCCGGCGGGGCCGATGGCGACCGGATTATCGGCGCCGGGTCCCGGCTCGACGGGACTTCCGTTGCCGCCGTGGCCGCGCGGCTGGTCGGCCTTGTCTCCCTTCTTGCCGGGCGCGCCGAATCCGGCGGCGGTGATGCCCAGCGGCTTGAAGACTTCGCGCTGGATGAGCTCCTCCCAGCCGAGATCGGCTGCGGCCTCGGCGAAGTGGCCGGCGATCGCGAAGTTCGCGTTGGAGTACAGGAACTTCGTGCCGGGTTCGTATTCGGGCGGGTGCTTCACGACGCCTTCGAGGAGCAGGCGCCGCGCTTCACGGGCCGTCCCTTTGTGCGCCCAGCATTTCCCCCAGAGGCCGTCGCGGTCGAGGCCGGCGGGCGCGCCGCCGCGGTTGGCGAGGAGCTGCTCGAGCGTGACGGGCGCCCACGCCGGGTCCATGGCGTCCTTGAGTTCAGGGAACGACTCGCCCAGCGAAGTCGACCACTTCAGCTTTCCCTGCTCCACCAGCCTCGCGACCAGCGTCGCCGTCATGGACTTCGTGCAGGAGCCCAGGTGCCACAGGTCGTCGGCCGTCGCCGGCTCGTCCTTCCCGGCCCGGCGGGTTCCGCAGACGCCGATCGCCTGCACGCCGTCGGCGGTCACGACACAGGCGGCCAGCGCGGGAAGTTTGTGCTTCGCACGGATCGGCTCGAGAAGGTCGTTCAGCGAGCGGGGAGGAGTTTCGGCCGAAGCGGGGACAGAAAGGCAGAGCGGAAGAAGGGCGAGGAAGATGAAGCGCATGGCGCACCGGGTTCTGGGAGGCATGGTCGAGAGGTTACTGCGAAACTGGGAACTCGGCGTCAGCGATTGCATCCCGGTATCCTGAACGTCATGCCCGTGCACCTGATCGAAGAAACTGCGAAGGCACTGGATGACTACGCAAGCGTGCCCATCTGTTTCGTGGTCAACGTCCGGTATCGCATCCTGGCGCAAAAATCAGGCGGCGGAGAAATCGCCCTCACCGAAGTACCGGTGAACCCGCCCTACGAGTACGACTACGACCTCCTCGACCACCCCAGTTGCTGGCGGCAGTGGGACCTGCGCACCTGGGGTTTCCTCGCCGCCTTCGACGGCGCGACGCGCGTCGGCGGCGCCGCGATCGCCTTCCGGACGCCCGGGCTCGGCCTGCTCGAAAGCCGCGAGGACCTGGCAAGCCTCTGGGACATCCGCGTGCGGCCCGAGCGCCGAGGCCAAGGCGTGGGAAAACTCCTCTTTGAAGCGGCGAAGGCGTGGGCCCGGAAGCGCGGCGCCCGCGAGATGCGTATCGAGACGCAGGACATCAATGTGCCGGCGTGCAGGTTTTACGCGAAGCAGGGATGCCGGCTGGAAGCGGCGCATCCGGGCGTCTACGAGCGGCAGCCGGAGCAGGTGCAGTTGTTCTGGTCGACGAGGTTGGAGTGAATAAAAGCGAATAGAGACAACCGCTCATTCGACATCTCCTCACTTCCCGGAAGCATCCCCCCACCATGTCAGCCGATAAGCCGCAGCCTTCGCCGTCGGGCTGTTCGCGATCTTCGAAAGCCGCTCGCACTCCGCCCTTGCTGCCGCCGCGTCCTTCGATTCCTGCGCGCGCGCCGCCAGGAACTCCTCTCGCCGCTTCAGCTCCTCTGCGTGCGACGCCGCGTGCGTTTCCAGCTTCTTCGAGTAGGTCTTCGCCTGCTCCGGAAACGCTTCCGCGATCGCCTTCATCCGGATCAGCGCCTCGGGGTCCGCCGACTTCCGCTTCGCCGCGTCGGCGACCGCGGCGTCGAGTTGCCGGAGTTCCGAGGCCGCCCACGCTTCCGCTTTCTTGCGCGCGTCGGTCACTCGCGATTTCAGCTTCGCGTCGGCAATCGCGGACAGCGCTTCCAGCCCCTCTTTCCATTTCCCGCGCCGCAGCATCGATCCCGCTTCGCCGATCGCATCCGCTTCGAACGGCCCCGGGCAGTCGCGCGGCGAGCCGAAGATCGCCATCGACTCGCGGATGATCGAGTGGCACTGCGGGTTGACCTGGTGCTCCATCCCGGGGATTTCGTGGTACTGCACCGGGATCCCCCAGCGCCACAGCGCGTTCGCCCACTGGCGCGTGTCCTTGACGACGTTTACGACCCCCATCACTGCCGTTTCCTTTTCGCCGACCATCCCGATGTGCGGCACGTCGGGGAATGCGGCGCGGTCCGAAGTAAAGGCCGTGCCGCTGCTGAAAAAGAGCGCGCGGAACGGGAATTTCGCCGGGTCTTTCTTCCACAGGTGCATCGAGTACATCCCGCAGTAACCGCCTCCCATCGAAAACCCCTGGCAGTACACCTGGTCCCGGTCGATCGGGTGCTCCTTCAGCGCCTTCTCCCGCAGCCAGTCGAACGCGCTCCAGCAGACCTCCTGCGGCCAGCACGCGCTGTTGAACACCGTGTCCTTCTGGTACTGCACCCCGACGACGAACACCGGGAATTCCTTCGTCGAAACGCGCGACAGGTTCCGGTGCCGGTTCTCCCCCTTGTCTCCGTTCCCGTGCAGGACGAACAGAAGCGGATATTTCCGCCCGGCCGCGGCGCCGTCCGGCACGAAGAGGTACGCCTTCATCCCGCTTGCGCCCTCGACCTCGACCGCGAAATTCGAAAACTTGCCGAGCCCCGCGCCGTCTTCCTTCCCGGCGGTGCCACCCAGGGCCGTCTGAAGCGGGAGATCTCCGGCGCAGGCAAGGGAGGCGATGGCTAGAAGGGCGGCGGGCAGTCGCAGCATGGGCGCAGGGCCTCCTGAGATTTCCTTCTGAAACACGGGAATGACGGGGGAGTTGCGCCGCGAGCCTACTTCTTCACGTCGTGCTTCTTCAACTCCGCCTTCCACGTCATCCGCGCCGAAGTGCTCCCCGGTCCCCAGGCGATTGAGACGTCGCACTCGGCCTCGAATTTCGCCACGCAGCGGTTTTTCCTGTCGAACCACGCTTCCCCTTTCTTGCGGCCGGCGCGAACGGCGGCCCAGGCGATGGCGTTGGGATCGCTCGTGCTGGCGCCGGAGACGTCCTTTTCGGGGATGGAGGCGGCGCGGTCGGGGGTCTCGAAAGAGAGCTTGGCGCAGGCACGGCCCTCCTGCTGCTCGTTGCGGTCAAACGAGACCTCGAGGGACTCCTCTTCAATGAAGCGGATCGTGCGCGGAGTCTTTTTTTTCACAGGCGGGACGGCGCCGAAGATGAGCTCGAGCCAGGCGCGCGGGGTCGTGGGATTGTGCATGGCGAGGGCGGCGGCCTCGACGTGCTCCTTGGCGGTGTTCGGGGTGGGGGCGCGATCGGGAGTGCCGGCGTTGGAGGAGGTGAGGACGCGGCCGCGCGGGGAGACGGTGGCGGTGAACTTGAGGGTGCGGAGGGTTTCGTAGCGCTTGAAGCCGAGGAATTCGGAGGACTTCGACTTTTCGGAGTCCCAGGAGACCTTGTTGAAGGCGGTGTTCTCAACTTTCACGGCGGGGAAGGTGCCTTCGATGGCGGCGTTTCCCTGGTCGTCGATGGAGAGGATCTCGAGGCGGAGAGTGACGTCCTCCTCCTGGCGCTGTTTGGCGGATTTCGGTCGACCGTCGGCGCCCGGTTTGGCGTCGAGGCTCCATTCCAGGATGGAGGAGGCTTCGTAGGTGTAGACGGTCCCTTTGCGGAAGTCCCAAGTTGCGTCTTCGGCGAGCGTTGGTCGCGCGAGGGCAAGGGAAAGGGAAAGGGAAAGAGAAAGGATTCGCATGTTGTCAGCGGGGGGAAACCGGTTGGGGGCCTGAGCGGAAAGCGCGGGTCTTGCCGCCGCCGGCCTCGGAGATGCGCTGCATGAAGCCCCTGGTTTCCTTGTCGCGGTCGACGTAGACCCCATCGACGACGGCGTTTTCGAACTTGTGCAGCAGTCGCGCGCGGTGGACGGACATCACGTCATCGTTCGAAGGGACATCCGCGAAGACGATGACGTGCGGACGCTGGTCGCGGCGCAGGTTCAGCATCGCCGCAACCGTCAGCGCCTGGTCGGACGCCGAGCCCGTGAACGCGTTCGCGCCCGTCGGTTTCTGCCCCTGGAACCACTTCCAGGCCCGCTCCGGATCCCACGACAGATAGTGCTGCCGCGTGAGCCACTGGTTGTCGAAGTCCCGGTACAGCACGAAGCCGACGCGCAGGTCGCCGTCGGCCGGCGCGCGCAGGATCTCCGATTGCACCTGGCAGCTCGTCGTCGGGAATTCGGCCAGCATCGAAAACGTCGAGTCGATCACGAACAGGAGGTCCAGCGAGCCTTCGGGAGACTCGACTTCGGGCGGGGGAAGCGGCCTCGACGGCGGGCGCTCTTCGGGCAGGGCCTCCGTTCCGGCGCCGGCCGGGGGTTTCGGCGCGACCGCGGGAGGCGGAGGCGGAACGGCCGCCCGCTCCTTCGCCGCGCGAAGCGCCC
>WSZJ01000091.1 GCA_009773755.1 Planctomycetota bacterium | reverse complement strand
CGGCCGGAACGGGCGCCACGCCCGAGGCGGGGGCAGCGCCGCGCGCCGCGGCCGGAGCGGTCGGGCCGCTGTATTTCTTCCCGCGCCGCTTGACCAGCACTTCCAGCGCGTTCGATAGAAACTTGCGCGCCTTGGAGTCCAGGCAGGTCGCCATCTTGACCTGCATCTGGATGATCTGCATCCGCCGGTGAGGCAGCACAAAAATCTCCGCCAGCGCGGATTTGGCTTCCTCGAGGGTGCGGATCATGGATTCGTCGAAAAGGGGGCGCGGAAAGGGAGGCTCGATTATGGGAAATCACGGCGCGTGCGTCGAGGAAGAGGCGTTCTATTATCGACTCGCGGGCTTGCGGAAATAAATCGTGTCGACCGCAATCGGCCCTTCCAGCCAGACCCTCACCTTGAGCGGCCCGGAGCCCACGTCTCTCCCGGAGAAGATCGGCCAGCGGTCGTATTCCACGAACGCCTTCCCGCCGCGAACGAGCATATGGATGCCGCGCGGTTCGTTGTGCTTGAAGAGGCGTTCGGCGCAGAGGTCGGCGCCGTTGACGGCGAGGCGGACGGTGGGGAGGGGAAGAGGATCTTTCGCCCTGGGGTCGCTGGTGACGTCGTACCCGAAGAGTATTTCAGCGTCTCCGGCGGGGATCGTGAACTCGACCCACGATTCGCCGGCGGTGCGCGAGAGCTCCATGCCGCCGCCTGCGCCGGTCCCCGCGACCCAACCCTCCGACCAGGTGACGCTCCGGGTTCCCTCTTTCAGGAGCTCTTCAAATTCGGGGGCGGCCTTCAGTCCCTGCGCTTTCTGGACGCGGAAGTTCCGGAACGCCGCGCGGCCGTTCCTGACCTTGATCCTGATGCCTCCGGCGCCGACGGCGAGCCGGGGTCCCTGCGCGAGCAGCCGCGTCACGGTTTCGTCCTTCGTCCCCTTCTTCGAATAGACCAGCGCGTCGTACGACGACTCGGCCAGGATGATTTCCGCCGTCAGCCAGTCGTGCGGGCGGTCGCAGGGAAGGTACCAGCGCGGGTTCGCCTCGAATCCCTGGCGCGCGCAGATCTCGATGAAAGCGCCGGAGAAGAGGCGATAGTCGAATGTGATGCGCGCGTTCCGGAACTTCGCGTCATCCGCGTCGGCGTGCAGCTCCGCGACCTTCGACGTATCGATCGCCGGGGCCGAATCCTTCTCGATCGCGTTCGCCTCCAGGCTTCCGTCGTCGTTCTTCGTCCACGAAACGTCCTCTTCCCGTCGAAAGAGCCCGAAGTTCTTCCCGTCCGAGGACGGCTTCAGGTACTCGACGCCGTTCCCCGGAGCCTTGCGCACCGCCTCGACGTCCCGGTCCTCCGCCGCGCGCTCGTCCGTCCACCCCGCCCGCGGCGTCCCCGTGACCCGCACGTTGTGCCAGACCGCGGCGGTGTCCTGGTCGACAAAGAGCCCCGGCGCCGAAGGCCGCGGAGAGTCGATGATGACGTCGTCGAACACGACCTGCCCGTTCCAGACGGCGCGGAAGCGGCCATTGGCGAGTTTCAGGTCGATTGCGACGCGCGTCCCCGGCTGGACGGCGGGAGGGACGAACTTGCGAAGGACGGAGTCGGTCGGCGAAATCACGACTCCTTCGCGCTCGTCGGCAAGCCCGTTCCAGACCGCCGCTCCGAAAGCGCCGAGCCCGACGCCGACGAGCCGGTCTTCGCGCCCCGCGTACTCGAATTCGCACGAGATCGACATTTCTCCTTCGAGCGGCGCAAGGAACCGCGCTTCCGTGTTGCAGGTCCAGAGTCCGCCGCCGGCTGTGCGGGCGCCGTTGCCTCGCGCGCAGGTGTTCCAGGAACAGGAGAGGGCCGGCCAGTCGCGCGCCTGCTGGGGCGAGCTGAAGTCGTAGGTCCACCGGTAACCCTCGGGAGACCACGACGGCTTCGCGACGAACGGCGCGGAGATGCCGGGCTCGACGAGGGCCGCGGCGAAGAGCGCGATTTCATCGGCCCGTTTTCGGAGGGCCTCCGTGTCGCCGAAGCCGCGCGCCTTGAGCAGCGCGGCGCGGCCCCTGCCAAGCTGCTTCGCCTTCGCCGCCGCTTTCGCCTCGTCGATCGCCGCGTTCGCCTGGCGCTCGCGCTCCTGCGTACCGAGAGCCGAGGCGACCGTGTCGGCGATGGCGTCGAGCGCCGGCCTGTCGGGATCTTCGGCCCACGTCTTTCGGGCTTCGGCGAGCTGGCCCCGGAAAAGTCTCGCGAGTCCGAGAGAGGCGGGAATGGCCTTGCCCGCGACGGCGAGCGCTTCGATCGATTCCGGAGAGAGCTTGTCCAGCGGCACCGTCGTTGTCGCCGCACCGGACTTGATGCGGACGGCGCCGGCCGTCGCGCCGACGATCTCGACGGAGTCGGACCCCAATCTGACTTTCATGCCCGGCGACGCCGCGGCGCCTGCGATCGCCGATTCCGGATACGCGGCCACGGCGGCGACGATTCTCTCGAGCGAGTCCGCGTCCGGCGCGAGTTCTTCGGCTCCGGCCCGAAGCTCCCCTGCGACCGCGCGCGCCGCCTCGAGATCACCGGACTGCAGCAGGGGCGTGATCTTCCGTCGCGCTTCGTCGACGCGCGGCTGCAGCTCGCGCCGGCGGGCTTCGCGCTCCGTGGCAGCCTTCCGCGCGGCCGCCGCCCGCGCTTCCATGTCGATCTCAGGGATCGACCAGCCGGATGACTTCCCGAGCAGGCCGTCGGCCTCGTCAAATTTCCCCGCCACAGTCAGCCGCTCGGCCTCGCGCTCGACCAGGCGCCACGACTTCCTCGCGGCGGCGAGGACCTCGAGCCGGGCTCCGTCCGACTTTGCACGCTCGGCGGGCCAGACCTCATGGAACAGATCGAGGGCGGCCAGCGCGGTTGCAAATTGCCAGGCGGAAACGAGAGAACGCACGTGCGCCTCGACCGAGGGCCAGGGGGATTTTGCCGCGGGCGGAACCGAGTGGCCGGTCCCGGGGTCCGTCTCCGGCAGCGTCACAGCGCCGACGCCCAACTCGGCGAACTTTTTCGCCATCTCGACAAGGATCCGGCCCCGTTCACCGGGATCAAGGGAGGTTGCATGCCGCAACTGCAGGTCCTGGATCGCCGCGAGCGCTTCGTTCCTCTTTCGATTCTCCTCGGAAGATTTCTCCACGACCCTTCGGGTCTCTTCCTCCGCTCTCTTCAGCTTCTCCGCCTCCGCTTCCATTTGCCGCTGTTTCGCTTCCATGTTCTCTTTGTTCGCAACACCCTGCGCCCACATCGCCGCAATCGCCGTCAGCAGCAGAACCGAAGCCGTCCCCACGACGTACGGAAGCGGCCGCCGTTTCGCCCGCAGCCACCACAGGGTGAGCGTTCCGGGCGGGACAGCCTCGATCGATTCCTTGTCGAGAAAGTGCTGCAGGTCGCGCGCGAGGTCGCCTGCGGTGGCATACCGGCGCGCCGCATCCTTCTCGAGACACTTCAGGCAGATCGTTTCGACGTCGCGCGGAATCCCGGGGACGCGCGTCGACGGCCGCGCGGGATCAGACCTGAGGATCGACCAGATCATCGCCGCGATGTCGCTTCCTTCAACCGGCGTGTGGCCCGTCAGCCCCTCGTACAGCACGGCCCCGAGCGAATAGATGTCGGTGCGCGCGTCGATCGAGCCGGTGCGCCCCTCGGCCTGTTCCGGCGACATGTACGCCGGCGTCCCCATGATGGCGCCGCTCATCGTCAGGCGCGTCAGCGCGCTGGCATCCTGCGCAAGGCCGAAATCCGTCAGGAACGGCGTGCCGTCCGGCGCGACGAGCACGTTCGCAGGCTTGATGTCGCGGTGCACGATTCCCGCCTTGTGCGCATGCTCGAGCGCGAGCGCGATCAGCCGGACTTTTTCGCACAGCGTGCGAAGGTCGAAGCGCTTCTCCCTCAGCACCTGCTGGAACGAGCCGCCCTCGACGAGATCCATCGTGAAGTAGCAGCGCCCGCCGGCCTCGCCGGCCTCGTGCACCGGGACGATGTTCGGGTGGCGCAGCTTGGAAGCGACGCGGGCTTCGCGCATGAAGCGGGCGCGGTCCTTTTCGTCGGTGCCGCCGGGGAGGACTTTGACGGCGACGACGCGACGGAGGTCATCCTGCCATCCGCGGTAGACGACGCCCATGCCGCCGCGGCCGAGCTCTTCGAGCAGGACCACGCGGCCGAGATTCAGGTTCGGGTTCCGCCTGGCGGCGTCGATCGCGGCGCGCAGGTCTGCCGGCGCCCCGCGTGAGGCGCTCCCGTCGCGCGGACCTGCAGGCGGCTTCACGCTCACTTCCCGCCTCCCGCCAGCGCGCGCTCGACCCAGTCCGCCACCACGTTCAGCGCTTTCCGTTCCTGGAAGGCCGCTCGCGCGTCCGTCACGCGGCCGATCAGAAGGAAGTACTGGCCGATGTAGTCGGCGCTGGCGCCGCCGCGAAGGCCCGCTTTCTGGAGGAGTGCCGAGGGAAGCTGCGGCAAGCCATGGTCGAGGACGTCGCCGTTCGGGCGCCTGAAGGAGGCGCCGGCGGCCGACGCGCCCGCCACCTCCGCGGTGCCTCCGCTGACTTCGACGACCTCTCCTTTCATCGCGATGAGCCCCTTCTCGACGCATTCGAGCACTCGCGGGGCGTCCATGACCGCGACGCGCATCCATTCGATTTCGACGTGGAGCTCCGGCTGTTCCTTTGTCAGGCGTTCCACCAGGTCCATCGCTTGCTCGTAGTTCCGGGCCAGGACCAGTTTCTGCAGCTCGAAGAGCGGCACGCCGAGTTTCGGCAGCGAGGAGGTGCGGCGCATGCGGAAGAGCGCGAGCTGGCCCTCCTGCATGGCGGAGCGTGTTGAGTCCGAAATCTCAGGGACGTCGAAAAGGAGGATTTCACTCCAGGCCGCCATCGCGGCCTCTTCGTCGCCGCGCCGGATGGCCTCCAGCGCGATTCGATCGAGCGCCCTCGACCTGGTTCGCGCTGCTGCGAGAATGGCTTCCTGGAGGGCCGCGTTTCGTTCCGCGCGGGCTGGGTGGACGAGCGACTCGGCCATAAGAAGGCGCAGGGCTGCCCCGAACTGCTCTCCCGCAACGAGCGCCTCCGATCTCGCCTCGACCTCCTCCCAGGCGGCGGTTTCGGCCGCCTCCTGAGTCGGCCGAGAGGGCGTCGTTGGCGGCGTTGCCTTGGAGGGCTTCGGCCTGCGGCCTGGTCGCAGGTCGCACCCGGAGGACAGGAGTACGAGGGTGGTCAGCAGGATCGACAGGCGGCGCATCGCAGGAATCTACGCCACGGCGGCGGCGCGCGCTAACGTGAAATCCGCAGCCAACGCTCCGGCGACTGCGGCGTATATTGTCCAACCCCTCGAAGGAGGTCTGCATGCGACTCATGTTCGCCGCGTCCGCGCTCGCCGTCCTCGCCCTCGCTGTCGTCGCCGACGACAAGGTCGGCAAGACCACGGCGCCCGCCCTGTTCACGAAATCCGCGACCGAATTGCGGAAAATCCCGGGCTACCATTTCACGTATTCCGGAAGCGTCGGCGAGCAGTCGCTCGACACCACGGGCATCACCTGGGTCAGCGGCCTCGTCAAGCAGACGACCAAGCAGGGGACCGACATCTGGCGCCGCGAAAAGACCGCCTTCGCCAAGGACAAGACCGGCAAGTACGTCGGCGCCGCTTCCCTCGGCCAGGCCGAACAGGCCGTCGTCGGATCGCCGACACCGGACGCGCTCCTGGTGGAAGCGCTCGGCGTCGCCAAGAACGCCAAGTACAACCAGGACGAGGAACTCGACGGGAAGGACTGCAAAGTGATTGAGTGCGAGGCGCCGCAAGCGAAGCTGAAGGAGTACATGGAAGCGGCGGCGAAGTATTACCGTCCGGAGTATGCGGGGTTCATCAAGAACCTGCCGCTGGAAGAGAAGGAGTCGTACATGATCTACCGGATCTTCATTTCGAAGGAGGATCTGGTCATCCGGCGCATTGTGCGCGACACGAAGATTGTGATCGCGGAGTCGGCGATGAAAGGGAGGCCGGAATTGGCGGCCGCGGGCGGGCGGATGGATCAGGTGCTGACGGTCGAATTGAAGAAGCATGGGGAAGGGCTGGATGAGGAGGTGCCGGCGGAGATCAAGAAACTGTTGCAGGTTAAGTAACAAGGAAAACAACGGCAGGGGATCGGGAAGGGCGGGCGGGGGATAGGGGGGGCTCGGGCTTGGGATCGGGATGGGGCAGCGAGGCCTGGCTTTGGCAGTTTTGCCCAATCCCAATCCCCAGCCCGAGCCCCCCCAATCCCCAACCCGCTTTCCCCCATCCCCTGCCGTTTTCTTTACCCATTGCTCCACTCACAACCCAAGTTCCACCAATGTCTTATGTTAAACTAACTTTCTGCAGGGCTTCCCCCCCTTCCCCCCGTCTCCCTTACGGGGCGGACCTTCTCTCTCCCAGCGGCGACATGGACCACAAAACGGACCAGGACGACGCGCTTCTCGTCAGCCGGTTGCGCAGTGGCGACCGACAGGCGTTCGAGCAACTCGTCCACAGGCATTCGGCTCTCGTCGGCGGCATCGCCTACCAGGTGGTGGGCGACTCCGAAGGCGCGGCCGACGTGGCGCAGGAGACGTTCCTGAAGGTCCACCGCAGGCTCGAGACGTTGGAAGACCCGGCGAGATTCCGGGCGTGGCTGTGCGGGATCGCGCGGACGACGGCAATCGACTGGTTGCGCAAGAAGTCGAAGGACCAGTCGCTCGACAAGCTGGAAGCGGAGGGGAAGGAGCCGGTCGCCCCGACGCCGAAGGAAGGATCGCTGGAACAGGAAGAGCTGTACGCGAAAGTCCTGCGGGTCGTGAACGGTCTGCCGAAGGTGTACCGCGAGACGATGCTGATGAAGCACCTGGAGAAACTGAGCTACGCGGAGATCGCGAAGAAGTTGAACGTGACCGAGGCGACGGTGGAGTCGCGCTTGTACAGGGCCAAACTGATGCTCAAGGACGCGTTTGCGGAGTTCTACGAGTGAGCTGCGAAGGCTACGGGCTGCTGATCTCGAAATGGGTCGACGGCGAGGCGAAGGCCGACGAGGCGCGCCGCGCGGAGGCCCACGTCGAGAGCTGCGCTCCGTGCAAGAAGCTCGCCGACGAGTTCCGCAGAAACGCCGGGCTCGTGGAAGCGGCCCTCGGCCCGGAGCCGTTCGGCCACAGGGTCGCAGGCAGCGTGTTCGGTTCGCTCGCACGGCGCGAGGCGCTCTGGCGGTGGGGAGCGCGCCTCGGGGCCGCGGCGGCGATCCTGTTTGCTCTGCTGCTCCTGCGTGCCGACCGCAACGATGACCAGCAGCGCTTCCACGAACAGATCTCCTCGGCCATGCGCGTCGTCGAGCAGATGCAGCTCTTGCTCGACAAGTCGCAGTCTTCCCAGTCCTCCGCGCGCGAGACCGTCGTGATTCCGTGGCCCTACGAAAGGGAGCATGGCGACCACGTCGCGGACCAGGAACTTCCACACTCCGTCCCCGGTGGCGGCTCCGTGGAACCCAGGCCTCCGCTTCCGGAAAAGCACTCGGGCACAATCGCGCAGGACCGGATCGACGCGTCGTCGGATTGGCAGACCGGGAACGTGGCGCTCTCCTGGAACGTGGACTCCGTCCGATACGCCAGACTCAACCCGGTGGGGCCGCCTCCGGCCTTCTTCGTTTATCGCCGGGAGGAGGGGACTGAGGACTGGGGTGCGCCGCTCAATCAGGGTTTGCTTCTCGAGCCCCGATTTGAGGATGTCACGGCTCGAGGCCTCACCCGGTACGAGTACCGCTTCGCAGTCATCATCGCCGGACAGCGGCACGATTCCGACGACATCGCGCGGCTCAAGACGCCCGCCGACCTCCGCGTGGAGTTCAAGGGACTGTTCCCCGGCAATACGTTCGGCTTCGTCGTTCACGTCCGCGTTAACGGAAAGTGGCACGAGGAGATTTTCAGCGTCAGCCCCGGGGAGACGATCGGCGAGCCGCGCAACGGCGTCGATTTCTCAACGGGTGTCATTTTCCGGAAAGCCGAGAGGCTCAACCGGCCCGGAACGCAGGAGTACCGGCAGTGCGCGACCCTCGAGACGCCTTCTGGCCGTCTCTTCCTCTGGGCCGGGTTCAGCGCGCTCGGTTCGCGCGAGCACCTCGTGGACGACGAGCGGTCCAGGTAGAACCGCTGCGGCGCAAACGACTGGCGCTTCGCGAGAGTATCACTTCAAGCCCGCACCCGGCTCGACAACACCTTCGAGGCCCCTCATGCGCTTCCTCGCCGCCACGCTCGCGCTGTTCCTCACCCTTTCCGCCGTCGCGGAGGATCCGGACGACGGCCCTGACGCGTCGACGCTCGAGCTGATCCAGCGCACGGAAAAGCTCCGCGGCCTCAAATTCGAGCAGAATCCGAAGGTCCGGTACTGGGACGACGTGGAACTCAGGAAGATGGTCGTCGAGGAATTCGACGCCGAGCTGCCGGAGGAGAAGGCGAAACGGATGCAGGCAGTCCTCTTCGCGTTCGGCCTGACGCCGAAGGATTACGACCTGCGCAAGGAGTACCTCGCGCTGATGATGGAGCAGATCGCGGGCTTCTATCACCCCAAGACCAAGATGCTGTGCCTGATCAAAGGGAAGGCGGGGAAGGGTGCGGAGGAAGAGACTGTGATCGTGCACGAGCTGGACCACGCGATGCAGGACCAGCACTTCGATCTCACACGGCTGTACGACCTGGCCGCGAAGAACGACGACATGGCGCAGGCGCTGAAGTGCCTGATCGAGGGCGAGGCGACGATGGTGATGTTCGACAACCAGTTTCGCGACCAGGGCATGGCCTCTTCGGAGGTGCCGGGGATCGAGGGGATCATCGAGAACGCGATGGCTGCGGCGGGCGGAATGGCCGCCCAGCAGAAGCTGGACGCGGCGCCTCCGGTCATCAAGGGCGGACTTGTCGGCGCGTACATCGACGGGTTCAAGTTCTGCGTCGGAGTGAAGCGGAAGGGCGGCTGGGACGCGCTGAACGCCGTGTGGTCGGACATTCCGGTGTCGACCGAACAGATTCTGCACCCCGCGCGCTACCTCGAACGCGACATGCCCCAGACCGTGACGCTTCCGAAAAAATTCGACGCCCTCGACGGCTGGGAAAAGGTCGAGGAAAACGTGATGGGCGAGTTCAGCGTGCGGATGGTGTTCTTCACGCTCAAGCCGAAGTCCGAGGAGAGCGGCGCGCGCGCCGCGGAGGGCTGGGACGGGGACGCGTTCCGGCTGTATCGCAAGGGCGAAAAGCACCTGCTGGCGTGGACGACCATCTGGGACACTGAGATCGACGCGCGCGAGTTCACTTCCGCCTACACGAAGGCGATCCGGACCAAATTGAAGGGGCTGGACGAGGTGAAGGCGGACGGCAACGGGATCTCGCACGAATCGGAGAGCGGGTGGGTGGAAATCAAGCGCGACGGCCGCCGGGTCTTCATCGCGGAGGGCGGGTCGGAGGCCGAGGCGAAGGGCGTGGTCGGGGGGATGCTCGCGGAGGCGACGTTCGAGGAAATGAAGCCGGGGGTCGGCGCGAAGGAGGATTAGCGGGAATGCGCGCCGTCATTCAGCGGGTCAGCCGCGCGAGCGTCGACGTCGGCGCCGAGCGCGTCGGGGAAATCGGCAAGGGAATGCTGGTCCTGCTCTGCGTGCTCAAGGGCGACACCGACGCGACCGCCGCGAAAATGGCCGAGAAGCTCGCCGCGCTGCGCATTTTCGAAGACGACGCCGGCAAGATGAACCTCGCGCTGGAACAGGCGGGAGGAGAAGCCCTGGTCGTCTCGCAGTTCACGCTCGCGGCGGATCTGAAAAAAGGGAACCGGCCGGGATTCGACGCCGCGGCGCCGCCGGATGACGCGAAGCGAATTTGCGAAGTGGTGGTCGCCGAGCTCGGGAAGAGAGTCGCCCGGCCAGTGCGGACAGGGAGGTTCGGCGAGATGATGGACGTCGCGCTGGTAAACGCAGGGCCGGCGACGTTCGTGCTCGAGATCAGTTAAGGGTTTTTGGTTCCGGATGTTGAGTTCCGGGTTCGGAGTTCGGCGTTCCGCGTGGGGTTCGGGGTCTGGAGTCAGGAGTTGTAGTGTGAATCTGGCGCTCCGCACGCCGAGTTCTCCAGTTCTCGGAACCCCAAACTCGAAACCCCACCCGGAACTCCGAACCCGGAACGCCGAACTGAACATCCGGAACTCCCAACTCTCAACCCCTGGCCAGCTTTGTTACGATTTCCCCCATGCTTCTGCCAGCGCTTCTCCTCTCCTTCGCCGCCGACCTGATCTTCCTGAAGGACGGTCGCACCTGGACCGGCGACGTCGTCGAGGAACAGGCCGAGCGCGTCAAGATCCGGCTTCCGAAGGGCGCCATCTGGGTCGCCCGCGCCGACATCGACCGCATCGAGACGACCGCGCAGCAGCGCGACGAATACCGCGCCAGCGCCGCGAAGGCCGCTTCAGCCTCCGATCATCGCGCGCTTGCGATGTGGTGCCGCGAGAAGGGGCTGGCGGAAGAGGAAATGGCGGAGTGGAGTGCGGTCGCCGCCGCGGATCCTGCCAACGAGGAAGCACATCGGGCGCTGGGCCACGTGCTGCACGAAGGGAAGTGGTTGACGCCGGCCGAGGCGGCGAAGGCGCAGGGGCTGATCGAGCGCGCGGGAGAGTGGGTGACGCCGCTGCGCGCAAGGGTGCTGGATCTGCTGGACCGGATCGGCAGCGAGGATCTGGTCGAGCGAGGGGAGGCGAAACGCGAGCTGGCGAAGCTGGAGGGGGACGGCCGCGCCGAGCTTGAGAAGCTGTCCGAGGAGGCCCGCGCGCGGCTGGCCGCGGCGCTGGCAAAGGAGAGCGCCATCGTCGGGGCGCTTCAGGACCGCGCGAAAGCAGTGCGGGGGCTGCTGACGGGACTCGTGTCGGACGAGGAGCGCTACATCAAGAAGGCGGCGACCGACGCGCAGCGGACGCAGGTGCGGGAATGGATTGCGACTCTCGAGAGGATCGGGATCGATCCGGCGGGACTGCATCTGGAAGCGGACTCCGCGCTGGCGCGCGACGCGCTCAGGCTGTCGAGAGCCGACGCGGCGCTCGGGAACGACGACCGGGCGGCGGCGATGCGCGCGGCGTTTCGCGCGAAGGCCGGAGACGAAGCCGTCTACCACGGCATCGACCCGTACAAGACTCTTCGCGCGAAAGTGGACGCCGACAACAGGGAACTCGATCTCGGCGAACTCGAGCGCGCGCTGCTGGACCTTCTTGCGCTCTACCGCCTCCGCCTCGGGCGCGCGCCGCTCCGGTGGGACGACAAACTCGACGCCTGCGCGCGGCAGCACACGAAGGAAATGGCGGAGCTCGATTATTTCTCGCACGTCTCTCCCGTCGCAAAATACGCGACGGTCGCGAAACGCTTCGAACTCGTCGGGTACCGGTCCGCCTGGATCGGCGAGAACCTCGCGCGCGGAAACGAGCCGCCGGAACTCGTGCTTCTGGCGCTTCAGGATTCCCCCGGGCACCACCGAAATCTGATCTTCGGCGATTACTCCCGGGTGGCGATCGCGCGGGAGGGGGAGTTCTGGACGATGTGTTTCGGCGGCGAGCCAAAGGACTGAGCGGGTTCGTCGCCGCCGGAATTCTCTTCCGCGCCCCCGCACCCCGGGCGCAGAATCGGCCCTTCATCATGAGCACCTCCTACCGCGATTCCTTCGGGCCCGCCGCGACGCGCTACGTCCGCTCCACGTCGCATTCGGACCCCGTCTCGCTCGCGCGGATGTGCGCGCTCGCCGGCGCCTCGCGCGACCGGCTCGCCCTCGACCTCGCCTGCGGCGGGGGTCACTCGACGTGGGCGCTTGCCCAGGCCGGATGCCGCGTTGTCGCCCTCGACGGGACCCCCGAGATGCTCGCGGGGTGCGGCGAAGAGGGAAAGAAGCGCGGGCTGACGTTCGAGCGCGCGCAGGGCGACGCGCACCGCATTCCGTTCCGCTCCGGCACCTTTGACATCGTCGTCTGCCGCATCGCCGCCCACCACTTCAGCAACCCGCTCGCCGCCCTGCGCGAAATCTCCCGCGTCATGCACCGCAAGTCGCGCTTTTACCTCTTCGACCTCTCCGCCCCCGACTCCGAGCCGATCGGCCGCTGGCTCGACACGATCGAGACGCTGCGCGACCCGTCGCACGTCTGCTGCTGGTCGACAAGGGCGTGGGAAGGGCTGGCGCTGGGCGCGGGGCTGCGGATCGTCCACTCGGCGCGGTACCGGCGGCAGTACGACATGGGCGCGTGGCTGGGGCGCATGAACGTCGAGGAAAAGGTGAACAACGAGATCCGCGACCGTGTGAGGGCGGTGCCGCCGAGCTGGTGGGAAGAGCTGTCGGTGGACCTGAACCGGGAGCCGCCGGTTTTCGGGACTCCGCTGCTGGAGTTCGTGGCGGAGAAGTTTTAAGAGGCCCCGTGAATCTGGAAGACGTCCGCGCTTCATTCGGCCGCCAGGCCTCCTTCTACGCCAACCCGCAGTCTGCGGCGCTCTTCGGCGACCCCGCCGGACTCGCCCGGATGGTGGAGCTTTGCGCCGGAGCCCCGGGCATCCGCGCGCTCGATGTCGCGACCGGAACGGGTTTCACCGCGCTCGGGCTCGCCCGCGCAGGCTGCCGCGTCACGGCGCTCGACCTGACGCGGCCAATGCTCCTCGAAGCGCGCGCCGCTGCGCGAAAAGAAAACATCGGCGTTGAGTTCGTCGAGGGGGACTCGCATCGCTGTCCCCTTCGCTCCGGCTCCCTCGACCTCGTCACCTGCCGCCTCGCCGCGCACCACTTCCCGGATCCCGCCGCGTTCGTCCGCGAATCCGCGCGCGTCCTCGCCCCCGGCGGCCGCTTCTACCTGTTCGACATTTCTTCGCCGGAGGACGACACCATCGCCCGCTGGATCGACGACACCGAAACCCTCCGCGACCCTTCCCACGTCTCCTGCTGGCGCGGCGCCACCTGGGAGCGACTCTGCGCCTCCGCCGGGCTGCGAGTCGTTCACAGCGAGCGGCCGAAGTGGCGCTACGTGATGGACCACTGGTTCGGGCGAAGCGACATGACGGCGGAGAAGCGCGCGAGGCTGATCGAGCGGATCAAGGCGGTGCCGTCAGGTTGGCGAGAAGTGTTGTCGATGGATTTTGCACAGGATCCGCCCGGATTCGGGACACCGCTGGTGGAGATAGTTGCGATGCGCGACTGAGCTCGGACCAGGTTCATTCTGACGACCGCTTCTTCGCGCTCTTGCATTACGGCAATCTGGCGGTCCGGAGGAGCGCGGAAATGCTGGCGCCTGTCAGGATGAGGACAGAGCCAAGATTGATTTGCGCGTGGGTCAAGGAGGTCCTGTCTTCGACTCTTCGGAGTCGCGCGTAATCTCTGCGAGGCCGACCAGGTATCTGCAAAGGCGTTCGTCGGTGATTCCGATTCCATTCAGCCATGCGATCCCGCCCTGCCGGTCGGGCCGCAGCTGCCGCAAGGTTGCGAGTACCTCTGCTTCGCGTTGCCGGAGAACGCGCACCTGCGCGTCGAGCCGTCTTTTCCCGAGCGCGCGCCACATGCCGTCCCCGATCCCGGCCAGGCCCAGGATCCCGAGGACGAGGACGTGCTTATCCACGTACCCGGCCTCCCACAGGTCACGGGCGAGTATCAGGCCGCATGCGAGGACGACGACTCCCAGCAGGATTTCGGCGAGGGGAGGAAAAACGCGGTAGCCGCCGTACACGTGGCGAATCGTGAATTCGTCCATCAGAGAATCTCCGCGAGACCCATCTTCGCTCCCAGACGGGCGAGGAGATGTTTGCGCAGGTCGGGGTGCCTGCGGAGATCCGGGTCCCGCGAGATGAGATCGAAAGCGGAATCGCGCGCCTGCACGAGCACGCCGGCATCGCGCACAAGATCCGCGAGGTGAAATTCCGGCGCGCCGCTCTGCCGGGCGCCGAGGAACTCGCCGGGGCCGCGCATGCGGAGGTCTTCCTCGGCGATGCGGAAGCCGTCCTGCGTCTCCTCGAGAATCCGCAGCCGCTTCATTGCATCCCCGCCCGCATCGCCCGCCGCCAGGATGCAGGTCGAGGCATGCGTCGAACGCCCGATGCGGCCGCGGAGCTGGTGGAGGGTGGCGAGGCCGAAGCGTTCGGCGTTGCCGACGATCATGACGGTGGCGTTGGGGACGTCGACGCCGACCTCGATGACGACGGTGGAGACGAGGATCTTCGTGCGGTTGGCGCGGAACGCGTCCATCGCCGCGACTTTCTCCTCCGTCTTCAAGCGGCCGTGGAGGAGGCCGACGGCGAGATCGGGGAAGACGTCGCGCGCGAGGTGTTCGTGCATTTCGATGGCGGATTTCGCGGCGATGCGGTCGCTGGCGTCGACCAGCGGGTAGACGAGGAACGCTTGACGGCCCGCTGCGATCTCGCGCCGGACGTCCTCCCACACCGGCTGGAGATCCGCGGCCGCTACGACGCGGGTCGTGACCGGGGTCCGGCCCGGGGGAAGCTCGTCGAGCGTGGTGACGTCGAGGTCGCCGAAGGCCGTGATCGCCAGCGTCCTTGGAATCGGCGTCGCCGTCATCACCAGCACGTGCGGCCTCTCGCCTTTCGCGGCGAGGGCGGCGCGCTGGAGGACGCCGAAGCGGTGTTGCTCGTCGACGACGGCGAGGAAGAGGTTCGAGAACGCGACGTCCGGCTGGATCAGGGCGTGGGTTCCGACGGCGATGTGCGCGGAGCCGTCGGCAAGCTGCGAAAGCGCTTCACGTCGCGCCGCCGCCTTCAGCGAGCCGGACAGCAGCACGCATTCCGTGCGCGAGCCCTTCAACCATCCATCGATCGTGCGGCAATGCTGTTCGGCGAGCGTCTCGGTCGGGACGAGAAGCGCCGCCTGTCCGCCCGCGGCGACCGCGGCGAGCATCGTTGCGAACGCGACCGCGGTCTTGCCGCTTCCCACGTCGCCCTGCAGGAGCCGGTTCATCGGGCGGCCGCTCGCGAGGTCGGCGCGGATTTCGGAGACGGCACGCTCCTGGGCGGCGGTGAGGCTGAAGGGGAGCCTTGCGCGGATGCGGCGGTCGACGTCGGGCGGGACGTCGATCTTCCCGGCCCCGCGTTCGCGGGTTGCGGCGCGGCGGCGGAGCGCCATGGCGAGCTCGTAGAGGAAGAACTCCTCGAAGATCCAGCGGGGGAGGGCGCGCGATAGAGTCGCGGTGTCCGCTGCGAAGTGAATGTCATGAAGAGCCTGCGGGAGCGCGGTTCCCTTCGCCGCGTCCGGCGGCAGGTATTCCTTCACCACGCCCGCGGAGACTTCAAGCGCCTGCTTCATGGCGCGCCTCAAGGTGTTTTGCCCCACGCCTGGAATCGGCGGATAGACCGGGATGATTCCGCCCGTCGCGATTCCCTCGGCCTCGCCGCCGATCTCCTCGAAGTCAGGATTATGAAATTGCAGCCCGCCCTTCTTCGCGTGCCCGACCCGGCCGCTCAGCAGAAGTTCAACTCCCGGCGCGAGCCGCTTCTTCACGTCGTATCGCCCGAACCAGAGCGCTCCGACCTTTCCGCTGTCGTCCTCGAGAACGGCCTGCGCGATCGCGACGCGGCGGCGGAAGCGGGGGACCGTCAGCGTCCGGACCTTCGCGCGGATGGTGTGCTCGCCCTCGGCGAGCTGGGCGATGGGCGTCACGGTCGCCCGGTCGAGGTGCCCTTTGGGCAGGTAGAACAGAAGATCCCGCAGGGTGGAGAAGCCGGCGGCGCGGAGCGCTTCGATGCGAGGGGCGCCGATGCCCTTCAGCAGGTCCAGCGAATAGACCGGGACTCGCTTGGCGGTCTTCGTCTTCACGCCTCTTCGACCGTCTCGACGTCGTCCGTCTTCACCGCCTCGGCGGGGGCCGGCGGCTGTTCGTGCTCCTGTATTTTCGTCGCGAGAGCGACCAGCGCTGCGATCAGCGGCTCGAGCGGTTTGCCGTGGAGGCGCGCAGCCTCTTCCAGCGACTCCTTTTCGACCGCGACGCAGGTATCCATGTCCTTGCCGATGCGGCCGACGCAGCGATAGCCGAGGCGCTCGAGGACGCGGTGTGAGCCCGGGAGGCGGCGGAGGACGACGTCGATGAGGCGATCGGGCGTGACTTCTTCAGGGAGGAGTGGAGGGCAGGGGATTTCCTTCCCTTCCTCTTCCCAGAACGCGTCGAATTCCGTCCAGTCGCGTCGGCCGTCGACGCGGTGGGGGCGGCTGAAGAGATGGCCGAGGAAGCTGCCGTAGAATTTCCGTTCGAAGAGTTTTTCCAGCGCTTCGAGAGCGACATCGGTGCGGAGCGAACGGAGCCGGTCGATGGCGAGGTAGTACCCCATTTCGCCGACCGCCTGGGCCGCGGCGTCGCGGACGCGCGCGTTGGGGTGGCCGAGGGCGAGAGCAACGACAGGCAGCGCGCCGGGCGAGTCGATGGCGAGGAGGACCCCGATTGCGTCCGCGGCGCTCTCGTCCACCGGATCGGCTTTCGCCAGCGCGGTCCGTAGGTATGCCTCGGCAGGCGCCTCGGCTTCCGGGGGCGCCGCATCGCGCAGGCCTTTCAGCGCGCCTGCGTCGCCGCCGGCGAGGCGCGCGAGGAGATCCGGAACGTTGGGTTGAGGAAGGGACATGGGAGAGGCCTAAGAAAGGGCAACAACGAAAGGAAAAACGAAAAACGAAAAACAAAAAACGAAAAGTACGGCGGGCAAGGGGCAGGGTGCGGGGTTCAAGGTGTTTTCGTTTTTCGTTTTTACTTTTTCGTTTCGTTGTCGCCCCTTTTCGGCCTCAGGTTCTCCCCAACCTCTCCGCTATCGCCATCCTCATCCCCTCAGGCACTCCTCCTGCCATCGACACGACTTCGAGCGTTTCCCGCGTGCCCGCGACCCCCGCCCGCGCGCCGTCGAAAAGCAGCTCCACGATCTTCCGCCGCAAGTCCTCGCCCACGGCGGCGTCCTGGGCCAGCTTCCCCCTCTGGGCGATCTTTCCGAGCGAGGCCAGAAGCGCCGACCGGTCGTCGGGGTCCTGGAAATCCCGGTGCACCGCGAGTTCGCAGAGCTCCTTAGCCACCACGGCACAAAGACCGTCCATCCGCTTCGACTGTTCCTCCAGCGCGAGCGCCTCGCCCAGCATCCGCGCCACCGGAACGTGCACGATCCGGACGCGCAGCGCGTCGATCACGTTGAGGCGGAGATGAAGCGGCGTCTCGCGGCGGGCGGCGATGCGGCCAAGGCCGCTTCCCAGTTCGCTGATGTTCCCGGGACTCCACATGACCTCGCAGTCGACGACGCGTTTCCAGTGGAAGAGGAGGCCCTGGGTGATTTTTTCGAGGAAGAGGTCGGTGGAGTTTCCGGAGAGGGCGATGCGGATGAGGCCGGAAATGAGGGTGGGGATGAGGACGGTGTGGGCGGTCGACGATTTGCCGATGGAGAGCTGGAGGCCGTCGTTGGTCCACGCCTGCTTGACGAAATCTTCGGGCATCTTGGAGTCGAGGAGTCCGAGGAGCGTCAGGCCGGCGCTCATTTTCTGGTCGACCTCGACGTGGCGGCTGCTGACGGACCACGAGTAGGCCTCGAGCAGTTCAAATCGCGCGGGGAACTCGCGGAGCATCGCGCGGAGTTCCATGGCGGTGCCGCGGACCGCGGCGGCGGGCGCGCCCGACAGGCCGGCGATGCGCCCGAGCGATTTCGCCAGCAGCCCCTCGTTCGGGAATTTCCCGACGCGATACAGGTCGAGCATGGCGCGAAGGGCGTCTCCGGATTCCTTTGCGAGCGCAGGGTCGTCGGTGAGGATCGCGTCGAGTGAACGGAGTGAAATCTCCCGCTCGACCGGGTACGGGCTTTCGGCGAGCGAACGCAGGAGAGATTTCACGGCGGGGGCCCCGACCCGGCGCAGGAAGGCCTCCGACAGGTGCACGACCTCCTCGAGATTGTAGTCGTGCGCGCTGGAGATCACCTGAAGCGTGATCCGGTCCCGCGTTGCGGCGGACGACCGTGAGATCGCGCGCGATTCGAGGGCCGCGATGCGCGCCGGCTTCCGCGCGGTCCGGATGATCTCGATGAGCGTTTCGCCCCACCGCTCCGCCGCGGCGCTGGAAGTTTCCTTCCGTTCCGCGACCTGGTCGGCGATGCGGATCAGGAACGCGCGCTGCGCCGGAGGCACGGATTTCATCGCTTCAAGGAGGGCGTCGATCGCGACGTCGCCCAGCGCCAGGAGCGCGTTGGCGGCGCGGCGGCAGTCGAAGTCGGCGTCGTTCCAGCCGGCGACGAGAGCCGCGGTGGAACGCGCGAGCCGTTCGGGGCCGGCGGCGGCCGGGATGCGTGAGAGCGCGACGTGAAGGAGCGCCTTGGAGCGGCGGTCGGGAGCGGAGTCGATTTCGGCCCAGAGGATTCCCGCGACGAGGGCGGGATCCGCGGCGCCGGTCTTCGCGAGGAATTCGCCGACGGCTTCGGAGACTTCCGCCGGCCCGGCGTACAGCCGACGCACGGCGATCCG
>WSZJ01000090.1 GCA_009773755.1 Planctomycetota bacterium | reverse complement strand
CGCGCGCGTGAGGGTCTCCGCGTCGAGCGCCGGCGTCGCGAGCCGCGTCGCGCGGGCGAGCGCCTCTTCGGGCTTCGCGTCCTTCGCGAGCCATGCCTCCAACTCCTTCGCAGGCTCCGCCAGGAATCCCTTCCCGGAATACAGCCGCTTCAGGATCCGCACCCTCGCCTCGTCCAGCTCGCGGACGCTACGCGGCACTTCGCCGCGGAAGTGGATCGCGTACGGCTTCTCCCCCGGTGTCCGCACCAGCGCGTAGAACCGCTTCGAATCCCCGAACTTCTCCAGCTGCCCCGCTTCCCACGGCAGCGCCGCCACGTGGTCGAGCATCGCCTGCGGCATCCGCATCGGCTCCACCGCCGCGTCGATCGCCGGGTCGTGCGGGTCGAGGCCGATGAAGTAGCGCTCGACGAGAAGCGTGCGAAGTGCGTCGGGCATCTCCACTGCCTTCGCGGCGGGCTTCGCGGCGTCGGGCGCGGCGCACGAAGTGAAGGAGACGGCGATGAAGGCGGTGGCGAGGTATCGGCGCAAGGGGGATGTGATTCTACGGTGCGTCGTCGCGCCGGGCCAGAGAGTCGGCCCGGACACTTCACTCATTGCATCGAAAGCAAAGCTCCTCCACCTATAATCGACGGGTCGCCACGAAAGGGGGGACACATGCGCAAATCGGTCGGTGAGCTGGTAAAGGGCCGGAAAACCGTGATCGCCAAACCGGGCGACAGCGTCCTTGCCCTGTGCAAACGTCTGCGCGCGGCCAACGTCGGCGCCGCGCCGGTCGTGAAGGACGGCGTGCTGGTCGGGATTTTCACGGAGCGCGACCTGCTCAAGCGCGTGGTCGCCGCCGGAAAAAACGCGAAGACGCTGGCGGTGTCGAAGGTCATGACGAAGAACCCGGTGACGGCGATTCCACGCCTCACGGTTCTCGAGGGGCTGGGAGTCATGCGGGAACACCAGTGCCGCCACCTTCCACTCGTCGAAGACGGCAAGCTCCTCGGCATCGTCTCGCAGCGCGACATCATCCACGCGATCCTCGCGATGAAGGAAGAGGAGATCGAGGATCTGAAGCAGACGCTGGACCTGCTTCCGATTGAGCCGGGAGTTGGTTAACGACGGGGACGCCTGCGACTCGCCCGATCCCCGACGAGGCGAGGACCGTGCACGCACCGTTGTATAATGTGCGCATGAAGCAACGAGCGTCGAGACGCCACAAGTCCCCGCGCCAGCCCGGCTGGCACGAGTTCATGGACCCTTACGTCCAGCTCTGGCGCTCGCTTACGCCCTTCGAACGCCTGCGCCGTTCCTGGCGGCTCCGCACGCGACTGAAGAACCCCCTGGCCATTCACGATGCGAAGACTTTTCCGAAGCTTTGAACGCTTCGGCGTCGACTACCTGCTCATCAGCGGCCAGGCCTCCGTGCTCTACGGTGCCGCGACCTTCTCCGAAGATGTCGACCTCTGGGTCGCTCCTGCTTCAGCGAACATCCCGAGACTGAAGCGCGCGCTCGCCTCGCTCGGCGCCACATGGTTCAAGCTCACTCCGCCACTGACGCGTCGGAACATGCTCGCAGGCCATGGATTTCACTTCATCGTCCCGTCCCGTCCACTGCCCATCTACCTGGATATCCTCGGCCATCCGCCACGCGTCGGCGGCTTCGGGGTCGCGCGCGCCGGCGCGCGTGAAGTCAGGTGCGACTGGGGACGGATTCCTGTCGTTTCGATCGAGGATCTCGTCGAGATGAAGAAGACGCAGCGGCCGTCGGACTACGAGACGATCACGAACCTCGCGCAAATTCGAGTCGACGAATCGCCCGGAGTCCGTCGAGTCCTGTCCTGGGCCGCTCGAAATGCCTTCCGGGCTGAAGCCCGCGCGCAAACGCTCGCGCTCCTTGGAAAGACCGTCAGCGTTGCCGCGTGCGGCCGGCAGATCGGCCGGGAAATGGCAAGGCTCCAACGCACGGACATCGCGTACTGGCGCCTCAGGCGACATGCTCTTCGCCGCCTCTACCGAGAAGGAAAACTCCAGGCCCTGGGCGAGCTCGTCCAGCCCTGAGCTGCGAGCTTCGTTTGTCGTTGACGCTCCCCTGCGACTTCCCTAGGATTCCGCTCCCCAAGTTTGGGGGCGTAGCTCAATTGGCTAGAGCATCGGATTGTCGATCCGAAGGTTGCGGGTTCGACCCCCGTCGCCCTCGTGCACGCAAGCCGCGATAACATCGCGGCTTGTGTTGTTTCTGGCGGGCACGCTGTCTCAGACGAAACGGTTCTGTGCCAACTGTGTGCACGCTGCCGGGGAGCTGCGAGGCGTCCCCGAGAGGCTGTGGTTCACTCCGCGCCCGTCGCCGCGAGCGACTGGATTCCCACGACTCCCTTTTCGGGCAGGAGGATCGGGAAGTCAGCTTCGCAGGAGAAGGCCTCGTGCCGAGCACGGACGAGCCTTAGTCCGTTCTGGCACGCGACAATCTCTATCGGCATCGGTTCCTGCACGTCCATCGCGGCTTCATGACAGCCGACCAGGAGCAGCCGCTTCGTCAGCGGCATGGACAGCATGGTGTGGCGGTGAGCGTGCCCAGGAAGGTCCCTTGTGTCCGTCGGGAACATCCAGTCGATGATGACCGGGTTGTCGGTTGTGATTAGCCGGGCGGCGGTCTCGGCGGTTCTCCAGACCGCCCACTGCCTCCCCACCAAGCACTTCTTGACCACCTCGACCCCGTCCAGGAACGGGAGAAGCTTGTGGTCGGGACCAAGCTCGGACTTCTTGAATTCATCGATCTCCTCCGCGGAAGGAGAGGTCGAATCGTGACCAGGATGCTCTCCCTTGTTCCAAGATTCGCAGTGCTTCGCGATGATCAGGTACTTCCTGGACACCTCGGAGACGAACTCATCGAATCGCTCTCGAGTATTCGGGCCCCGCGTGGACATGATCGCGACGAAGTCGAGCAGGGGATCGAGTTCTTCCCCGCCCGGCAGTCTGCCGCCCGCGACGATGCCCTTGATGACGTTCATCCCCGCACCTTCGATCACGCCCAGCCGGCTTTCCAGATCGCTGTAGCCGGTGCCTGCCTCGGTCCGCGAGTAATACTCTCTTTCGAAGGCGCAAGCCTCGGGCTTCGACTTCCGAGATTTCCCCTCTCGATGGACCCAGAGGGAATCCTCGACCCCGCCGGAGGGTGTAAACCCGGCAAGGTAGGATTTTGGCACGTAGTGGTGCTTCTTCGGTCGGGGCGTCATCGTTTCAGATTGAACACCGCTGCGACGAGAAACGTTCGGAGATTTCGCGATTCTTGGCTCGATATCCGGTTCAGCGCCTCGAGCGCGCAAGCACGCGGTGGCGCACGAGCGCGGGCACGCCAACGCCTACCGCCCGGCTACTCCGCCGGGCGCACCGGGAGATCCTTGTCGTTCGCAAGCGGAACGCCCCCAGCTCTTGTCATCGCGTCGTTCATGGTTTCGATCTTCTGTACAAGCGTGTCCCACTCACACAAGAGACCGTATCGAGAGTTTTGGTAGGCCTTCACGAGGCCGTTGCGATTTGCCTTCTTGGTGGCGCCCTCTTCTGTCGCCTCATACCACAGCTTCCAGACCTTTTCGTCCTTCGGAAACCCGCCTCCGCGATGATCGACGTCCCAATCTATCTCCGCGAGATCCTTCACGTTGATGTCGTAGATCTTGAGCTGCTCTTCGTGTGCTTCCCTTTCCTGCGGCAGAATCCGATCGATGTACCGAATCCTCGTCTTCGCAGCCTGAATCTCAACTGCCCATTGAGTGTTCAGCCTGTCCCTCTCGCGCTGAAGCTCGGACTTGAAGTGCGCTTCAGTCTTGCGGATCTCCGCCGCGTTCACTTCGCCAAGCCTTTCCAGTTCCTTGTAGTGAGCGGCATCACGCGCTTTGAGTGCTTCCGTATGCGCGTCTGACTTCTCCTTTAGAGTCCTGTCGTTCGCACGGTCGACTCGGTCAAGGGCGAGTTTTAGAGCTGCAATCCAGATACCCGCGATCGGGACGATGCAGCCGAGGACGATGACGAGTAGTTTCCCGACGAGGGCCCAGTCAATTCCAGAAGGAGCGGATGAGGTCACACCCATGAGCGTATGCATGGGGAAGAATTGTACTGTCAGTCGGACTCTTGATGCCGCAGACATGACACTCGGGCCGGTCGCCGTAGCGCGAAGCGGACTCCACTACGTCTGTTTCACCATGTCCTCCCTCAGCCACTCCGAAACCCTCGCCAGTACCCCCGCCTCGCTCTGCGCGAGTTCGGCCTCAATCAGCGTCGTGATCGCGAGGAAGAACTTTCTCTCGGCGATGCAGCGCGAGGCGTCGCGGCCGTGCTGGCGGGCTGTGCTGCGGCATACCTTCAATTCGTCCTGGAGCCGCCGGACGAGGCTGGCGTTTTTCTTCGGCATCGAGCGAGTCTCCACTCGGCGAAGAGCGTGTTCCCTTCGCGCGGGCGGGATGTTCGCTCCGGCCCCGACGGAAGCAACACAGATCCGTCCGGATCTGCGTGCCCTGCACCCCACCGTCGGCGCGGCCGGACTACCGCCGCTTCCGCTTCGCCGCTTCCGGAGCGAGCCCGAGCGCCATCAGCAAGCCGAGCGGCTCGAAGCCGACAGCCTTCGCGATGTCGAAGAACTCGACCACGTCCAGCCGCCGCTCGCCGCGCTCGTACTTCGAAACGAACGACTGAGGCTTGGCGAGGCGCTTCGCGACATCCTCCTGCGTGAGCTTCGCCCCCTTCCTGGCGCGGACAAGTGCCTCGCGGAAACGGTCGTACCTGTCTGAGAAGACTGACTTCGTCACGAGGCTGGCACCTGAAATCGGGGTGCCGCCCTTCTAAACCTGCTACGGGATAATCCCAAAACGGGTTAAGCTCGAACGCCGCGCGACGAGCAGTAGAGACGGCATCCCGACAACGGCTGAGGAGGTGGACTTGAGGGCAATCCTGATTCTCACTTCCCTGGGGCTGGCGTGCGCTGGAATTTCGGCGTGCGCGTCCCGTCACGACAATTCCGTGACGGTCGCGATCGAGGATGACCCCGCCGAGGAAAAACGGTACCGCGATTCGTTGGCGCAGGCGGAGGCCGAACAACGAAGGCTGGATGACCTTTACTGGGAAGACCTTCGTCGCCGTAACCCGACCTGGACCGAAGAGCAAGTCAGCGACCTGAAAGCCGGGATGATCTGGAAGGGGATGACAGAGGAGCAGTTCCTGATTGTTATGAAGAGAACCAGGCCCCGCGCCGACTGGTCAATTTCTGTTCAGCCGCGCTCGAAGATGTACTTCGAGAAAGGGTCCTCCGACGTCTTCTACTTCGGCTCGGAAACCACGCTCTACTACTGGTCGATGCACACGGACAAGTAGACCCCCATCTCGTGGGCTGAGATCGGAACGCTCTCAACGGCAGTGCCGACGTGTGGAACCAACCCGCAGCAAGAGGAGAGGGCAATGTCGATCGACATCCGGAAGGCGCTCAAGAAGTTCCTGCCGCACCTGCGCCAGGCGCACGACGCCAGCCTGAACGAAGCGGACACAGTCCAGCGGCTCATCAAGTTCTTCGAGGACGTCCTCGGCTATGACGCGCTGACGGACATCAGTCGCGAGGCGGAAATGAAGGGCAAGTACGTCGACGTCGCGCTAAAGGTCGACGGCGCGATTCGGCTCTTGGTCGAAGCGAAGGCCGGCGGCGAGAAGCTGCGCGATCGCCACATCGAGCAGGCACAGAGCTACGCGTCGAGGAATAATTACCACTGGGTGGTGCTGACGAACGGGACCGAGTGGATTCTCTACCACCTGACCTTCGGCGAGGGGATCGAGTACTCGCGGGCCTTCACCGTCGACCTCATGAAAGATGACGACATAGATTCCTCTGCAGAGAAGCTGGCCCTCCTGCACAAACACTGCGTGAAGCGCGGCCTCCTGGACGAGTTCTGGGAGAGGACGACGGCCCTTAGCCCGGCCGCAATCGGCCGCTCTCTCTTCCTTGAGGAGGTCCTCGGCGTCCTGCGCCGAGAGATCCGGCGGCAGACGGACGTCTTGATCGACCAGGAGGACCTCGCCGAGGCGATCCACGGGATGCTGTCTCCGGAGGCCCGCGAGCAGATCGGCCCGCTCAAGATCCGGAAGCGCAAGGGCGTGACGAAGCGCGCCGCCGCGGAGGATGCCCCAGCACGGGCCGCCACGGCCGCCACCGATCCCGCGCCTCCTCCGCCCCCGTCGCCAACAGCATAACCAGCGCCCGGCCGGCCTGGGGCAGGGGACCCGGGCCGGGTCGGGTGGCGGAAGAACGTTTTCGCAACCGTATGGACTTCAGGAATTCCGCGGCGTAGCCTCGTCGCAGGGCGAGGCAGGCGACGATTGGGCCGGCCTGTGGAACTGGATTGCAAAGGTGCGAGGTGACACGAATGGACCGACACGGACCTGGCTGGAAAGATGCGGGAGAGGCAACCACGCCGTGCGCGTGCGGTAAGACGCGGCTCGAGTCGGTTTCGAGGTTCATCCCGTTCAACGCTCAGTTCCCCGATGACACGGGAAAGCCGGTGCTGCAGCTCCGGTGCAAGGCGTGTGGAGCAGCGCGTCCGAACGCGGAAGTGAAGCTGGATCCGCGCCACCTCGAAGCGCGCGCCGAGTTCGGACGCCTTGCGGACGTCGATATCAATTACCACCTCGGCCACGTCTATGAAGCGGTGGGTCACCACAGCAACTTCGACCGCGTTTGCATGGCTATGGTCGATGTGCAGGTCATCGGTGAGTTCATGGCAAAAGTAACGGGTGCCCTGGCGAAATTCGGGGCGGACGATCGTCACGGCCTAGTAGCCGAGGACAACCTGGCGCTTGCACTGATCAAGAGGTATCTGGAACCGAGCCACGCCCGAGAGGAAGTAGCCCCCGAGGCCCGACAGCTCGCGAACATCGCCACACACTACCTCTCGTCGCAGCTCGAGGAGATTCAGTCGCAGCTGAAGTACCTTTCCGAAAACCATCCTGAGGAATGAGAGGAGGTGACCGAATGGGCCTTGCGGAAGAGTGGATTGCTTCCATGGAGGACCCCGAGCGGGTTCGGAAGGAGCTGCGCGCCATCCTTGAGCGCCAGATCGCGAAGGAAAACGGATCCGCCACACCTGGCAGGCTAGATCTGATCGAGGTCCTGCTGATGGTTTACGACGACGAGCCGCGCGATGACGATGACCTGTCCGTGGATGCGGAGCGCGATGCCAAAGACATCCATCGCCTGCTGATGCAGGAGACAGCTGCACTCGGCCTCGGGGACTTCAAGGGGCGGATCAGGATCGAATCGCAGTACTTCCATGAGCGCCGACCCGTCCCTAACGGACGACAGATCGTCATCAACTGCGGTTTTTTCATCCCGTTCTCATAGGAGCCCGTTGTGAAACAGCACCACTGCGATGACCCGAACTGCCTGGGGAAGGTCGCCCTGAATGAACGCGAGCGAAAGGAGCTACAAGCCTGGGCCCGCGAGAATTCAGAGAGAATCGAGGCCCACATCGGCAACGTTAAGGCGAAGTTCAAGAAAGACGCGGAGGAGATCGCCCAGATGGTCGCGGAAGCTCGTGAGCAGTTTCAGGAGGCACTCGACTACAAGAAACCACGGCGCGATCTCACTCAGCTCATCCACGTCCGGCGACTCCTCGATCCAAGCTGGGAGCAGGAGTGAGGCTTGAATCCCGAATCCACGCACCCTCGCGCGACTGCGAGCGACGGCATGACCGTGACGCAACGCGTCAAGTTCGCCAAAATGGGGGGCAAAGCCTCGCAGGACAAATGTTGACGGTGTTGGTGGTCGGACTTTGATGGGCGGCCAATTCGGTGTAGAGTAGGCATGTGAACCCGATGGCCGGTGGGAGCGATAAATAGCCGTGGAAAACGATCCCATCATCTTCCGCTTTCCGTTTGACGAGGCGAAATCCGCCGAGGCAGCGGCATTTTTCATTCAACGCGCCGGCGGAAAGCCCATGGGCCGACTTCGACTCATGAAGCTGATGTACCTCGCAGACCGACTCTCGATTCAGCGCCACCTGTGGCCCATTTCTGGCGGGCCCTACGCGTCCATGAAGAACGGGCCGGTGCTCAGTGATCCCTACAACATCATCACGGAGCAGGAAGACTGGACTGTCTCCAACGGCACTTGGGGACGTCTGCTGAAAAACTCGGTCTACCCTGACATCGAGCTCGCCCGCGCGTTCGAGGCGAGAGCCCTTTCGCAAGCGAATCTGGAATCGCTGGAGCAGGTGCAGATCGACTTCGCGCACATGACGACGCCGCAGCTGATCGACTTTGTGCATTCACTCCCCGAGTGGGAAGACCCGGGAGATTCTTCAGTCCCAATTCCTCCGCGACGCCTGCTGCGACACTTCGGCCTGAACGACGAGCAAATCCGCGAAATCGGCAGAGAAGTGCTGTCATTTGCGAGCGAGGAAGTGACTTTCCGCGCTTGCCGCGATCGCGCCTGATCGGACGTTCACCTCAGCACGCCCTGTGAAATCAGCAACAGCTTGATTTCCTCGGCCACGAACTTTGACCGCCGAAATCCATCTACGGCCATTTTGTACAGACTAGGGGAGAGCGGCCTGGCGAGCCGGATGATTCCGGCAGTGAGGCCGCGCTCAAGATCCTTGAGCTTCCACGGCGGCGCGCACATGGCGTAGAGGAGGCAAGAGTCGTGCTCGATGACGTCGTGAATCCCGGCGGGCATGAAGCAGGCGCCATCCCGGATTGCGCAGTCCGGAAGGTGCTGATGCCACGAGGTCGCGTTCACGGCCACCATCATTTCGCAGCATGACTTTGGGCTGATTAGGAACCGCCAATGCGGCCTCTGTTCGCCGTCCCGCTGAGCGAGGAAGACAGACCCCGCGTCGAAATTGCTCATTTCTTTCTCCCGGTTTTCGCTCAATGCTTCTGTGAATCGTGCGTCTAACGGCCTCGATCCCTTCGCACACCCCATGGAGATACACGTCAAGATCTCGGATGTGGGCGGGGCGCGACACACGATCTGCGTGTGTCACGAACGATGAGTCCGCTGAATGCGGACTCCAGGAGGCGCTAGGCTCGCACCTGAAGGGAGCGATCCCAAGAGGGGTGGTGCAGCGACCGATTCGAAATGAGCGGAGAAATCTTCGAGTGAAATCTGGGCAGCGACTCCTGGTACCGCCTCGTCTGCCTCGATCTGGAATCGCAGGACTTCGACCGAGGAATGAACACAACGGTCGGGAACACGATCTCACTGTACTGGGCCAGCTTTTCGTCTACGCCGGCGAAAATGTCCGCTAGCGTCCCGTGAGCCACGGCACCCACGTCGAGACCGGACATGGTCCCGATTGAGATGTCCGCCATTTCGCTCACATCCGTGGGCAGGTTGCGCGCGTCTTCGAGGAACGTTCTCCACCAGTCCTGCGCGAGCGGTGCCGGGCTTCCCTGCGGAAGCGCAGTGAGCGTTACGCCATCCACGCAAGACTCGGCGACAACCGGGAAGCCTGAAGCGTCGATCCTGAACGTTCCTGTTCGGTAGGCGAACGACCGCAACTTCTCAGCCATGGGCGCCATCGACGCGCGAATCGTCTCGCCCAACTTCTCGAAGTACTCGGCGGTGTCGTCTAGGGAATCCTGAATCCAGGCGAACGAGTCCGCAAGTCGCGCTTGAACGGTCGTGTCGTAGTTCAGGGAAAATGCGCCACCGTCCGGAAGCGCGAAGTACTGCGGCGTCTCGCCCGAAATCAGCTGACCGTTGATGGCGGAGCGTGCGCCGACAACCGTCACCTGGCGGGAAACGCGGCCGAATCGGTCAGTGGTTGCTGTTAGTGACATGTTGGTCTAAATAGATCTTAACGACTCCCTCTTCCGAAACAAGGGGTGTTTCATTTTGACGCATTGCGCCAAATCTCGCTGCCAGACTCCATCGACTACACTCCCTCCACCGCGTGTGGGTGCGGATTTGAGGATGTACCTGGGATGGATGAACAGCGCGCAGTGCAGCTCGAGAACTTGGCGAGACAACTGGAAAACATGAGGAGCGGTGGGACCGACCTCGAACCGAAGGCCGCAAGACGCCTGTGCGCCGCGGCCTTGGATCTCATCGAGAAAGCCGATCCCGGACCGGAAATATCAGTGGGCGATGCAAAGAGGTACGGCGAAGCCCGCGGTGCGATCATTGACGGAAGCGTCAACGATTCCGATGCCATCGAGGGATTCAAACAGATCGGCGAAATGGGGCGCTTAGTCTGGAGAGCGGTCAATAGCGGGCTGCCCCGGAAAGACCCTTATTCGGCAGGCGGCTATCCGGCGCCGGTGCGCCCGGCTATCCGACCGGAACCACCGTTGGGTGTGCCGGACGTCGAGGGCACCAAAGTTGACCGGTCACCCGGATTTCGCGACTCCATGAAGTTCGAAGAAATGAAAAAGAAGACGCCCCGCAAGAACGATGCTGCGCCGAATCGGCTGCGTGTTTCGAGAAGTGAAGCAGCCGCCGCGATCGGCGCAGCTCTGGAAAGAGCGAAGGCGTTCGCGAAAGCGAACTACGCCGCTGAGAGACTCAATCAGGAAGAACGACTGAACTCTATCGTCTGGTTTGAGGAAACGAAGGCAATGCTCAGCGGACTTCTCGGCGCATCGCCGGTGGTTCAAGAGTTCGCCGACCTCCACAAATGGGACGATCGCGCCGCGCCCGAGGAGAACTTCCGGGAGCGGCGCACAAAACTCCTGGGAATCCAAGCTGGACTGCCCCACTTCGAAGAACCCGTCGCGCCTGCGGCGGCAGCTGCCGCTCCGCCGAAGTCGGTGACAGACGTCTTCATCGTCATCGGACACGACGAGGAGATGACCAACGCAGTCGCGCGATTCGTTGAGAAGGTGGAGCTGACGCCGATCATTCTCCGTGAGCAGGCCGACTCGGGAACATCGTGGCTCTGGGAGAAGCTGGAAGAGCACTCTGACGTTGGCGCCGCCATCGTGCTGATGTCCCCGGACGACGTCGGAGGAAAGAGAGCTGCCGATGCCAAAGACCAGCAGCTTGAGCCGCGAGCTCGGCAAAACGTAGTGGTTGAACTCGGCTTCTTCTGCGGCAAGCTGGGGCGAAAGCAGGTGTTTGGCCTGGTGCGCGGAAATGTCATCACTCCGGGCGACTACGTGGGTGCGGTGTACACGAAGTACGAGGATGCGGACTGGCCAACGAAGCTCTCGAAGGGCTTGAAGAAGGCCGGCATGAAGGGCAAATGGGAGAAACTCATCTAGGCTTGACCAGCCCGGCCCCGATTGACGCGCCGCGTCAAACGCCGTTTGATCCGCCTGAGAAGTAGACTGATGGAACCGCGTGAGGGAGCGGCCTTGAGGAATGACTGAGTTGGGATTGAACCTAAAAACGGGCGACCTGATGGGGCCGTGGACGCTCCAAGGCAAGATCGATCGTGGCGGAAACGCCGAGGTATGGCGAGCTGTCCGCGATGGCGGATTGCCGGTCGCGTTGAAGATACTCACGAGACACTCGTCCGAAGCGCGCGACCGATTCCTTCGCGAGATCGAAACTCAACGAAAGCTGCAGGGTCACAAGGGCGTCATGCCTCTGCTGGGCGCTGGAAAATTGGACCGGGATTCGGGCGAGTCGCTCCTTTCGCTCTCAATGCCTATTGCCGTTCCTTCTCATAAGGCCCTGTCGGGTCTCAAGGAGCCGCGACGCGTCGTTGAGGCCACCCTCTCTTTCGCCCGCACGCTGGCCGAGTTGGCTTCCAAAGGAGTCTTTCACCGCGATATCAAGCCGGCGAATCTCTTCCAGCTCGGCGAATCCTGGGTCGTCGGAGACTTCGGGCTTGCCCGGGACACGTCCAAACCTCGCTCGACTCACTCCCATACTAGGCGAGGACCGCGAGAGTTTACGGCGCCGGAAGCCATCAAGAATCCAATGGGCGCGGAGGACGGGCCCTCTGACTTGTGGTCGCTGGCGAAGACTCTCTGGGTGTTGCTGGCAGAGGAGCGGTTTCCTCCTCCGGGCCACCACGTCCTGTCCGATCCGTTGATGACCCTGTCCACGAAACTGAAAATTCCCGGAATCGAGGCTCTCGATTCGTTGATCGCTCGTTGCACAGAAAACGATCCAAGGCGGCGCCCAACTCTCGCGGTGTTCACCAGGGCCTTGGAGGCGTGGCTGGCAAGACCCGAGACTTCCCCGCGAGCACCATCGGTGAAATCGATGATTCAGGACTTTGTCGATCTCTCGGCGGCCGGCGAAGAAGCCGCCAATCTTCGCAATCTTCGACAGCGTGAGGGGTATCGCCTGCTCGCCCTTGCGGAGCGATTCACCGAGCAACTTCATTCCCAACTTCTCGCGGACGGGCAGGACGCGAACCTCTGCCATCGGTTCAACCCGAATGAAGTCAGCCTCAGCTCCAGGCGCGACAACGAATACCTGCACGGCCTGGCTCACACGGGCGTTGGGCTGTGGAACGGAGCTACAGCTGTTAGCTGGATGGCGTTCAACGACAGCCTCTCCCCTATGCTTGTCCTCTATTTGGGCCTCGAGCTTGTGGATCCGCAGAGGATCGTGCTGAGAGGAGGCATTCGTTTGAGCGGTGGAATGGGCTTCTCCGAGATCGTGGCGAACTACGAAATTCCTATTCCCGCAGATCCTGCAGAAGCGGACTTGGCGCTTCACGCGGTCGAGCAGCATCTCGCCGAGGCGTTTCCGCGAGGCGTCGGTCAGCTCATGGCAATGGCTCGAAGAGTGACCGGCAGAAAGCCCGCGAGCAATGAGTTAGCCGACGACAGTCTCTCAGGCACTCCCTGGGACACGCCTGGAAGAAAAGAGAGCATTTCAGATTGGGCGTGAAGCACCCCATCACCGGGACGCCGCCGCTTGGCCAGTTTTCAGACCGGTTCAACATGGTCACCTTCTGCTTGCTAGGCGTTTTCAGTTCGCATCCGCCGCCCCTCCAAACGCCCAATAGCCGCCTTGAGATCGGCCTCCCCGAGGTGGCTGTATCTGGCAGTTGTCGCGATCTTCGAGTGCCCCAGCATGATCTGGATGGCCTGCAGCGCCACCCCGGCCTGCGCAAGCCGGGTCGCGAAAGTGTGGCGAGTGTCATGGAAACGAAGGTCGTCGATCCGAGCTTCGCTGAGGAGCGAGTACCAGACGGTGTTGAGCCCCGACTCCGTCCAGCGTCGGCCGTGCCTCCCGGTGATGAAGACGTAAGGCTCGCGAATCGCCCGGGGTAGCCCCTTGAGCGCCGCGACCACCAGCTCGTGCAGCGGCACGATCCTGCTCTTACGGCGCTTCGGCGCCCAGGCCGTAGGGTCTAAATATTCATCGGCGCTCTCGCTCGCGTAAGATCCTGAGAGGACTCAACTTCAGGAGTAGGCCCTTGTAGTGGTTTCGGATGCTGACGCCCGTCGGCCTCCGACGAATATTTAGAGGGTGCCAGCCGCTAGAAAAGTTATCTCTACCGCAAAACCTCGCCAACTGTGTGCACGCACGGGTGGCCTCTCCTGCCTCATCCTGCCCTCTCGTGACCACTCGACCTGATTTTCGGGGGGCTTTCCGCGTGCCTTCCCCTGCCCTCTCTTGACCACTCCTGCCCTCTCCTGCCCCATCTCGGTTCATCGGATTGTCGATCCGAAGGTTGCGGGACCAGCGCGACATGTGACCTCGACATCACGGTGGCCGCTTCCGGGCTCCCGCAGTCTCGAGCAGTTGGACGATCTCCCGCGCGTAGGGACCTCGGGCCCACGCCTGGAGCGTGCCTCCGCCTGCCGGTTTGGCCTTGAGGCGCGCGCCGGCATCGAGCAGCATCTTCACGACCTCGGGCACCCCGGAAGCCGCCGCCCCCTGCAGGGGAAGCCAGCTCTTCCCGTCGGCGCCGTCCGGAGACGCCCCTTGGTCGAGCAGGAGCCGCACGCACGCTGCGTGGGCCTCCTCCGACGCTCGATAGAGGGGAGGCGGAGTGCCCGGCGGGGCGAAATCGGGCTTCGCCCCCGCCTCCAGCAGCGCCTTCACGATCTCGGTGGCGCCGGTGGCCGCGGCATGGGAGATGGACAGCTCCCGCTTCACGCCGGGAACGCCTTCCGCCTGCCAGCGGGCGGCCGCCTTGCCCCCCGCGCGCACGAGAGAGACGGCCTCCTCGACCAGGGAAGCGCGATCGGCCTCGGAGGCGCGAGGCTCTTCCGGAATTCGCCTTAGAGGTTCCGGCGGCGCGGCGGGCGGGGCACCGAGGTCTCCCCCGCTGCGAAGCAGTCCGGCCAGTTCCGGATGGCCGTTCTTTTCGGCATTCGCGACGGCGCGGGTCCGCAGCACGCCGTAGGGCGGGTGCGTGGAGTCCAGGTCGAGGCCGCGGCCCACCAGCCATCGGATCAGGTCGATCCTGCCGAGGGCGGCCGCCATCGGGATCCCCCCGGCCGCGCGCGGGACGGGAAGACCCGCTTCCAGGAGCAGGGCGGTCACCGCACCATGGACCTTCCCCAGGGCGGAGTCGATCGGGCTGATCTGCGCCCCGGGAGGATCGAGGGCCGCGCCGCGGGCGATCAGCCAGCGGACCGCTTCCACCCGTCCGGCGGAACAGGCCGCGCCCAGGGGGCTGGGGAACCCCGCGGACTTCTCTTCGAGATTCGCGCCCCGATCCAGGAAAAGCCGCATGGCCTCGACGTCGCCGGCCGCCGCCGCCGCCGTCAGCGACTCCGGCAGCCGAGGAGAGCGGACAGGCCTCAAGAGTGAGATGAGGCGCGTCAGCCGCTCGGCGGACTTGGCGGATGCGGTCATGGGACTCCCAGATTAGCAGGATCGTCGGGCGCGGCCTGTCAGACTTTCAGCGATGAACGCCGCGCGCCGGCGAACAGCCTTTTTGCAAACGGGGGGTCGAATCCTGTATTCTGCCGGTCGTCTGGAATGGAACCGCCAACTCTCACGGGGGCTTCCCGAATGGCGCCTGTACGCGTGCTGGTCGTGGACGACGAACCCTGCATCCTCACGTTGTTGCGCCAGGCGATTTCGCAGTGCGGCGCCGAGGTGGAGGTTGCGGACGGGCCCGCGGCGCTCCGACTGCTAGGCGAGCGCGCTTTCGAGATCGTCATTTCGGACACGCAGATGCCCGGGGCCGACGGAATCGAAGTCCTGAAGACCGCGAAGCGCTTCCGTCCGGGAGCGACGCGCGTGCTGATGTCGGGGAATCCCGCTGCGCTCGCGCGCGGGGAGGAAGGCGATGCGCCCGCCGATCTGCTGCTGAACAAGCCGGTCCACCTCGGGCAACTCCGCCAGTTGGTGGAGGCCGTTGCGGCCACGGGGTCACGCCTCGAAGCGCTCGCGAAAGCGATGCGCCGGCGCTACGCGGACTCGGCGGACGCCGTATTCCTCAAGGACACGCGGGGCTGGTATCTCTTCATGAACGCGACGGGCGCCGAGCTGCTGCAGCGTCCGGTGCAGGAAATCGAGCGGCGGCCTGACTCCGGGATCTTCGACAAGGGGACGCTTCTCGAAGAAGTGCGTGCTTCGGACCAGGCGGTGGTTCGCACGCGCCGCCCCTACCTCTACGTCAACGCGATGCGCTCGACGGAATCCGTGCGTTCGTTCCTGAGCGTGAAGTTCCCTGTCTTCGACGCGATCGGCGTCGTCAAGGCGATCGGCTGCCTGAGCCGGGAGGTCACCGCGTGGATCAGCCCCGCCGCGGCGGACCGCCCGGGGCGGGTCGACGAACTGGTGAGGGACCTGAACGAGGCCTCGGTGATCGTCGCGGCCGGCTCGATCGCCGCCGTGATCGAGCGGGGCGAGGTCGAGCGCAGCCTGCAGGTTTCCTCGGAAGTCGCGGACCGGATTTCGCTCTAAGTAGCTCCACGTTGATTCCTTGCCATCCATCCGCGCGTCTTTCGCCGTCCCGCGGCGTCGTCGATCCTCACTGGAGATCCATCCGCGCGTCTTTCGCCGTCCCGCGGCGTCGTCGATCCTCACTGGAGCTCCGTTCCGCTCCAGTTCCGGTCTCCTCCTTGCGGGCCGGCGAAATCCGCGGCGGCTGAATGGCAAGGAATCAACGTAGAGCTACTTAGGGCTCTACCGTCCGATCCGGATCGTCACCCCGAGGTGCCCGTGGCCGTGGGTCGTGTGCCGGTAGGTCACCGGGTGCAGGTGCCAGCCGCCGCTGTGGAAGTGATGTCCGCAGCCCGTGCGGTGAACGTGGCTGGCGTGGTGGACCCAGCGCGCACCGTCCCACGAATGGCCGCAGTGGGCGTCGTGGACGTGGCCGTGAGTGACGTGGACGCCGTGGTGGCCGTGACCTGCGACGGTGTAGACGTGGTGCGCCGGATAGACGTGCCATCCGCCGCTGTGGTGATAGTGCCCGCACCCCGGGCCGTGCCGGTGCCGGTTGATCACGATCCACCGGTCGCCATCCCAGCAATGCCCGCAGCCGTCGTCGTGGACGTGAACGCTTCCGCCGCCGCCTCCGCCGCCCGTGGTGTGGTAATGGCGAACGCAACCCGTAAGGGCGCAGGCCAGAACAAACGCGATCGCGAACGATTTCATGTGCGAAGTCCTCCGGTGATGGGCGGCGCGCGTGTGGAAGACTGCATTCTACCCGGGAGCCTTGCGGCCGGATTCGTTTTCCTGCTATGGATCGCGGCCACGGCGACGTAGGCTTCCCGCATGAAAATCGCCCTGCCCCTCGCCCTCGCCACCGGCATCGCCGGCGCCGTCATCGGCTTCCTCGTCGCGCGCGACAGGTTCGCAAACGGGGAAGCGGCCACAGACGGCGCTTCCGGAAAGAGCGCTTCGGAACAGGGAAAATCCGGGAGCGGCGCCGATGACCTGAAGAAGAAGTCGGACGACCTCGCCCGCGCACAGCGGGAATTGGCGTCGCTCCGCCGCGAGCTGGAATCCGCCAGGAATGGCGAAGGCGTAAAGGCGGCAACCCCGGAAGAAATCGCAGCGCAGATGAAAGCGCTGCGGTCGCGCAAAACGGCGCTTCTCGAAGCGAAGGACGGCATGGGGCTGCTGCGCCTGATGCAGGAATTCGCCACGCTGGGGGAAGCGGGGTACGCGGACGCGATGGAAATCTCAGGACTGCTGCGCGAGGACCTCCGGGGGAAGAACAAGAAGTTCGGCATCAGCCGGTCGGATTACTTCCGGGCCATCGGGAGTTCGATGGTGCCGCTCCTGAAGTGGGCGCTCGCGCATCCGGGCAAGGCGCCGGCGGCGTTTCGCCTCGACGCGGCGGGGATGCTGCGGTGGCAGGATCTCGAAGCGGGGCCGGCGTACCTGGAAGCGCTGAAGACGGAGACCGATGCGAGTGTCGCAGCCGAGATGGCGCGCGCGCTTCGCGGCATGCAGAAGCCCGAGATGGCCGCCGACCTTGTCGCCGCCGCACGATTTCAGGCCGGAAACCCCGATGCGCTCCGGCGGCTGCTTGACGCTCTGTCCGGGCTCCCCTCCGCGGAGGCCGACGCGGCGCTCAAGAGCCTCTCTTCCGACCCGAACCCCGTCCTCCGCGACGAAGCTTCGCTCGCGTACACCGCGCTGAACCCGACGGCGCCGGGAGTGCTGATCACGTCGACGTCCCCGGGCTCGCAGGCGGAACTCACGGGGCTCCAGAAGGGCGACATCATCATGTCCTACGACGGCAACGACCTCACGTCGTTCAAGCAGCTCCGCAACGCCGTCGGGAAGAAGGATGCGGAAGCGCTGACCAGCATCGTCGTCAATCGCGGCGGAAGCCTGGTCACGCTGCAGCTCAAGGGCGGGAGGATCGGAGTGAACGGGGAGTACGTGAAACCGAAGTAATCGCTTGGGAGGAATTCAATCATGGCCGACGCTCCGCAGACGACGTGCTGCTCCGCGCCCGACGCCGCGACGATCAAGCCGTGCGCCGCGTGCGGCGCGCCGGTCTGCAAGAACTGCCGCGCCTTCGTCAACGGCCTGATCCTCTGCAGCAACTGCCGCGGCCAGGTCGAATCCGCCGTCGCCGCCGAACAGCCCGGCGCGCTCGGCCTCCCGTTCGCCATCGCCGGCGGCGTCGTCGCCGCCATCGTCTCCGGCGCCGTCTGGGCCGCCATCGCCATCTACGGCAACGCCGAAATCGGCTTCATCGCCATCGGCGTCGGTTTCCTCGCGGGTTGGGGCGTCTTCCTCGGCGCCGGCAAAAAGCGCGGCGTCCAGCTCCAGGTCGTCGCCGTCGCCTGCGCCGTCCTCGGCCTCCTGCTGGGAAAATACTTCATCGTCGCCAACGCGATCCGCGACTACATCGTGCAGCAAGGCGGCGCCAAAGCGGGCGAGATCTCGCTCTTCCATTCCGGGATCATGAAAATCTTCTTCGAGAACATCGGCAGCTTCCTGTCCCCCTGGGACGCCCTCTGGGTCTTCCTGGCTCTCGGCGCCGCCTGGAGAGTCCCTCAGCCGAGCGGGTTGCACGTGTCGTAGCGCGTTGTTAGACTCCCGCCCAGGCGCCAATTTCTCAAGGAGAGACTCATGAGGCTCGCCACAATTCTCAGAAGGGCCGTCCTTCTCTTCGCCCTTGCCGGCCTCGCCACGATGACCATCGGCTGCCCGCACGGAAGGCACTTTCACCACCATTAAGGGCGACGAATCCAGACCGGATTCGTCATTCCCCACGGCCTGAGCCGCCCGTGCGTCACGACGTCGGCCTCGAACTTCTCACCCTCCGCAATCACCACGTACCACGCGTCCTTTTCCGGCGCGAGGGTGACTTTCTGTTCCTGAAGCGGCTCGAGCGATTGCTTCGTCTTTCCGTTCTCGATCAGCAGCAGCCGCTTCACCGGCGCCCATGAAGGCGTGCGCATCCGGATGGTGAGATCGACGGTCGCGGCTTTCAGCTCCTCCCCCACCACCGAGCGGCCGCTTCCGTCCCTGAGATCGAGAACGGGGCCGCACGAGATCACGAGGTGCTGCGCGCGGACGGCCGCGACGAATTCCGCTTCCGTCGGGAATCCTTCCTTTCCGGTGATCACGTAGTTGCGCGGCCAGCCGCCGTCCTCGAGGACGAGGCGATGGGAGTCGGAGTTGCCGGTCGCGGTGATGCGGACGCCGGCGTTGAGCATGGCGTACCAGTCGCGGAGCAGGAGGCCGAGGGCGCGCGGGTCGGACTTGCCGTTGAGGACTTCCATGGCGTCGAACTTGAGGTGGAAGTCGGGGTCGGGGCTTTTCAGGGTTTCCGGGTCGAACTTGAAGAGCTCGAAGTAGCCGATGCCGCTGTCGCGGCCGTGGTTGACCTGGAGCACGCGGCCGTCGCGCGGCACGCGGTCGAGGAGGGTGCGGGCGGTCATGTCCTTGACGTCGACGGCGGCGGCGACGGGAAAGACATTGAAATGTCCGATGCGCGGTTTCTGCGAAGTGATCTCGTCGCCGATCGAGGAGCGGATGAGGTCGCCGACGCCGAGGGCGCGGATTGCGGGGCCGTAGTCGGTCGCGCGGTTGTGGTCGGTCGCGACGACCCACTCGACTCCTTCCGCGAGATGGCCGGTCACGCGGTCCGTGAGCGGGACGCGAGAGTCGGAACTCGGATCGGCGTGAACGTGGAGGTCTGCGCTGAACATCCCGGGCGTCTCGAAGGCGCGTTTTGGCTGAACGGTCAGCGGGTCTTTCGCCCACGGCGCGATCTCCGCGGTCGCGACCTCGAATTCGGGTCCGTGTGAAACCGTGATCGTGAATGTCCCGTCCGCGGGGAGGAGCAATTCCGCCTTCCCGTCCGCCGTGAACGCGCCGCGGGTGGCCGCGCGAGCGACGTACTCCGGCCCGAGCCGGGGCGCGCCCTTGACGAGCACCTTGGCGGGCCCGCCGGTCCGCACTTCGATGCGCCGCATCGGCGCCAGCCTCACTTCGCCGATTTCGAAATCGTCGAGGTTCGCGCTGTTTACGTCCTTCCCCGCCGTCACCGAAATCCGCATGCCCTGCCTGAGCTTCGCTTCCGGAAGCGGCACCCAGACTTCGTGTGCGGCGCTCGACTCCGGGCCGACGTAGTCGTTCAGGCGGGCGACCGCGGCGCCGTCGATGCGGACTTCGTCGACGTATCCGCCCTGTTCGTAGTCGCGGTTGTTCGCGTCGGCCACGTGTCGCACCTGGGCGACGAGTCCCCAGAACAGGCCGGGCGGCAATTGCGGCAGCGCCGGGCAAGCCTCTGACCACTCCCGGCCGTCGGGTGAGCCCGGCGAGAAGTCCTTCGACGCATTGTCGCCGATGTGTTTCTTCGTGGCGGAGAGTTGCACGGCGCCGGGGCCTGCGGGCGGAGGCTCGGCGAGGGCGAGGGCAAAGAGCGTGGAGGCGATGGCGGCGGTGCGGGGGAGGCGCATGGGAAAAGCAGTGTATGCGGGGGGAGAACGGCCAGGGATAGGGATTGGGATCGGGATAGGGATAGGGTGACAGACCTCTCTGATCGGGAGCTGTGCCCCATCCCCATCCCGATCCCCATCCCGATCCCCGTCGTTGTTCCCCACCTCGTCCTGCCCACCCCGATTCTTTATCATGCCCCCCGTGCCCTCCGACTCCCTCACCCTCCGCCAGACCGTCGTTCTCGGCTACCTCACGGAGAACGACTACCGCTCCATCCTCGACCGCTCCGGCGACGCTTCGCAGGCCATCGCCGAGCTCGTGACTTCCGGAAAGCTGACGAAAGCCCAGCTTGACCTCGCACGCAGCAGCTCCGATGCGGGCCAGCAGACCCAGAAAGTCTCCAGCGCCCCCACGATCGTCGTGAACTCAAATCAGGATCAGGCCGCGGGCGACCCCGGTCTCATCGGCCGCACCATCGGCGGCTGCAAAATCGAAGGCGCCATCGGCGCCGGCGGCATGGGCGCCGTCTACCGCGCGCGCCACCTCGGACTCGACAAACTCGTCGCCGTAAAAATCCTCCCCCCCCATTTCGCCCGCTCCCAGGAAATGATCGACCGCTTCCAGCGCGAAGCCCGCGCCGTCGCCAGACTCGATCACCCCAACATCGTCGGCGTCCTTAACGTCGGCTTCGAAAGCGGCCTCCACTTCATCGTCATGCCCATCATCCAGGGCGCCAGCCTCACCGACCGCCTCGGCCGCGAAAAAATCCCGCCCGACGAAACGATCCGCCTCGCGCGCGGCGTCGCCGAAGGCCTCGCCCAGGCCCACCGCAACGGAATCGTCCACCGCGACGTCAAACCCGACAACATCCTCGTCTCCCAGGGGGGCCAGGCCAAACTCATCGACTTCGGCCTCGCCCGCGAAGCAGGCGTCTCCGGCCTCACCGAAGCCGGCCAGCTCCTCGGCACCCCGCACTACATGTCGCCCGAACAGTGCCGGGGGGAAGCGGCGGACGCGCGAAGCGACATCTACGCGCTCGGCGCGACGATGTATCACGCGCTCACGGGGCGCCTGCCTTACGAAGCGAAGTCGCTCTACGAGCTGCTCGACTCGATCGTGAAGACGCGCCCGAAGGCGCCGCACGAGCTCAATCCCGCCGTCCCTGAAAACTTGTCCCACTTCGTGCTCTGGCTGATGGAGCCCGAGCGCGACCGCCGCCCGGCGACGATGGACGAAGTGGCGAAAGGTCTCTCGGCGCTGGAGCGCGGTTCGATCGTGGCAGTTCCGGCGCCTTCCCGGCCGCGCGGCTCGCACACCCGGACGCTCGTCCTGGTCGCGGCGCTTCTCGTGCTTCTCGTCGTCGCGGCCGCCATTTTCGTGCCGACCTTCTACAGGCCCCGCGCGGCGCCCTCCGGCCCCGGCGCACCCCACGCCGCGACCCTGGCCCCGCGAAAGGCCCGCCCGCCGCTTCGCGAACGACAGGACAAGTTCAAACCGTTTTCAAATTCAGAGCGGTCCTCCATCACGATCATCGTCGAACCCGGGGACGCCGTCGCGACCCTCGACAACAAGTACGCCACGACCAGCCTCACCGGCGTCCGCGGACGCTGCGACTTCGACAGCGTCTTCGTCGGGCCGGCTGTGCTCCAGGTCCAGGCCCCGGGATTCGAGCCATACGAGACCGACATCTATGTTTTTCCAAAGAGCAACGGCATGCGCAGCATCGAGCTGGCGGCAATCGCCGCCGACGTCCACTTCGATACCTCCCCACATGGCGTTCGCGTCTCCATCGACGGCCAGCCCCAGGAACAGCCGACACCCGCTGTCCTCAAGGCGATCCCCGCCGGCGATCACACCTACAAACTCTCGATGCCGGGATTCGAGGACATCGAGGGGAAATTCACGGTCGACTGGTCCGAACCGTTTTACTTCACGGCGGAGCTTCGGAAGCGCGAACCCTGAGTAGCTCCGCGTTGATTCCTTGCCATCCATCCGCGCGGTACAATCTCCGCCCTTCGCCACTCATTTCAACCGGACCACACCCTTGATACCGGAAATACTGGCCTCTATGGCCGCCGCGACCGCCGCCGGAGGTCTCGTGGGCCATGGCATTTTCGCCTCCCGCAGCCGCCTCTGGGGTCCGCTCGTCTGGCGTGGCGACGCTTCCCTCCCGGCCCGCGTCGCGCTCACGTTCGACGATGGCCCGCACCCGGAAGCAACTCCAAGGACGCTGGACCTCCTCGCGAAATACGGAGTGCGCGCGACATTTTTCGTGATCGGGGCGCAGGCCGGGAAATGGCCCGAGCTCGTGCGCAGGATTGTTTCCGAAGGGCACCTGCTCGGAAACCACAGTTTCTCCCACACGCGATGGGGCGGCTTCGGATTCACAGCGTACTGGTCGCGTGAGATCGAGCGGACCTCCCGCGTCATCGACGAGATCGCCGGCGTGCGCCCTGCCTGGTTTCGTCCGCCGTTCGGCGTCAAGCAGTGGCACATGCACCGGGCGGTCCGCCGGGCCGGGAACACGATGATCACGTTCACGGGGCGCGCGCTCGACGGGCTCGCGACGACACCGGAACGAATTGTGGCGCGCCTCGTGCCGGGCGCCGCAGCCGGCTCGATCCTCGCGCTCCACGACGGAAGCGTTTCCACGGTCGACCGCCCGGTGAAACCCACGATCGAGGCGCTGCCGCGGGTGATCGAGGGGCTGCGGGCGCGCGGCCTGGCGATCGCGCCGCTTGACGAGTTGATCGAGGCGGCGCCTTACGCGTCGCCAGTAAGTGTGGAAGCGGCGCCAGCTCAAACGCGTGCAGGGGCTCTCAACAGCTGAAACCTGTCTATTTCGGCCCGGCCGCGAACGGCTTCCCCTCTTCGTCCAGCCCGTCGTTCCAGTAAAGCGGCGCAAGCCAGAGCCCTCCCTGCCCGTTCCCCGCGTGGCTTGCGTACCACCGGCCGTCCGTGTCCTGCACGATCTCGGCGCCGTGCACGCGCAGGCTGGCGACGTGATCCGCCGGAGTCCAATTGAAGGGGTCGCGGCTGCGGTAAACGCGCGTGACGACGTATTCCACGTCGACGCTGCTCCCCACAAACAGGTACCAGTACTCGCCGCGGTGCACCACGAACGGCGATTCCGTCGGCCCGTAGTCGAGCCCCGTCCGCGGATCGCGGAACGCGTCGCGTGACTCGCTCCACTTCCTCAAGTCGCGGCTCGTCCGCACCGCGACCGTGTGATGCCCGCCCGCCGCCGGAAACGTCGCCGTGTACCACATCCACCAGCGGTCGTCGTGCGCCATCACGAACGGGTCGCGCGCCTGGAATCCGTCCTGGAAGAGCGGGTTGGCGTCGTGGTGTTTCCACTTCTTCAGATCACGCGAGACCGCGAGGTGCATCCGCGCCTTCGACATGTCGGTCCCGCCGGCGTGGTAGAAGAGGTGATACTGGTCCTCCCATTTCACGATGTGCGGCGCCCACAACTGCGTCTCGCCCTGCGAGCGGTCGATCTCGAGCGTGTCCTCCCTGCGCGTCCAGGGTCCCCTGGCCAGCGAAGGCGCCACGGCGTGCGCCAGGAGCTGGCCGTCGATTTCCGGGGAGCCGGGCTCCGTGAACGTGATCGCGAACATGTGCCACTGACCGCCGTCGTCACGGAGAAAGCAGTGGTCGTTGAGCGCCCACTTCAGCGCCTGCCCCTCGCGGGGATCGTAGATGCGGCGCCGCAGGCCGATCGAGACAGGCGGGCCGGTCGAAGCGTCGCCGGTGAGCATGAAGTGATCCGCGAGGATATGGCCCCAGCCTGCCTGCGAGCCGTCCACGATCTCGATCCGCGCCATCTTTCCGCGGAACTTGCGCACTTCCCACACCACCGGCCGCAGGAATTCGTGGCACGCGCCCGCCGCTTCGAACGCTGTTTCGCCGTCGACCAGCAGGCGCACGGAGACGCCCTCATCGCCGCCGGCGACGAAGAACCGCAGCAGCGGCCGGGTGATCTCGAACTCCTTGCTGAGCAGCCGACCGGTTGCCCGGTCGCCGCCGACGAAACTGTTCGCGAGCCGTCGGCCGCAGAAACCGCTGACAGGCGTCTGGGTTGGCACCGATCCGGTCGCCGGGGCGGCGCCGAAAGCGTCGCCTTCCATCTTCCACCCGTCGTAGCTGCCGGACTCGAAATCGAACAGCACCACGTCGACGACGGGCTCCTCGGCGAATGCAGAAGCGGCGAGAGCGAGCAGGAATGCGAAGCGTTTCATGGGGTGGATCTTACTCGCAACCCGCAACCCGCAACTCGCAACTGTCGTCCGTCTTGCGCTTCGAGCCTCGATAGCGTCCAATACAGGGCTCCCCGCACCCCCCCACGAACAACACCATGCCGCGCTGCGTCATCGTCCAGTCCGATCGCTCCATCCTCCTCGAGGTCGATACCCCGGGGTTCGAGGAAGCGCGGGACCTCCTCGCCCGGTTCGCCGAGCTCGAGAAGTCTCCCGAGCACGTCCACACCTACCGCGTCTCACCGCTCTCTCTGTGGAACGCCGCTTCCGCCGGCATGCCCGCTTCCGAAATCATCGCGGGCCTTGAGAAACACGCGAAGTACGACATCCCCCAGAACGTCCGCGCCGAAATCCGCGAGCAGATGGCGCGGTTCGGGCGCGTGAGGCTGGAGGCCGCGGGGGACGGGTTTGTGCTGAAGTGCGCCGAACCGGCGCTCGCGCTTCAGATCTGGTCGAACAACAAGATCCGCCCGCTGCTGGCGGAGAAGCCCGACGACCTGACGATCCGCATCGAGAAAGTCCAGCGCGGGCCTGTTAAACAGGCGCTTCTCAAGCTCGGCTGGCCTGTCGAGGATCTGGCGGGGTACGTCGAGGGGGACGCGCTGCGGTTCGACATTCGCGGCACGCGCCTGTCCGGGCGTGAGTGGGGGCTGCGCGGATACCAGAAGGAATCGGCGGACGCGTTCTGGGCGGGCGGGGCGGCGAAGGGCGGGAGCGGCGTGGTGGTGCTGCCGTGCGGGGCGGGGAAGACGATGGTGGGGCTGGCGTGCATGGAGCGTGTCGCGATGCGGACGCTGATTCTCTGCACGAACGTCGTCGCGGCGCGGCAGTGGCGGGACGAGCTGATCGACAAGACGACGCTGACGGCCGACGAAATCGGCGAGTACACGGGGCACTCGAAGGAAATCAAGCCGGTGACGATCGCGACGTACCAGATCCTCACGTGGCGAAAGAAGAAGACGGACCCGTTCCTGCACTTCGAGATCTTCAACCGCGCGAACTGGGGCCTGATCATCTACGACGAGGTGCACCTGCTTCCGGCGCCGGTCTTCCGGGCGACCGCCGAGATCCAGGCGCGCCGGCGGCTCGGGCTGACGGCGACGCTCGTGCGCGAGGACGGGCACGAAGGGGATGTCTTCAGCCTGATCGGCCCGAAAAAATACGACGTGCCGTGGCGCGTCCTTGAGAAGCAGGGCTGGATTGCGGCCGCGGTTTGCCGGGAGATCCGCTCCGACCTCGATCCGGCCGAGCGGCTCAAATACGCCGCGTCCGGCGACCGGGAGCAGTTCCGGATTGCGAGCGAGAATCCGGCGAAAGTGGATGTGGTGAAGCGTCTGCTGGGGCGGCACGAGCGCGACCAGGTGCTGATCATCGGGCAGTATCTGCAGCAGGTTGAGGGGCTGGCGGAAGGACTGGGGGCTCCGGCGATCACGGGGAAGACGCCGGTGCGGGAGCGCGAAGAGGCGTACGGCGCGTTTCGCGAGGGAAAGCGGAATCTCCTGGTGCTGTCGAAGGTCGGTAACTTCTCGCTGGATCTGCCCGACGCCAACGTGCTGATCCAGGTGAGCGGAACGTTCGGTTCGAGGCAGGAAGAGGCGCAGCGGCTGGGTAGAGTGCTGAGGCCGAAGTCTGACGGAGGAAAGGCGCATTTTTACAGCCTAGTGACGCGGGCGACGAGCGAGGAAGAGTTCGCGCAGAAGAGGCAGTTGTTTCTGACGGAGCAGGGATACCGGTATGAGGTGATCGATGCGGGGGCGGTGCTGTGAAAGAACGACTGATCCGCCGCTGAAATCGCACAACGTTCTTCCAGGAAATTCTCTTTCATTCTCTTTTATTCGCGACCCGTCTTTGTTTTTCGAAAAACAAAGACGGGTCGCGAATAAAGGACAATAAAGGCGAATACGACTGAAACCCGTTCGATGAAGAAAGCCCATGCGCAAAAAACACTCCTGGTCCCACCTCCCCCACCCGGGTCCCGAGCCGTCCCGCACCAAGACCCTCCGTGAGATCTTCGACTCCCTCGGCGACGGCTCTCTCCTCTCCATCTCCCAGGGCCGCCTCCCGCCGCGCCCGACGCCCCGCACCCGCACGCAACTCGCCGACGAGCTCGCCGAAATCCTCGTCCACACCGAAGTCTTCAAGCGCGCCTGGTGGGAAACTCGTCCCGAACTCCGCGAGACCTTCTGGCGATGCCTCGACGCTCTCTACCGCGACGGCGGCTGGTGCCGCTTCAAGGACATCCCCGAGCCTCCGACCGCCCAGGAACTCCACGAGCTCGAGTGCGCCGGACTCCTCTTCCCGATTCCGTCCGCCGTCCGCCCGCAGTTCATCGCGCTTCCGTACGAGTGGTTCTTCATGCCCGACATGCCCGGAACCGGACCGCGCTCGCTCTGCCAGGCGCTCCGCCATTACTCGGACGCGGGCGCGCGGGTTCTCGCCGTCGACCTTGGCCTCCGCGAGACGCTTCCGCGCTCAGCCGCCCTGGCCCGCCTGCACCGCAAGCTGATCGAGGCCTCGTCGCGCCTCGCCGAAAACCTCGCGCCGCTCTGCACACAGCTCCTCGAATTCGTCGCGCGCCGCGGCGGCGTCATCGCCGCCAGGTCGCTCTCCGACCGCGTCGCCGCGATGCGCCCCGACTGGGCGCTGCGCCTTCCCCTCTCCGCCGACGATCTCCTCGGCGCCCGCTTCAATCCCAACTCCCCCGTCCAGGGGCTCGCGCGCCGGGCGCTCCTCGCGCCTTGCGGCGAACCGGGCTGGAGCGCTTTTCCGCAGGTGGTGATCCCGGAGGAACTGCGTGAAGCGGCGTGCGCGAAAGTTTCCGCGCGCGCGAATGCGGCGCTGGCGGCCGACCGCAAGAAGCTGGGCGCGAAGATCTCCGACGCGCACCCCGACGCGCGCCCCGGGCAGTTTGCCGCGGATCTCCGCCGGCTCGCGCTGGTCGCGCACATCGAGAAGCTGGACGCGCGGCGAAGCGGCAAAGTCGGGAAGGCGGCGCGGGCGCGGCTCGAAGGCCTGCTGCATCTATCGCCGTCCGAGCTCGACGAGCTGCTCGGTTTCGCGGCGCGCCGTGCGGCCGCGGGCGCGGCGATCGAACTCGAGTCCGACCCGCTCGGCGGGCAGGCGCTCGAGCCGTTCCTCGCTCTACCCCCCGCCGACCAGACGCGCGCGCTCGCGGAGGATTTCCTCGGCCCCGCCGGCTGGCTGCGCGATTTCCGCAAGCACCTCGTCGCGCTCCTCTCGGAAAAGGGCGACCTGTGGATCCAGACGGACGCCCTCGCGAAACACTTCGGCTCCGATCCGGTCGCCATCGGCGCCTGGGAGTCCGCCCACGCGGGCGAGCCCGGCCCCACCGAGGACATCTGGATCCGCGCCCGCGCCGCCGCCGACCTCAAGACGCTCCATCGCCTCGGGTTCGCGGAACGCGCGACCGGCGCCTCGCTTGAATCATGGCGCCTCGCAAAGACTTCCTCCTGGGCGCTCCTCGCAAAAAAAACTCCGGCCGCCGCCCTCCGCGCCGCCCGCACCGCCCCCGACTCCGAAACCGGCTTCGCCGTCCTCCCGACCCTCGAAGTCCTCGCTTCCCCTGCCGGCGGCGCCGCCCTCCTCACCGCCCTCGCCCGTGTCGCGCGCCTCGAGCGCGCCGACGCCGCGTTCGTGTTCCGGCTCGACAAGCGAAGCGTCGCCGCGGGCCTCAACGCCGGCATGACGATCGACGAAGTCCGCGAATTCCTCGAGAAGCACTCCCGCAACCCCCTCCCCGACACCGTCCGCTTCCTCCTCACCGAACTCGGCGGCGACGACATCCAGGTCGTGTGGGAGGAGAAAGTCAACCTGCTCCGCTGCGCCGACCCGATGGTGCTGCTGAAATTGCGGCGGCTGAAGTGGCTGAAGCCGTGGCTGCTCGAAGTCTCGCCCGAGGGAACTCTCAAGTTCGCGCCGGAAGCGGCGTGCGGCGAGCTAGTGGCGCGGCTGGCGAAGGAGGGATACGTCGTCGGGAAGCGGTCCGGGTAGAGCGCGAGAAAAATGCCGCAGGTCAGGCTACGTCGGCCCGGTAACGGTGCGATGGGGAGTTGTACTCAAGCGGGCCGACTCCGCCCGACCCGCGGCATTTTTCTCGCGCTCCGGAAAACGGCCGACTGAGACCAGCCCGGCGACGACCAGTTTCCGTGCCGCGGCGGTGAGCGGCATTCCGGGAATGCGCGCGAATTCGACCCATTCCAGCGCGTCGTACGTCCTGGCCGACGGCTTGCCCGCAAGGGTCGCGCGGAAGAGGCTCGCAGCGATGCGGTGGTGCGTGATCGTGTGGCAGATTTCGGCAATCGAGTCGCCGACCTTCACCGCGCACCCCAACTTCTCCCGGAGAATGTTCCCGAGCTTTGTTTTCGGCACGCGGTCGCCAGGAAATTCCCAGAGTCCACCCAGGGCCCCGGGCGGACGGCGGCCGAGAAGCGCGCAGCCGGCGCGAAGAACAAGGGCGTACGACGCGTCTTCCCGGACAATCATCGGCCGGGTTCTCAGCGAGGGCAGCCGCGCCACCGTCCCCCCGGCGCGCGCGCGACACGATTTCGCCAGCGGGCATTCGAGGCAGGAAGGATCGCGCGGGAGGCAGATCGTCGCGCCGAGATCCATCAATCCTTCGTTCCACGCGCCGGGGTTTTCTGCGGGCACGAGCTCCGCCGCGCGCGCTTCAAGCTCCCGCTGCGCATAGTCCCGCCCGTCCAGCCTGGAAATCACGCGCCGAACGTTCCCGTCGACACAGGCGGCGCGGATGCCGTGGGCGATCGAGAGAATCGCACCCGCGGTATAGGAGCCGATGCCCGGAAGCGCCCGCAGTTCTTCAACCGTCCGCGGGACTCTCCCGCCGTGCCGCTCGACGATCAGCCGCGCCGCGCGATGCAGATTTCGCGCCCGGGAGTAGTACCCAAGCCCGGCCCATTCTTCGACAACCTCGAGTTCGGAAGCGGCGGCGAGCGAGCCCACGTCCGGAAACCGCTTCAAGAACCGCTCGAACCGGGGCGCCACGATCTTGACAGTGGTCTGCTGAAGCATGAGCTCGCTGACCCAGGTCCTGTACGGCGAGCGCTCACGCCGCCAGGGCAGGTCCCGCGCCGCGGTGCGAAACCACTTCACGAGTCCGTTCCCTCGCAACTCGCAACCCGCAACTCGCAACTCGCCGTTCGCCGTTCTCACTACTGCAGCGCTCGCGTCTTCCCGCGAGCCACAACCACAATCCCGCTCGGATCGACCACGTACCCTTTCCGATCCCACGACGTCTTCGCGTCGATGACCTCACCGGGCGCGATCTCGTTCCAGCGGTCCACTATCACCCGCTTCAGCTTCGCCCCCGCGCCGATCGTCGTGTGGTCGCAGATGACGCACTCGTCCAGCTCCGCGCCCTCTCCGATCGTCACGTCGCGCGACACCACGCTGCGCCGGATCTTTCCGCCGTGCACGATCGCGCCGCCGCCCACCGTCGAGTCGACGATTTCCCCCTTGATGATCCGCGCCGGTCCCGACGTCATCGGACGGCTCTGGATCGGCCAGTCGGAGTTGTTCAGGTCGAGCTTCGGCTTCGCCCCCAGCAGGTCCATGTGCGCTTCCCAGTAACTCTCCAGGTCCCCGACGTCGCGCCAGTACGCGGCCTCTTCCCCCGGCCTCATCCCCGGGATCTCGTTCTTCCGGAAATCGTACGCGTAGATGCGCTTCTCCCCGTAAAGCGCCGGCAGGATCGTCTTCCCGAAATCGTGCGCCGACGTCTGCTGGGCGTCCGCTTCCAGGACGTCGCGCAGGAGCTTCGCGTCGAAGAGGTAATTGCCCATGGAGCTGAAGGCCATGCCGGGCTCGCCGGGCATGTGTTTGGGGGCGCGGGGTTTTTCTTCGAAGCCGATGAAGCGGCCCTGTTTGTCGACCTGGATGATGCCGAAGCCGGAGGCGCGATCGACGGGGACGGGGCGGGCGCAGACGGTGACGTCGGCTTTTTTCTCAATGTGGAATTCGATCATCTGGCGGATGTCGATGCGGTAAATGTGATCGGCGCCGAAAATGGCGACGAGTTCGGGGTTGTAGTCGGCGATGAGGTTGAGGTTCTGGTAGACGGCGTCGGCGGTGCCGCGGTACCAGGAGTCGCCCCAGCGCATCTGCGGAGGGACGACGGAAATGAAATGGTCGCGGATGAGCGGCGCCAGACGCCACGCGGCGTTGAGATGGTCGATCAGCGACTGGGACTTGTACTGGACGAGCAGGTGGATGCCGTAGATGCCGGAGTTGATGAAGTTCGACAGGACGAAATCGACGATGCGGAAGCGGCCGCCGAAAGGGACGGACGGCTTGGAGCGCTCCTTGGTGAGCGGATCGAGACGTTCGCCTTTGCCTCCGGCGAGGATGATGCCGAGGACCCGAGGGGGCTTGATCATTGGAGGAAGTGTCGCACCCGGGGAATGGGCGGGCAACTGTTGGGCCGTTCCATCTTGGGGGCGCGTTCATGCGCGAGAAACCGATTCGAGGATTTCCTCGCAGGCCCTGAGCACGCCGGCTGTGTTCCCCTGCCGCGCGAGCCGGGCGCACTCCGCAGCCGCGACTCTCGCATCACTCAGGTCACCAAGGTCCCTGCGGAGTTCCGCCAGGTGGAGGAGCCGGCTCGTGAGGCCGAGGAAGTCCGCGGGCTCGCGCTTCTCGGCCAGCGCTTCGGCAAGCGCCTCCCGCGCTTCGTCGCGGCGGCCCTGGGCGAAGCGCGCGCGGCCGAGGAGGAGCCGGGCGAGCGAGGCGCGCAAGGGGTCGTCGGCGGCGAGCGAGAGGTCGCGCGCGCGAAGAGCGGCCTCGGCGGCTGGGTCCGCCCGGCGGGAGGCGAGGGAACAGCGGGCGCTCTCGAGAAGGGCGTCGCGCAGTTCC
>WSZJ01000089.1 GCA_009773755.1 Planctomycetota bacterium | reverse complement strand
CCCCGCCGTTTCGCTCTACCTTCGCCGTGCGGCGGAGGTCGCGGCGCGGCAGTTCCGGCCCGAGGCGGCCCAGGACGCCTGGATGAAACTGGCGGAGTTGCTGGACGGCGCCCCACGCGGCGCGGCTCTCAGGCGGGCCGGCGCCGCTGCGCAGGTGCGAGGACGGACGCGCGAAGCGGAAGCTCTCCTGCTGCAGGCGTCGGAGGTGTTCCGGAAGCCCGAACGGCACCGCCTCCTCGCCCAGGTCCTTGAGAACCTGGGAAACCTTTTCCGCGCGACCGGCCGCGTCGATCTCGCCGAGCGTACTCACGAAGAGGCTGCCGCCCTCTTCCGCGATTGCGGCAATCGCCAGGGTGAGGCCCACGCGCTCAGCGACCTGGCATTCCTCTACATGGAGACAGGACGCGTCGAGCAGGCCGAGCGCATCCACCTCCGGAGCATCTCTCTCTTCAGCGAGCTCGGCGACCGTGCCGGCATGGGCGGACCGCGCATGAATCTGGCGCTCGTCCATCTCAAGGTCGGCCGGAACGAGGAAGCCGAGCGGGGGCTTCTGGAAGCGCTCGCCATCCATCGCGAGTGCGGCCACCGCCAGGCCGAGGGCGTGACGCTCGGCAACCTGGCCAATGTGCATCGCGAAACAGGCCGATTTGAAGAGGCGCTTCGGACCCTGGAACAGGCGCTCGCCATCCACCGCGAAGTCGGCAATCGCCGCTTCGAGGGCGTCGCGCTGGGAACACTCGCCCACTTCCTCCACGGAAACGGTCGCTTCGGCCCGGCGGAGCAGACCTATTTCGGGGCGCTCGCAATTCACCGCGAGGTCGGCGACCGGCCGTGGGAAGGCCTCTCGCTGGGCAACCTGGCCTGTCTGCATAGGGACACCGGAAAATTCGAAATCGCCGCGCAGGGGTTCGACGACGCACTCGCCCTCCTGCGCGAAATCCGGATGCGCGGCGCCGTCGGCACGTTTTCCTGCGAGCGCGCGCTTCTCTATCTCGTCCGGGGCGAGGCCGCCAAGGCCAGGCGTCTCTGGCTCGAAGGGATCGCCCTGTTGGAACGCCAGAAGGAAGTGAAGGAGGCACAGAGCAAGCGGGAAGCGATGCTTGAGGCGTGCGCGAAGGCGGGCGTTCCCCGTTTCGAGGAGGCACCTTCTTGATCGGACCTGCCGCGGGGCATTACCATTCCAGCGTGTTCTGTTCTTGTAGAGGTCCTCGATGAGACTGCCCCTCGCCGTCATGTTCCTCGCCCTTCCACTCTCCGCCTCCGCCCAATGGGCTGCCTCCCTGTCGAAGGCGGAAGCGGACGGAAAAGCGAAGCGCCGCCCGGTGTTGATCCTGGTGTGGGCGAAGGGCGACGCCGCTTCGGACCGGCTTGAAAAGGAAATCTGGTCGGTCGAGCCTGTGAAAACGGTCCTGCGGAATTTCACCGCCGTGAAGGTCGAAAAGGTCGCGCTCGGCGACGCGAAGACGTGGGCAGCGGTGCCGCGCTGGAAGGCGCAGGCGGATGGCGATGCGGCAGTCCCCGAAGTCCGGATCATCCACCCGTGGGGAAAGGAACTCGCGCGCTACCCGCTCAAGGCCTCGACGCCCGCGGATCTCGGCGCGAAGCTGAAGGCGGAGATCGACACGTGGGAGGAGCGGCAGGCGCCGATCCGCCTCGATGCGCGCGAGCTGGAGCTCAAGCTGCGGGGCCAGGAAAAAGAGCCGATCCACGAAGCCGTGAGAAAGGTGATCTCGCACCGCGAGCCCTAGACGATTCCCATCGTCGCCGCCGTGCTCTACCAGTCGAGCGTGAAGATCCGCGAGACGGTCATCCCGGAGCTGCGCCGCATCGAGCCCGAGGACGGGCTCTGGGCTCTTCTCAAATGGCTCGACGACGAGGCGACGCAAGCCGGCTGCAATATCGGCTGGGAGGAAGTTGCGCGCGCCAACGACATCCGCACGCTTCCGCAGATTAAGGACGGCATCCTCAACAACTCCGTCTGCGCCGTCACGCGGGTCAAAGCCATCGCGCAGTTCCAGGACAAATCCAATATCTCTTTCCTCATCGATCTCTTCCCCAGAGTCGGCCTCCCCAAAGCCGAGCCGGGCAGGCCGGAGCCGCGCTCGCTCCACGACGACATCGCGGCCGCGCTTCAGAAACTGACGGGCCAGAGCTTCGGCAAGGACCACACGCGGTGGAAGGAATGGTGGAAATCCGCCGGGCCGCAATTCGAGTTTCCAAAGTAGGGGCGCGTGGGGGACGGGCGATTCGTAAGATGCCGCCTTGAACGCTCCTTCGACACTTGCAGGGCCGGTTGAATCCGCTTATGTCTTCCGCCACGCCCTCCTCCGCGACGCCGCGTATCAGCTTCAGCTCCCCGGCGACCGGGCGAGACTCCACGATCTCGCCCTCACTCTCATCGAAGACCTCTGCGGCGGACGCGCGCCGGAAGCGGCACCCCTGGATGCGGTCGCTCCGCAGCCCTTTCAGCCCCACGCGTCCGATGCGTGGGCCGAAGAGCTGGTGACGCATGCGCAGGGCGCCGGTGCCGCGGCCCCGCGGCGACTTTACCTGCGGCGCGGGGCCGAGCACCGCGAGCGCCGGCACCAGTCGGAAGCGGCGGCCGTCCTGTGGCTCAGGCTTGCGGAAGCGAGCGACGGCGCCGCCCGGGGAGAGGCGACCCGCCGCGCCGGAATGGCCTATGTCCATGCGGGGTTCCTGCGGCTCGCCGAACCGAGGTTCCAGGAAGCGCTGGCGCTTCAACGCGCCGGCGGGTGGATTCACTTCGAAGGCCTGGTCCTCGGCGATCTCGGGTATCTCCTGCGGCTGACGGGACAAATGGATCGCTCCGTCGCGCATTTCGGCGAAGCGGTCGAGCGACTCCGCCAGGCCGGCAGCCGCGCAAACGAGCTCCTCGCTATCGAGGGCCAGGCCTGCGCTCTGATGGAAATGGGGCGCGTCGACGAAGCGGAGCTCGCGCTGACGAAGGCGAAGGCGATCGGCCTCGAGAAGGGACACGAAGGCAGTCTCGGGAGCGTGCAGATGAACATGGCCACGCTCTACATGGACACCGGCCGGCGCCCCGAAGCGGAGAGGGTGTACCAGGAGGCCCTCGGCGTGCTGCGCGCGTCCGGCGATCGCCGCAGAGAAGGCGTCGCGCTCTCCAACTTCGCCAACCTGCACCGCGACGACGGCCGCTTCGAGGAGGCCGAGCGCCTCTACGCCGAAGCGCGGGCAATCGCCGTTGAAACCGGCGACCGCCGCGTCGAGGGCGTATTGCTCGGCCAGCGGGCAGCCCTGTTCCAGTCGATGGAGCAGCTCGACCGCGCCGAAAACGGCTTCCTCGACAGCCTCTCCATTCACCGCGAAGTCGGCAATCGGCGCTTCGAGGGGATCGTCCTCGGCCAGCTCGCGAACATCCGGCTCGACCAGAAACGATTCGAGGAAGCCGGGCGCGGCCTTCAGGAAGCGATCGCCATTCATCGCGAGGTCGGCAATCCCCGTTCGGAGGGCATCGGGTTCGGAAACCTGGCGCGCCTCTTCGCCGAAACCGGCCGCGTCGATGAGAGCCTGCGCACATTCGAGAAAGCGCTCGACTTCCACGCGCGCGTCGGCAACCGGCGCTTCGCCGGAATTCACGGCTGCGACCGCGCCCTTGCCCTCCTCGCTGCCGGCCGTGCTGACGAAGCGCGGGAGGCCTGGCGCAAGAGTGCCGCGACGTTGCGGGAGATCGGGGACACGCAGGATCTGGAGTTCGCGGTAAGAGCGCAACGGGAGGCGTGCGCGAAAGCGGGGGTGGCTCCGCTCGATGAATGAGCCGCGCCCGCTTCAAATTGGCTCGCCGAAGCGGTCACGAGCGACATAATCCGTCACACGACGAACCTTTCGCGGAGACGACGATGCCCTCGACCCTGCCCTGGACGCTCCTGTTCACGCTCGCCTGCGCCGCAGCCGCACGCGCCGGGGAGCCGTTTGAAATCAGGCTGGACCGGCCGCTCAAGAAGGGCGCGAAGTTCACGATCGAGTCGCACCTCGAGCGCGTCTCGGACAACGCGATGGGCGGGCCGGCCGTGAAGGGCGTCATCACGATCGAGCTGAAGGGCGTCATCGAGGTGACGGAGGTCGATGCGAAGGGCCGGGTCGCGCGCGCGTCCTGCAAGGTCGAGAAATGCACGACGGCGATCGACGGAGGTGCGCCTGTAGAGTCGCTTCCCGCCGGCCACGTGATCGCGCTCGAGACGAAGGCGGGAAAGCTCGAAGTCGCCCTTGGCAAGGACGGCATCGACAAGCGCGTGGCGGAGCTGCTCGTGCGATTCGCCCCCTGGGAGGGCACCGACGACGCGCTCTGCGACGACGCGATCTTCGGCACGGCGGACAAGAAGAAGGAAGGCGAAACGTGGGAGCTCGACGGGAACAAGATCGTCCCCAGGCTCGCGCTATCGCGGAAGGAGAAGTTGGACTCCGCGAAGGCGAAGGGGACGGCGAAGGTCGGGAGCGCTTCGGATGTCGGCGGCGTGAAGTGCCTCGACCTCGAGATCGAGGTGACGGTCCCGGACATCGAATCCAGGGGCCATCTCGCGGGGTTCAAGCTCACGGACTCGGCCCTGACATGGACGATCAAGAAAACGGTCCCGCAAGGCGCGGCGCCGTCGGTGATCGTCCTGAAGGACACGATGGACGCGCACCAGACGCTCAAGGGGAACATGGGCGGCGGCCAGATGACGGTCGAGTTCAAGGAGAACACCACGCGGACGATCACTCTGACGGCAATGAAGTAGCGGCAGCCGTCGAGCCGCGCGACGGCGCCCTCGACGGATTGATCCTCGTCGGGCTGGGAAGCGTCCGGCGCGCGCTGGAAGGAGGGTGCTGAGCTCGTGCGTACGATCGGAGGCGCGGGTGCGCTGCGATTCGCTGAGAAAGCCATGCGCGAGACATGCGCCAATGCGGGGATCCCCGAACTGGACGGCTCCCCTGCGACCGGCGCGCCGAAGGCGTGACGCCCGGCAACCTCGGCGTACGGAAATTTGAAACGGGCCGAGGCGCTTCGTGTTCCGCGGGTGCGAACGTCCTCCTTATGCCACGATGCCAGCCCCCATGGAATGCGAGATCCTGGTCGTCGGGCTCGGAGTCAGCGGAGGGGCGTTCGCCTGGGCGCTGAAGTTCACGAACGTCCGGAGCGTCGTCGTCGTCGAGAAGAACTCCGCGCCGGCCATGGTGAATTCGAGCCCGATGAACAACGCACAAACGTCGCACGAGGGCGACACGGAGACGAATTACGGGCTGAAAAAGGCGCTCGCGGTTCGGAAGGCGGCGATGTACCTGCGGCGGTACGTGGACTCAAAGAACGACCGGACGCTCTCGCGCAAGACCACGCGCATGGTGCTGGCCTCGGGAGCCGGGAAAGTCGCGCAGCTGGAGGAACGCTTCCGCGAATTCGGCCCGCACTATCCCCACTTGTCGCTGATCGGTCCCGTGGAAATCGGGAAACTCGAGCCTAAGGTGATGGAAGGCCGCCGCCCTGGCGTGCCCGTCGCCGCGCTCCTGAGCACCGAGGGTTACGCCATCAACTACCAGCGCCTCACCGAGCATTTCCTTCAGGACGCGCTCGCGCACAATCCCGAAATGAAAGTGTTCTTCAACACGGGCGTGCGGAGCGTGAAGCGCGAGAACGGGATGTTTGTGGTCGAGACGAACCACACGACGGTGCGGGCGAGGACGGTCGTCTTCGAAGCGGGCGCCTACAGCCTGCACTTCGCGCACAAGCTCGGGTACGGCCTCCAGTACGCAATCCTCTCGGTGGCCGGCAGTTTCTATTCGGGCGGCCGGCTCCTCAACGGAAAGGTCTATCAGCCGCAGATCGAGAACATCCCGTTCGCGGCCATCCACGGCGACGCCGACCTCCTCAACCCGGAGGACACGCGCTTCGGCCCCACGACCAAACCGCTTCCGCTCATGGAGCGGCATCAGGTCCGCACGTCGTGGGACTGGCTCCGCATGGGTCTGCTCTCTCCGAGGGGCGTGCGAGCCCTCGTCAAGGTTCTTTGGAAAAACAAACTGCTCGGCTACGTGCTGAAAAACTGGGTGTTCGACCTGCCCCTCATCGGCAAGTGGTTCTTCCTCCGCGAAGTACGTCCCATCATCCCGACGATCCGCCACCGCGACCTGAAGCTGCGCCGCGGCGCCGGCGGCATCCGTCCGCAGATCATCGACCTCGAATCGGGCTCGCTGATCATGGGCGACGCCACGATCGTCGGCGACGGCTGTATCTTCAACACGACGCCGAGCCCGGGCGCGTCCGTCTGCCTGGCCAACGCGAAGCGCGACGCAGCCGCTGTGGCGGCGTTTCTCGGCGAGGCCTGCAGATTCGACGCAGAGGCGTTCGAACGGGAAGTGGGCGAACCAGCGACATCGCACTGACTACTCAACACTCAATACTCAACACTCCCAACTCCCGATGAATGCGGAAATCGCATACTTGTTCCGGCACGCCCTGCTTCGGGACGCGCTCGCATTCGCCGAAGTCGCCGGGATTCCGCGAAGAATTCGCCGGCGGCGTTGCCCGGCTTGTCCGTTGACCGTACACTCTGCTCATGGCAAACAAACCACGCAGTTGGGGCCGCCGGATCGGATTCGGGATTCTCACCCTGCTCGTCCTCGGCGTCGGCGGCTACCTGGTCGCCCTCAAGGCGTACAAGCCCGACCCCGCCAAGCTCGGCGCCTGGGGCTCCGACCTCGACCAGGCCCTCGCCGAGGCGAAGAAGTCGAACAAGCTCGTCCTCGTCAAGGCCGGCTCCGAGTACTGACTCGCCTGCCTCCGCATGGACAGCGGGACGCTGTCCGACGCCACCGTCGACGCCTTCGTCCGCGAACGCTTCATCGCCGTGCGCATCGAGAAGGAACACCAGCCCGCGACGTTCGAGAGCCTGAAGATCACCGACTTCCCTTCGACGATCCTCCTGCGCGCCGACAAGACGGAAGCCGCGCGGCTGCCGGGATACCTGGGTCCGCAGGAGTTCCTGGAGAAACTGAAAGCCGCTTCCGGCAAAAACTGACGTCCTGCCAAAGGGCTTTCCGCGGGCCTGCCCGGGCTGGCGTAGCATGGCCTGGTGAGCACAGCAGAAACTGCGTACGTATTTCGGCATGCCTTGCTGCGCGACGCCGCCTATCAGCTCCAGCTCCCCGCCGACCGCGCCCGGCTGCACGGTTTCGCGTTCGCCCTGATCGAATCACTGGCCGGCGGCCGCCCTCCGGCCCCTCCTCCGCTTGGGGCGGTGGAGCCGGACCGCTGGCAGCCTCACCCGTCGGATAACTGGGCGGCAGAGCTCGCGGATCAATCGGAGCGTTCGGATCGCCCTGAGAAAGGGGGCTCCAACCTGGATGACGCCGTCGTGCTTTACCTGCGAAGGGCCGCCGAGCACGCCGGCCGGACGCACCAATGCGAACAGGCGATCTCCCTCTGGCTTCGCCTCGCGGAACGAGCGGGCGAGGTGGAGCGCGCGGAAGCGATCCGCTGGGCCGGATGCGCCGCGATGGACGCGGGCAGGAGCGGAAAGGCGGAAGAGTGCTTCAAGCGGGCCCTGGAGCTCCACGGGCAGGCGGGGCAGAAGCGGCTGGAGGGTTACTCCCGCGCTGAACTGGGGCAGCTCTACCTGAACACGGGCCGACTGAAACTCGCCGAGAGCGCCCTTCGGGAGGCCATCGGCGTTTTCCGCGAAGTCTCCGACATCCGTCACGAAGGCGTCGCGCTGAGTCAGCTCGGAAACGTCCTTCATCAGATGTCGCGCTGGACCGAAGCGGAACAGATCCTCAAGGAAGCGCTGGAGCTGCATCGGAGCGTGGGAAATCGCAAGTCCGAAGTCCTCGCGCTTTCGAGCCTGGGATCCCTGCTCGCTTCCGCGGGACGACCGGACGAAGGAGAGCGAGTGCTGACCGAGGCGCTTAAATGGATCCGCGAGCTCGATCTGCACTCGGCGGAAGCGTCGGCGCTTCAGCGCCTCGCGGGGATCCACGGTCTGCGCGGCCGGTTCGAAGAAGCGACGCGCTTCTCCGAACAGGCGCTCGCGATTTACCGCCGTATCAACAGCCCCCGGGGGGAGCTTTTCGCGCTGTTGAGTCTCGCCCAGCTCCGCCGCGAATCAGGCCGGCCCGATGGTGCGGAGGAGTTGCTCCGCCGGTCGCTGACCCTGGCCCGAGAAGTCGGGGATCTGCGGATGCAGGGCCGCGTTCTTGCGTCTCTCGCCAGGCTGGCGGCCGACTCTGGGAAACTTGAAGCCGCCGAAGTTCTGCTCCGGCAGGCCCTCGAGATCCATCGCGACGCGCTGGATGAGATCTTCGAGGGATGTTCGCTGGGCGAACTGGGAATCGTCCTCTCGCGAATGGGGCGTGCTGCCGAGGCCGAAGGACATCTGCGGGCGGCGCTGGACATCCACCGCCGCTTCGCGCAACGCATGTACGAGGGTTTTCACGGCTGCGGCCTCGGGCTGGTTCTGCTGTCAATGGGAAGGACCGCCGAGGCCGGCCTCGCCTGGCGCGCCGGCGCGGCGGTCCTCCGCGGATTTCCGAACGCCGAATGGCTCGATGCCGAGGTTCGCAGCATGCGCGGGGCCTGCGCGAAGGCCGGAGCGCTCCCCTTCGATGGAGGCGGCACTCCGCCTACCGCTTCCGGAACAGCACGCTGTACGTAACGCCCGTCATGCGGCTCTTCGCCAGGACCACGGCTCTTCGGCGAAGCGTCGCAAAAATCTTCGGCCGCTCCCCTGTCTGCTGTTCCAACGCGAGACCGCATCCGGCGGCCGCTTCGATCAGCTCGCCGGGGCGGATGAACATCGAGGCGTCGTGCGTTCCGCGCGGCACAAACCCGAGGCCTTCGCCGATCCAGATCGCCACCACGCGACCCAGGAGCGTCCGGTTGAGCGTCGTCGCAAACACCCAGCCCCCCGGCTTCACGACCCGAGCCGCTTCGCAGATCGCGCGCTTCCAGTGATGCAGATGTTCCAGCAGGTCGCACACGAGGACGCCGTCGGCGCAGGCGTCGCGCAGGGGGAGGGCGAGGGCGCTGGCGCGCGCGTAATCAGAAGGGGGCGTCCCGACCGCCGCGGCGTGTCGCCGGCTGGCCGCGAGGCTTGCGCCGCTCAGGTCCACGCCGAGAACGCGGGCGCCGCGCCGGGCGAATTCCTCCACGAAGTACCCGCCGCCGCACCCGATGTCCAGGACGCGGCCGCGCGAAGATTGTTCGCCCAGCCACTCCAGGAGGAGCGGCGCGCGGAACTCGTGAATCGCGTGGAGGGACCTGAACGCGGGGGAATCCGCGTCCCACCATTCGGCGGAGCAGCGTTCGTAGAGCTCGAGGTCGTTGGACACGTCGCCTCCGGTCTGAAGCGGCCGGGAATGGTCGCACATTCCATGTGTCGGGACGACAGCAACCGGGTCCGTTAAGCTCGCATTTTCCCTGATCGCCGTACGCGCTTGTTTCTTCCGCCGCGCGTTGATGCGCGAAGGAGGGGGTGCGACCCTCCGTGAGTGAGGAGGGTTGAGGAATGAGAATTGAGTGACCGCAAACCGCCGGCAGAGGCAACCTTCCCTCGACATTCCCCGACTCGGCGACGCAAGGCTGGCCTGGTTCGTGGGCGCCGAGATCCTCCGCGGCACATGCGCCGGCCTGCATTAGAATCGGACTTTCGCAATCGTGCCCGGCGTTGGCGGACTACCCTCTCCTCGAGGCTTTTTCCGATGCGACACTTCTCGCCCGTCCTCCTCCTTCTGGCCGCTTCCCTCTCTTCGACAGCTCTCGCCGACCCCGGCAAGGCCCGGCAGCTCGTGGACCAGGCGGCGGATGAGTTCAACAGGGGAAACCAGGTCGCGGCCCGGGATCTCATTGAGAAGGCGATCGTCGAGCAGCCGGACCTGGTGGAAGCCTGGTTGGTGCGATGCAGCATCTGGAAAGGCGCGGGCTTCCCGGATGTCGGCTTGAGGTACGTCACGGAGGCGATGCGCCTGATGACGATCCAGGGGAACCACCCCAACGACTCCTGGGGCTTCGCCTACTTCCAGCGCTCGAACGTCTATTTCGACCTGGACCGGTACGCGGACGCGCTCAAGGACGCCGTCGAAGCGGAACGGCTCGCCCCGGGGATGCCGATGGTCACGGCCGCGCGGGGCCGGGCGCTGGTGGGGATCGGCGACCACGAGCAGGGGTTGCAGATCCTGGAAGCGGCGATGGTCCAGATGCCAGTAGTGCTGATCATGCTCACGCACCTGACCTGGGTGCGGGGCGAGTGGGATCTTCTGCTGAAGCGCTCCAACCAGCTTGATTCGATGGAGGGAGCTAAGGACATCGGCGTCGTCTGGCGCGGCATCGCGGACGTGGAGCTGGGGAAGTTTGAGGAAGCGAAACAGGAGATCGAGAAAATCCGGGCGCGGCAGCCGAACGGGTCAGTCGTGCGGACATTGACCGGTTACCTTCTCGGAACCCCCGCCTATGCGGGCGCCGACGCCAACAAATCGCTGGCCGCCTACAAGGAGCTCCTGGACCTGGGGGTTTCGCAGGCGTCGCTGCTCTCGCAGATGGCGCGCACGATGTTTCTCGCGGGCCGCTATGCCGAATGCCGGGACTTCGTCTCGACCAAGGGGCGACGCACGAATTTTCCCTGCATGTTCTGGCTCGGCGCGGCGCAGTGGAAGCTGGAGGAATACTCGGAGGCGCGCCTGACGCTGATGCAGGCGCGCCGCTACAACCCGGCGATCGCCAATTGGGCGGCGAAGATTGAGGGGCTACCCGAATATCTCAAGTCGATCGAGACGGACGTGGCCGCCGAGCGCAAGGGCGAGGTGGACTCGCTGAAGCTGGCGATCGAGGGCGAGACGTGGCTAGTGTCGAGCGCCGAAATCGAAGGGCTCGTGCGGCGCTTCCACTTTTCCCGCGCCGCCGCCGAGTACGAAAAACTCCTGCCGAGCCTGGTCTCGTCCGTGCGCCGGCGTGAAGTTGAATCGCGCATCGTCGAGGTCAAGGCCATGGCGACGGCCCTCGACAAGCTCGTCGCCGCGGTGAACAAGAAGTCCGTGACTCTGAAACCGAAGGTCGGCGCCCAGGAGCTCACGATCACCAAGGCCGACGACCGCGCGTTCGACTTCACGATCCCCAAGGGCTCCGGGAAATTCCCGTGGGCTTACCTCGAGCCGCTCGAGTTCTTCCGCTTCGCCAATCCCCAGGCCGCCACGCCCGAAGAGCACTTCGCGCTCGGCGTCCTCCTCTGGGACATGGGCGAGGCGAAGTCGGCGCAGCAAAACCTCGAAACCGCTTCGAAAGGCGCCCTGAAGGACCGCATCTCGGCCGTCGTCGCGCGCAAGCGCGGCATCGACGCGCCCGCGGGCGGTTTCGTGCTGTACAAGGGTTCGTTCGTGACGACGGAGGAAAAGCAAAATCTCGAAAAGGGGCTCGTGCGCTTCAAGGGCACATGGGTCCCCGCCGCCGACCGCCCGAACCTGGCCAAGGGCATGGTGAAGGTGGACGGCAAATGGCTGCCGGGGGACGAAAAGAAACTCCTCGACGCCGGATACCGCAAGTTCAAGGGCCAGTGGATGGCGCTCGAGGACTACGAGACGCTTCGGTCAAAGTGGGAAAACGCCTTCGAGGAGGAGACGGAGCACTACAAGGTCCGCTCGAACGCGGGCGAGGCGTTCACGAAGGACCTCGCCGCCGTGATCGAGCTGGCGTACGCGGAGTACAAGAAGTTCTATGACGGCCGCGAGCCGAAGCTCGCCAAGGGCGAGAAGATGACGCTCTACGCCTTCGGTTCGTACGACGACTACCGTCGCCACTGCATCGAGCGCAGGGCTGAGGACTCGCTCAAGGCTGGAGGCTTCGCCTCGAGCGACTCCAACGTCGTCGCCGGCTGGAACAAGACCGGCAGCCGCCACCTGTTCCTCCAGACGATGGTCCACGAAGGCGCGCACCTCTATTACTTCCGCACATCGTCTCCGTCCGCACTTCCCTCCTGGCACGCCGAGGGCATGGCGACCTGGTTCGAGGGCTTCGAGGGCTCGTCGGGCGCCTGGAAGTTCAATTTCTCCAACGCCTCGCGCGCCGCGTTCGCCAAGGAAGCGGCCAGCGGCGCCGGTTGGATCCCGCTCAGGGACCTGCTCGAGTCCGACGCAGGCAAGCTCATCAACGCCGACTCGACCAAGGCGCTCGTTTTCTACGCCGAGGCGTGGTCCCTCAACGCATTCCTCACGCAGACCGGCGACGCGAAACTCCGCGACGCGTACAAACAGTACCGCGATGCGCTGGCCTCGGGGAAGGCGGAGGCGTTCTCGAAGTTTTTCCCGGACATGGAGGCGCTGGAGAAATCCTGGAAGGCGACGGCGAGCGGGCAGTAGCGGAGGAGCGACGCCTCTGCCGTCGTGAATTCGGGTCACGGCGGCGACTTCGAACGCGTCGCGGAGGCTATGCGAAAAGCGTGCGCCGCAGCGGGGGTGGAACTGTTCGACGGAGAGTGTGGAGAAATGAGTCTTGAGATTTGAGTGACGGCAGAACCGCAAGCAAGGCAAGCTGCTCCGTCACTCCGCGACTCCCCACTTCCTCCCCTGCTCCCTGCTCAACACTCAATACTCAACACTCCAGACTCCCGATGACCGCGGAAACGGCGTACTTGTTCCGGCACGCGCTGCTTCGGGATGCGGCGTATCAACTGCAGTTGCCGGGCGATCGCGCGCGGCTGCACGGGATCGCGTTCGCGTTGATCGAGAATCACGCCGGAGGACGAGCGCCGCAGCCGGCGGCGCTTGACGACACGGAGGGTATTCCGTTCGAGCCGCACGGCTCGGACCCGTTCGCAGAAGAGCTGGCGGAGCATGCAAGGAGGGCGTGCGACGCGGCGGACGCCGGCGGCTTGGCGATGTCTGCGGCCCGGAAGTTGTATCTGCGCCGCGCTGCCGAGCACGCCGAGCTGCGGTTTCGACACGAAGATTCGCAGCGGCTCTGGGAGGAACTCGCCGGGAGTATTGCGGGAGTGGAAAGAGGTTTGGCGCTTGGCCGTGCCGCGGTGATCGCCCACGAGTCCGGCCGGTCAATCCTGGCGGAGCCTCTTCTGGAGCGGGCCATCGCCATCCACCGCGAGGCCGGCCATCGCCTCTTTGAGGGCACCGCGCTGGATGCCCTGGCCAACCTGTACTCCATGACGGGTCGGGTCGAAAGGGCGGAACGGACGCACCTGGAGGCCCTCGCCATCTCCCGTGAAGCCGGAAATCGTCGTCTGGAGGGCCTCGTGCTGGGAAACCTGGGGATCGGGTATTACGAGATGGGGCGGCTGGAAGCGGCCGAACGGATTTGCGCGGAGGCGCTCGCCATCCGCCGCGAACTCGGCGATCGACGTGGCCAGGGCCTCGACCTGGGAAACCTGGCGGTCGTGTACAGGAATACGGGACGCATCGAAATGGCGGAGAACGCATATGCGGAGGCGCTCTCCTTCCACCGGCAGGTCGGAGATCGCCGGGCCGAAGGGGTTGAGCTTGGAAGGCTGGCCAACATGTTCGCGGTTACGGGACGGGTTCCGCTGGCCGAACGGACCCATCTGCAGGCGCTCGCAATTCATCGCGAAGTCGGCAACCGGCGTGCCGAGGGCATCGAGCTGGGGAACCTCGCGCTCATCTGCGCGGACACCGGGCAAGTCGAGCAGGAGGAGCAGATGCTCACGGAGGCGCTCGCCATTCACCGCGAAGTCGGCGATCCGCGATCGGAGTGCTTCACCCTTGGAAATCTCGCGAACCTGTACGGCCGCAGCGGACGAGTCGCCCTTTCCGAGCGGACTTACGCTGAAGCGCTCGAGATCTGTCGCAAGTCAGGCAATCGGCGATCCGAAGGGGTCACACTGGGAAATCTGGCCGGCGTTTACCAGGACACCGGACGACTGGAACTTGCCGCACGCACCTTCACGGAGGCTCTGGCCATTTCGCGCGAGGTCCGGAATCGCCGGTTCGAAGGCCTCCAGCTCTGCAACTACTCCCTGCTTCAGATCCTGCTGGGCCGATTCGAGGAAGCGCGCCTGACGTGGCGCAACGGCGCGGTCATCCTGCGCGATCTCGGGGACACAAAAACGCTCGAGACAAAAACTGCGAACATGCGCGAAGCCACGCTCAAGTCGGATGTGCCGCCGTTCGACGAGCCTGCTTTTTGAATTCCAATGATGGAAGCCGGTCGTGAATCGCTCGCCAGCGCCGATGAAGGCGTAACATGCCGGCTTGCACGCGGAGCCGGCCTACCTTTTCCGACATGCGCTCATCCGGGATGCGGCCTACCAGCTCCAGCTCCCCGGCGACCGCGCCCGGTTGCACGCCCTCGCGCTGCACGCCATCGAAGGGCTCTTCGGCGGCCGTCCGGCCTCGCCGCCGGCCCTCGAGTCCATGGCCACGGACCCGATCGAGAGACACCCGACGGATCTCCTCGCGGAAGAGCTTGCGTCGCATGCCTGGGTCGCAGGCGCCGCTTCCGGCGAGCCGGAAATGCGCGCCGTTCACGAACTGTATCTCCGGCGTGGCGCGGAAGTCGCCGACCTCCTGTATCGATTCGAGGCTTCGATCGAGAGCTGGAAGCGGCTCGCGGCCATCGCCTCGGGAGTCGAGAGGGGCGCGGCGCTCCGGCGTGCGGCGCTGGCCTCGCACGCCCGGGGTCGATACACAGAATCGGAGCCGCTTCTGGCGGAAGCTCTCCGGATTTTCCGGGAGTTTCGACACCGCAGGCTGGAGGGAGTCGCTCTCAAGGACCTTGCCGGAAGTGTCCGCGAGAGCGGGGATTACGCCCGGGCGGAACGGCTGTGCGAGGAGGCGCTCGCCATCCACCGCGAGCTCGGCGACCGGGACGCGGAAGGACTGGCTCTGCGGAACCTGGCCATCCTGTACAAGGAGGAACTCCGCCACGGCGACGCCGAAAAGGCGTGCCTCGAGTCGATCCGTATCCAGCAGGAAACCCGCAATCCGCGCTACGAAGCCCTGGCGCTCAAGAGCCTGGCCAACGTTCTCGCCGATTCGGGGCGCCGCAATGAGGCCGAATCGATTTACGCCCGGGCGCTCGCCGCGGCCCGAGCGTCGCGAAATCGCCCCCACGAAGGCGCGATCCTCGGACACCTCGCCAACCTTCTTGTCGCTACCGGCCGCTTCGCTTCCGCTGAGCGCCTGTTCGAAGACGCCCTTGCGATCATGCGCGAAGTCGGCGACAGACGATTTGAGGGAGTCGTCCTGGGAAACCTGGCGAACTGCCTCGCGCAGCAGGGCAGAAGGGATCCGGCGGAGAGGCTTTACATGGAAGCGCTCGCGATTCACCGTGAGGTCGGCAATGCGGCATCGGAGGGTCACACACTGTCCCTCCTCGGAATGCTCTATCGCAGGACCAGCCGCTTCGAAGAGGCTGAAGCGACGCTGAAGGACGCGCTGGCGATCCATCGAAGGTACAGGAACGGCCCGATGCTGGGTCTGACCCTCGACAGCCTCGGCAGCGTCTACTTCGACACCGGCCGGCTGGACTCCTGTGAGAAGGCCTACCTCGAGTCGCTGGCGATCTGTCGAGAGTCTCGAAACGTGCGCGGTGAAGGCAACGTTCTTGGGAATCTCGCTCAGCTTCATGCGCGCAGGGGAAGTCACGAGGAGGCCGAAGCGGCCCATCGGGCGGCCCTGCAGGTCCTGCGGACCGTGAGCGACGACGCAAAGCTTGGCCGCCACCTCTGCGAATTCGCCAGGTATCTCGTCGAAAGAGGGAGATTCGAAGAAGCCGCCCCGATCTGGAGCGAAGGGGCGACGATCGAGGGCCGATCGGGAGGATCCGCGGACTTCGAGGCCCTTTGCGACGGAGTGCGCCAGGCGCTCTTGAGTGCCGGACGTCCGATGTTCGAGGGGTTGGAACGATGAGCGCCGATATGATCGCGCAACCGTGATACACGCAGAATCCGCCTACCTGTCCGTCGGCCGGCTCGCCGAGGCCGCACGCGCC
>WSZJ01000088.1:20488-35836 GCA_009773755.1 Planctomycetota bacterium | reverse complement strand
TCGCTTCACCACTGGAGAAACTAACACTCAATCGGAGAAGACCATGGGCTACACGGTGATGGCCGCCCGTTTGGCGGTTACAAACGGAACGGATAATTTCTCAAACGCCATTGGCATGGGCGGCGGAAACGCTGTCCAGGTCGACGCGGTCTGCTTCAACCTCGGAGGTGCAACTTCGTACACGATAGAGGTTCAAGGGAGTAATGACGGCGCAAACTGGAGCGTCGTGACTGCAAATTCCGGTCTCGTGCTGGGATACAGCGCCCCGACGAAATCGACCGGAGTCGGATTCTCGATGATCCGGTATCGCTACAGCGTGAGCGCGGGCGCCGGAACGATCATCATTTACGCGGGGTGCAATATTTCGCACCAGTAAGAAGCGCAAATCCAGGGCCGTATCCCGTCGTGCGCGTCTGAAGGCCGAGGCCACCTCACGCGGCGCCGGGGACTTCGAGAAGGGTCCGCCCTGAGCGAGTCGAAGGGAGCGGCCCTCTCCCGGTCGCCGATGTTTTCATTTCGGCGACAGGGAGAGCGCCGCGGCATTCAAAATAAAAACATCGAGGCATCCATGGCCGACCTCCCGCTGACGTACCTGTTCGACCCCGTCCGGTACGAGGATCGCGCGAAGGCGTACTCTTCCTGCCTCGGCGGCCGCCGGTTCGCGATCGCCCACCAGACGCCGGGGACGACGATCACGGGGCAGACGTCCTTCGTCGCGACCACGCCGACCTTCCTGATCAATCAGGCGAATTCAAACGGCCGCCGCGTCATTCTCTCGAATTTCGCGCTCTGCCAGGACGGGACGCCGGCGGGCGGCACGATCAACATCCTGGTCGCTCTCGATCCCGCCAACCGCTACTCCTCGGGCGGCACGGCGATCACTGCGCAGTCCACGATGGCGGACAGCGACTACGCCCCGGGTTTTTCCTTTCGCTATAACCCGACCGCCTCCTCACCGTCGACCGTCCGCTACCTCTACCAGTGGACTCAGCCCATTTACGCCGGCGCCGTCTTCAACCCCGACCTCCACGACGGAGTCGCGATCGGCCAGACCGGCTCCATCCTGATCTACACCTGGGCTTCCACGACGGCGCCGACCTGGTCGATCGGCGGCTTCGACGTCCTGGAGGAAGGCTAGATGCCGACGCTGCGAAGCAACTTCGTCGTCCAGTCCGGCGGCGGCGCGGCCGCGGTCACTCTCACCGCGTGGGCCAATAATTTCGGGAGCGGAAGCGCGGTCCAGGGAACGGCGGACGCCAGTCTCCTAGTCTTCCCGCTCTGCCCGCCGACAGGCGTCTTTCCGGGGAACATGACCGCCAACACGATGCTGATCAACATGGTCGGAAGCCTGACGGCGACGGCCTCAAATTCGTCGCACACGTTCACCGCCTCCGTCGGCCTGTACACGCTGGCGAATTCCACTCAGCTTTCCCTGCTCAACAGCGCCTCGACCACGTTTGGCTCCGGCGCCAACAACACGGGGAATTCCTCTCTCTACAACGGCGGCCGCCAGATTTCGCTTCATTCCTCGCAGTGGAGCGCGGTTCCTTCCTTGAGCCAGACGCACTACTGGCTCGGCTTCTGGATGCGCTCCAGCAGGCTTGCCGTGCCCATGTCCATCAGCGGATTCAGCTGGATAGGGGCATCCTTCATGGGTTATCTCGGCGTCGGTAACACGATCGCGACTTCCTACCGTCCGTTCCCCGGCATGGGAGTTTATTCAACCTCGTTCACGACGGCGATGCCGGGCAGCCTCGCGTTCAGCCAGCTGGTCGCGGCCAACACCAACGCCGTCATTCCCACCGTCGTTATTCACAACATCGGAGTCTGAGCATGGGCGCGCCCGTAACTCTGCACGGCCTTCACACCGTCGACCCGCGCGTCGATGCGCCGCAGGCCCGGCCGCCACTGGCGCTCCTTCCCTCGCCGCTGCCCGCGCGCGTGGTCACCCCATCTCCCATGCTCGACGTCTCCCGCGCCACCGAAAGCCTCCACGGGCTCGGGTTCGAACGCATCCACACGATTCCCGGCTCCTCCTACAAGGACTGCTCCACCGTCATCGTGACTCCCACCCGCGGCCTCATCCACCACCGCGTCGTCGCCGCGTGGCAGTCCCTGATCGCGCCGATGAACCAGAAGCGCGCCTTCCTGTTCGTCGCCGGCGACGAGGTCGGGCACGCGTACAACAATTTTCTGCAACAAGTCCTCGCCCACCCCGAGCTCTCGACCTGGAAGTACGTCCTCACCCTCGAGGACGACAACATCCCGCCCCCCGACGCGCACATCCGGCTCCTCGAAGCGATCGAGCGCGGGCCCTTCGACGCGGTCGGCGGGGTCTACTTCACCAAGGGCGACGTGAACATGCCGCAGTGCTACGGCGACCCGGAACTGTTCCGCCAGTCGGGCGTCATGGATTTCCGCCCGCGCGACGTCGCCGCCGCCCTCCAGCGCGGCCAGATCTGCGAGTGCAACGGCATCGCCATGGGCTGCACCCTCTGGCGCATGGACCTTTTCCGCCAGGTCCCGCCGCCGTGGTTCGTGACGGTGGCCGACTGGTTCCCCGAGCAGGGAGGCGCCGCCGCCATGACCCAGGACCTGTACTTCTGCAAGAAGGCGCGCGAAGCGGGCAAGAGATTCGCCGTGGATTTCCGCGTGAAGGTCGGGCACATCGACCCGGGAACAGGAATCGTGTACTGATGATCGAAGAGCGCAAATTCGTCGTGAACGGCCGCGGAAGCGAGAGTCCCCGCACCTACCAGGGCTCCCGCGAGCCCGCACCGGCCGGGCTCTGGATCGTGCTCACGGTGTATTGCACTTCGGGCGACCGCCTTTTCCTCGGCTTCCAGCAGTCCTGGGACGCGAAGAACTGGCAGCAGCTCGGCGAGCCGGAATCGTACGGCGTCGGCTGCCAGAACTGGTGCGTCTGGCCGAAGCCGGGAATGCCGATGCGGATGGCGTTCTGGACCGCGATGAGGCGCTGCGCCATCGTCGATTTTCAGGTCTTCGACAACGGCCGTTCGCGGTCGGCATAGGAGGTGTCCCGATGAAACGCCACCCATTCGTGTTCAAAGACGGAGACTGCTTCTCCAGGCCGATTCGCCGGCAAGGCGATGGCCCCGTGCGCGTCGAGATGATCGCCAGGCACCTCGGTCGCGGGACGCTCCATGTCGCGCTTCAGGGCTCCGGCGAGGGCACCGACTGGTCCGAGATCGCGTCGTGGCAGGGCTTCTGCCCCGGCTGGGCCTCGTTCGGCGAAGTCGCGACGCGCCATCCCTTGCTCCGCGCCCGAGTCTCGTGGCTGGAGAAGGCGCGCCTCGTCATCGCCGAGCTGCTCCTGATCGAAGCCGCGTACCCCGCCGGCGATTCCTCCAGCGAGAGAAAGGAAGGCAAGTCATGAGCGGAAACGGTTGCTCTTGCGAAGGCTCGCCAGCGCCTGCGGCCGCACCCGCCGCCGCGACCCCCTGCGGCAGCGGCGCGCAGTACACGCACGTCGTCTGGGAATCCCTTGCCCTTGGCGCGAACCTGACCGTCGTGTCCCTGCCTTTCTCCGCCCGCGGCGCCAACGCCCTCGACTTCATCATCATGACGATCACGGCGTCGGGCTCGATCCAGACCGCCTTCCAGGCGCAGGGCAGCAACGACGACGGAAGCTCCTGGACAAACATCGGCTCGGCCGGTCAGTCCACCGCGGTCGGCTACGCGGTGATGGGACCCATCACGGGGAACGGATTTGCCAAGGTCCGGCTCGTCGCCGTCGAGCAGCTCGGAGTCACCACGATGTTCACGATCGTCTGCCGTCTCTTCTGCGGATAAGGAGCGTTTTATGCCGGACATCCACGTCAGTCCTTCAGGGGTCGCAGTAGAAATGGCGCCTAAGCCAGCCTGTCGGCCGGCCCCGAGCGAGCCAAGCCCCTCGACTCTCTCCCTTTGGTCGCTCGCTCAGGATCAAGACCAGTCGAAAGGCCCTCCATCCAGTATCGCAGAGCTGCATGCCTGCCCGCCCGCCCGCTCGCCCGCTTGCCCGCATGCGGTCGAAGTGAATGCCGCCGAAACTACTTCGCCTGAGGTTGTTCTCGCACCACCTCACGAAGTAAGGCTCGACCTCGCCTGCGGCCAGTCCTGCCGCGAGGGCTTCGAGGGCGTGGACATGTTCGCGGAAGCGAAGCACCGCGTGAACTTGATGAAGTTCCCCTGGCCCTGGCCCGACAGCTCCGTCGACGAGCTGCACTGCTCCCACTTCGTCGAGCACATCCCGATGGTCTACGTCTCCCCCGAGGGCGAGTACCGCGAAGTCCCCGCCTCGACCGGCGACCGCGACCTCTTCTTCGCCTTCTTCGACGAGTGCTGGCGCATCCTCAAGCCCGGCGGGCTCATGACCGTCATCGTTCCGGCGCTGCGGTCGAATCGGGCGTTTCAGGATCCGACGCATCGGAGATTTCTGCCGAGCGAGGCGTTCCTGTACCTCAATCGCGAGTGGCGCGCGGCGAACCGGCTGGACCACTACAGAGCACGGTGCGATTTCGTCGCGGCAGTGGGCCAAGGCGGCCCGCAGGTTGACGGCAACGTACCGATGGAAGAAGGGCTGCGGAGCCCGGAGGTCCAAGCGACGAGGTTCCATTCGCTTTGGAACACGGTACTAGACTGGCAGGTCAGGATGAGAACGCGCAAGTAAAGGACTTCCTCAAACACGAAAAAAGGAGGTAAGCCGATGTCGGAACAATTCGGTCCGCAGGATTCCTTGAACCGATCCCTGCTCCAGCACAACCTATCGCGCACCGCCGAAAATTCTGGCGGCGAGGGTCCCTTAGTCTTTGCTCAGGAAGAACACGACCCCCAAGAGCAATATGAGGAGCGCAAACGGCAGCGTGAAGAACTTGAGAGGATGTTGGAAGAACATCGAAAGTCCACGGCGGAAGAAAAAAAACGCAAGAGATCTGGTGGTGCCTGGGATCCTCCCGATGAACCTCCTCCCGCGAACCCACCCGACGTAATTCGTGGGGATGACGACCACATAACGGTTTTTGACGCGGGGGATCGCTACATCTATTTTCACGAAAAGCCGTGGATGGCGACAAACGGCAAATGGTATCCGCCCGGTCCTTGGGCTGGAATCCCCTGTTTGACATGGCTGGAAGAGCACAAGAAGACCCAAGGGCTTACCGACGACGATAAGGAGATTCAAGACTACACCGCAATGTTCAGTGCGGCAAAATCTGCGGCAAATTCACTTCTGAATTCAAAACCGAAACCTGGTTACAAGCCGAGTGAGCTCGAAATGCTGGGCTTGAAGTGCATTAAGGCTGAACTTTACGAAGGGATGAAGAGCGAGCTTAACCTCAATAGTGGTAAGGAAACTGACAAGTACAAGGATCTCAAAGGGAAGAAGGACAAGGCAAGTAGCTATAGCGCCGGAGTCTACGACTAAAGCTCAAGTCCAGTGAGCGTTCACTACTTCAAGGTTGCCGCCTAAATCTTCAGGATCTTGCCGCTTGCAGCCAATCGGTAGAAGATTGTACCGGGGGGGGGAGAAGTGAAGTTCCACCCGCTTATTGGACCGTTGGCAAAGCAAACATTTTTGCAAAGTCGCCGTTTGAAATGGGAGGTCGGATTTGGGACAGGAGCGGCAGAAGCACGCTGACACGTTCCAGGCCCGGTTGTCGCTGGTAGAAGTGCGAGGGATCAAGACGCTTGGCGAGCTGACTGCGGCGCATCGCGGCATCCGTCGGTGAGCGCTCCATGGAAGCGGGAGCTTCTCGATGCACCGTCGCTTATCTTCGCCTGGCGAGTCTGCGGCGATGGGCTTAAGGAAGCCCACATTGCTGGTGAGTTGCGGCCATCAGATGTCTCGGGGGATTGCCAGTGCTGAATTTACAACTCATTCCGCCTGACAAATTTACCCTGCGATAGTACAGTGTTTGGCGGGTTAGTAGCTATCCCTTTCAGGGCCACTTGTTAGCAGGAGCAAACCGCATGCAGAGACTCCGGATTCGAGTTCATTGCGCAACGCGAAGGCCTCTTGGTGGTGTATTTATCGTTGCCATTTCAGTGTTAGCCTGCATTTCGTGTGAAACTGGCAATACTGGAAGATCTTGTCCAACTCGGCCCGAAGGTGTGAACTCAAGTGGATCGGCGCCCCGCGAGGACGGCGAATGCAGGACCGCCCTTCGGCAGTTGGCTTCAGAGCAAATGGATGAAGTTCGAAGTGCCTTTCGGTTTTTTCTCAGCCGAAATTGCGAGGAAGACCTGACCTCGGCTTGCAAATCAGATACCAAGGCTCTGGCTCGCAGGGCGAAAATTATTCTGCGGTTGCGTTCCGCGCATTTGAGGCGGCTTCTCCTCGAGTGTCGGCTTGCCGGCGGCCCAAGTGGACTCTATGCGCTGGACTTCCCGAGCATGGATTTCCTGAGGATTCTGCAGGCATCTCAGGTAAGCATTGCGCCGAAGCAGAACGTTGGATGCGGGTTATGCCCTGAACCGTCCTTGTTGGATCTGGAGTCTCGAAGGCAAGAGAAACTTGAACTTCCTAGGCACATTGCATGGAATGAGCCACCGCTTTGGTCGCTGGATGGTAATCGATTGTGCTTCGTCGAAGTTGATGAAGATCGAATACCAACAGGCTGCGTCACGCAGTATGACGTCAAACTTCAGGTCGCCAATTCCTGGAAGGTTGCCAAGTACGGCGATCAAAGCTTGAGGCTGGGGGGAATTCAAGGCGGACCGAATGAAGCTCTGTGGATTGCGCGAACCAATTCGCTGACGCAAGCCAGGACTGAGCTTGGACTCGCGTCGCAAGGGATCGCATTTGTGCAAATTCAGGTTAAGGACTGCATTTCGTTCTGCATTCCAACAAGCCAGGAATGTCTACAGGCGGCGGTTCTCAGCAGAGCGGATAACTCAATTGACATTTCCATCGTGGACGAAGCGTGCTCCACAATTGGAAAGTGCTCCACCGATTTTGTGCGTGCGGACGCTGGAATGTGGGATCGGGAGTCGTCGACCGCCGTTATCGTCGGAGAAAACGCTTCAGGGGCCAAGGGCGTATCATTCGTAGACTTGGAGAAACATGCGGCCACATTCGCTACGATTCCCCTACCCGAGCACGTAATCTCGCTAGCAGTCGACACTGGCATGAGAATCGCGGTCTTGGTTACGATTGACGTCAAAGGCATATGTCGGACGTACTTGGTAAGCAGCACAGATTCTGAAGCACTGGCTGTAGAGTTTCTTCCCGACGAAATTGCTCGTTGTTTTGTCGGTCCTTGAGAATCTGCAGTTTCGAACCAGCGGGGCCAGCAGCAAAATGAGATAACCTCGTAATCGTTTCGTCCCGCTCGTCCGGGTCGCCGAGGTGACGAGTAAATGTACCTGGGAGAGGAGTCCACGAGCTGCGGGAAGTGCGCATCGCTGGAGAAACGTCTGGCCGCAATGAAAGTGCGACTTGAGGCCTCCGAGCGATGCGTCGCGGCGCTTGAGGCGCAGAATCGCGACGTTTTCGATCGATGCAGAACTCGTTCAATTCCTCAAAGTCTGGCAAAGTCTCACAGCCTTCGTTTCAATGCTCGCAACGAACCCGAAGGATCCCTGCCATGAACCGCTTCACTCGTTCGGTCCTGAGTCTTGGCGTCATCGCTTCCGGCGCCGTCTTGTGCTCCTGCGGCGGCCCTTCCAGCAAACCCGCCACAGTGTCCCTGGTCTTCGACGTCGGCGGCCGGGGGGACAAATCGTTCAACGACGCGGCCTACCGGGGGCTGGAGCGGGCGAGCGCGGAACTCGGGGTCACGTTTGCGTTCAAGGAGCCGACGAACGCGGATCGGGAGGCGTCGCTGCGGGCGATGGCGGAAGGGGGATCGCCGCTGGTGTTCGGCGTCGGGTTCCTTTTCACGGACTCGATCTGCACGGTGGCGAAGGACTTTCCGGGGCAGAAGTTTGCGTGCATCGACTACGACCTGGTGGCGAAGCCGCAGATTCCGGCGAACGTGAGCGCGATCAAGTTCCGGGAAGAAGAAGGCGCGTTCCTGGTCGGGGCGATCGCGGGGCTGACGACGAAGACGAACAAGGTCGGGTTCGTGGGCGGGATGGACATCCCGCTGATCCACAAGTTCAAGGCGGGATATCAGGCCGGCGTGAAGGCGGTGAACCCGGCGTGCGAGGTGATCGCGAATTTCGCCGGGCTGACGCCGGACGCTTTCAAGGACCCGGTGAAGGGAAAAGAGCTGGCGAAGGCGCAGTACGGCGCCGGCGCGGACATCATTTTTCATGCGAGCGGCTCGACGGGGAACGGCGTGCTCGAGGAAGCCAAGGAGCGGAACAAGGCCGACGGAAAGGTCGCGCATTTCGTCATCGGCGTGGACAGCGACCAGTGGGAAGAAGGCGGGCACGTGCTGACCTCGATGATCAAGCGAGTCGACGTGGCGGTGTTCGACACGATCAAGGCGCACAAGGACGGAAAGTTTGCGGCGGGCGCGCACGAGTTCGGATTGAAGGAAGAGGGCGTCGGCTACGTGAGAGACGCGAAGAACAGCGTGCTGATTTCGGGAGAGGTCGAGGCGAAAGTGCAGGCGTTGAGAAAAGAGATCGTGGAAGGCAAGCGGACGGTGCCGGCGAAGTGAAAGGCAACTGCAGTCGGGAGACTGGAGTCGGGAGTCGGGAGTTGCGCTCGCTAATATTCAATATGAAATATGGAATGCCGAATATGTAATGCTCGGCCCGAACCGGGGACCCTCCCTGGTCGTTCTCTGTGCCCTCTGTGGTTTTCAGGAGGGCCGCGTGGAGCCGTCACCTGAACCTCGCCATCGAAATGGTCGGCATCGATAAACGCTTTCCGCGCGTGGTGGCGAACTCCGCGGCCAGCCTCACCGTGGCTGAAGGCGAAATTCACGCGCTGGTCGGAGAGAACGGCGCGGGCAAATCGACGCTCATGAAAATCCTGTACGGGCTCTACGCGCCCGACGCGGGGACGGTGCGCGTCATGGGGAAAGAGATGAGGACGTTCTCGCCCGCTACTTCGATCGCCGCGGGGATCGGGATGGTGCACCAGCACTTCATGCTCGTCCCGACGCTCACCGTCGCCGAAAACGTCGTCCTCGGCATGGAGCCGCGCTTCGGGCCCTGGTTCGACTCGGCGCAGGCCGAGCACGAAGTCGCCGAAATGTCGACCCGCTTCGGTCTCGCCGTCGAGCCTCGCGCGAAGGTCGAGTCGCTTCCCGTCGGCGTGCAGCAGCGCGTGGAGATCCTCAAGGTGCTGGCGCGCGGGGCCAAGGTGCTGATTCTGGACGAGCCTACGGCGGTGCTGACGCCGGGGGAGATCGAGGAGCTGTACGCGACGCTGGCGAAGCTGAAGGCCGAGGGGCGGACTGTGGTGCTGATCACGCACAAGCTGAAGGAAGTCAAGGCGGCGTCGGACCGGCTGACGGTGCTGCGGCGCGGGGCGACGGTGGGGACGGCGGTGACGGCGGAAGTGACGGAGGAGAAGATCGCCGAAATGATGGTCGGGCGGGCGGTGGCGATGAAGGTCGACAAGAAGACCGCGAAGCCGGGGGATGGAGTGTTGTCGGTGAAGGGGCTGCAGGCGGCGGGTGTCGGCCCCGTGACGTTCGAGGTGCGCGCCGGGGAGATCGTCGGGATCGCGGGGGTCGAGGGGAACGGGCAGAGCGAGCTGCTCGAGTGCCTGTCGGGCCTGCGCGCGTCGCGGATCGGAAGCGTGGCTCTGGGCGGCATCGACCTCTCGCGCTCCGGCCCGTCCGCGTGGTTCAAAGCGGGGCTCGCGATCATCCCGGAGGACCGGCAGAAGCGCGGGCTGGTGGGCGAGTTCACGGTGGCGGACAACCTGGTGCTCGGGCGGCACCGCGAGGCGAGATTCGTGAAGCGCGGATTTGTGCGGGCCGCGGCGCGGGACGCGGAGGCGGCGGGGCTGGTGAAGAAGTTCGACGTGCGGCCCGCGGAGATCGCGGTGGAGGCGCAGACGCTGTCCGGCGGCAACCAGCAGAAGGCGATCATCGCGCGCGAGGTGTCGCGCCAGCCGAGGCTCCTGATCGCGGCTCACCCGACGCGCGGCGTGGACATCGGCGCGATCGAGTTCATCCACAAGGCGATCGTCTCGGAGCGGGACCGCGGGGCGGCGGTGCTGCTCGTCAGTTCGGAACTCTCCGAAATTCTCGCGCTCGCGGACCGCGTGCTTGTGATGTATGCCGGCCAGGTCGCGGGCGAGCTCAAATCCGCAGAAGCCACGGAGAAGAAGATCGGCGTGCTGATGGCGGGGGCGAAGCTATGACGAGAAAAATGCAGTCGGGAGACGGGAGTCGGGAGACGGGAGTCCGCCGAACGGGGGCGAGCGCCTCGGTCGGGGCGCTCCCGACTCCCGACTCCCGTCTCCGAACTCCGTTGGCGGGAGGCGCGATCGCACCATGAGACGCCTCGGCCACACGATTCTCCTCCGCTCCATTCCACCGGCACTTGCGCTCGGCGCGGCGATGATTCTTGGCCTGGTGATTGTCGCGGCGGCAGGGCATAACCCGTTTGGCGTGATGCGAAACGTCGTCGAGGCGGCGCAGCGGTCGTACGGGCTGCGCGACGACCTCGCGTACGTGCTGCTTTACGCCACTCCGCTCATTTTCACGGGGCTCTCGGTCGCCGTTGCGTTCCGCGCGGGGCTCTTCAATATCGGCGGGCTCGGGCAGGTCCTGATCGCTTCGCTTCTCTGCGGCTACGTCGGCTGGAAGCTCGCTTCCTGGCCGGCGATCTTCGCCGTGCCGGCTTGCATCACGATTGCGGCCCTCGGTGGCGCGGCCTGGGCCGCCATCGCCGGCGCGCTCAAGGCCTGGCGCGGGTCGCACGAGGTCATCATCACGATCATGCTGAATTTCTGCGCGATCGCGATCACCGACTCGCTGGCCAACGGCCCCTGGAAAGCCCAGGGAATGACGCCCCAGCTTCCCGAGATCGGCGCCTGCGCGAAGCTGCCGCGACTCGGCGCCCATCCGCCCGGGACCGAGGCGGGCGCCCCCGCGATCGGCATCCCGCTCTTCCCCGGCCACGTGCAGCTCAACGCCTCGATCTTCATCGCCCTCCTCGCGGCCGCGGGCGTCTGGGTCCTCCTCTTCAAGACGGTGCGCGGGTACGAGCTCCGCGCGGTCGGGCACAATCCTGAAGCGGCGCGTGCCGCGGGAATTTCGGTGAATCGAGTCACGATTTCCGCGATGGCGATCTCAGGCGCGCTTGCGGGGCTGGCGGCGACCGATTTCGTGATGGGGAAGAACTACAACTTCCGGCAGGACGACGGGCTCGGATACGCGCGGGGGGCGTTCATCGGGATTGCGGTCAGCCTGATGGGACAGAACCATCCTGTGGGGATTCTCCTCGCGGCGATTCTGTTCGGCGCCATGGAACGCACGGGATTCCTGCTCGGGGATGTCCCGAAGGACATCGTGATGATCCTGCAGGCGGCGGTGATCCTGTTTGTGATCAGCGGGAATGAGCTGTTCGGGAGAATGCTTGCCCGAAAGGGGGTAACAACTTGATTCAGGTTACACAGAGGTCACGAAGACCACAGAGGTCACAGAGAAAGAAAGATCTTTATTGTCCTTCGATCGCGCGGAGTCTGCCGCATATGGAATGCCCCTCCGTGCCCTCCGTGAACTCCGTGCCCTCCGTGTACCCAAAAGAATCCGTTCCTTCTCCCATCCGGACGCATTCCGTATGAGCGCCCCCGCCGAAATCATCGCCGGCACCCTCTCCATCGCGGTCACCTACGTCCTTGCCTCCCTCGCCGGCGTCGTCAGCGAGCGCGCGGGCGTGGTCAACATCGCGCTCGAAGGAATCATGCTCGTCGGAGCTTTCGTGGCCACCGCCGTCACCTTCGCCTGCGAGCCTGTCGGCGCCGACGGCGTCAGGTCCGCCGCTTCCGCCGGCTTCTATGCCCCCTGGATCGGCCTTGCTGCCGGCGTCGTCGCGGGATCTCTCATGGGGCTTTTGCACGGCGTCGTCTGCATCAAGGTCCGCGCCAACCAGATCATTTCCGGCGTCGCGCTCAACATCCTCGCCCTCGGCGCGACCCAGTTCGCCTGCACCCTCGTCTTCAAGTCGTCCTCCAACTCCGCCGTCGTCGCTTCGCTTCCGCGCTGGGGCATCCGGCCGTTCGCCTTCACCCCCATCGCCTGGCTCGCCTTCCTTCTCGTTCCGGCCGTCTGGTTCTTCCTTTACCGCACCGTCGCGGGCCTGCGCCTGCGCGCCGTCGGCGAACATCCCGCCGCCGCCGATACCCTCGGCGTCCGACCCAATCGCACCCGTTTCAAGGCCCTCGCCCTCTCCGGCGCCCTCGCCGGCCTCGGCGGCGCCGCCCTCGCCGCCGAAGTCTCCCAGTTCGTCCAGAACATGACCGCCGGCCGCGGGTACATCGCCCTCGCCGCCATGATCTTCGGGAAGTGGAACCCCCTCGGCGCCGCCGCCGCGTGCCTCTTTTTCGCCGCTTCCGAACGCGCCCAGATCGCCTTCCAGGACCGCATCAACCCTCAACTCGCGCAATCTCTGCCCTATCTGCTTACAATCCTTGTTCTCGCCGGATTTGTCGGAAGAGCCCGGGCACCGGAGGCATTGGGGAAGCCTTATGAAGCGTCGCGATAGTGTGAGAGGACTCGTGGCCGGCTGCCTGGGCGCCGCGCTGGTATTCGCCTGCGCCGGTTGCGGCCTGTTCGGGGGGGACGACGACGGCGGCACCGAGGCGCCGAAGCCTGAAAAGCCCGCCAAAAATGTGATCCTGATGATCGGCGACGGGATGGGACCGTCGCAGGTGACGCTCGGCCGCCTCGCGGGGCCGGGGGTGCACGAGGGGCTTGCGATGGAAAAAACCACCTTTGTCGGCCTCGTAAAAACTTACTCCGCAAGCGCGCTCGTCACGGACAGCGCGGCCGCCGGGACGGCGTTTTCGACGGGCCGCAAGACGAAGAATCTCGTCGTCGGCAAGGGACCGGACGGCGCCGATCTCGAAGTCCTCGCCGAGTGGTGCCACAAGAAAAAGAAAGCCGTCGGCCTCGTCACGACCACCTCCGTCACGCACGCGACTCCCGCCTGCTTCGCGACGCATTGCGACGACCGGAAAGGCGAGAAACTCATCGCCGAACAGTACCTCACTACCGAGGTCGACCTGTTTTTCGGCGGCGGCCTCGTCCATTTCCCCGAAGTTCTTCAGAAACAATTCCGCGACAAAGGCTGGTCCTTCCTCCGCAGCCGCGCCGAGTTCCTCGACTGCCGCGAAGGCCGCGTCATCGGCCTCTTCGCCGACCGCCACATGGACTACGAAGTCGACCGCGACGCCGCCGTCCAGCCCTCACTCGAGGAAATGACCCAGAAGGCGCTTCAGCTCCTCCACAAGAGCGAGGACGGCTTCTTTCTCATGATCGAAGGCGGCCGGATCGACATGGCCTGCCACGGGCACGACGCGGCGACGATGGTGAAGGATCTCGTGGCGTTCGACAAGGCGATTGCGACGGTGCTCGCGTTCGCGGAGCGCGACGACAACACGCTCGTTCTCGTGACGGCCGACCACGCGACGGCCGGGCTGGCGATAACCGAAAAGGTCGCGATAGACCGGCTGCGCGCCCAGACGATGAGCGCCGAGAAAATGGGGCAGCTCGTGGCCGAAGGGAAGCGCCCTCTCGCCGACGTCGTGCGCGAGCACGCCGGGTTCGAAATCAGCGACGAACTGCTGGCCCAGATCGAAGAGCTCCGGAAAAAAGTCGAGACCGTCCCCGGCGCTTCCGACGACGCCAAACGGTTCGCGCTTCAGAACGCCATCGGGCACATCCTTTCCCAGGCCAGCGGCGTGCAATTCATTCCCGTCGAGGTGCAGGCGACGCACGTGATCACGAAAGGCCACGACGGTACCGATGTTTCGATTTACGCGTGGGGCCCGCACGCGGGCGACTTCACTGGCGTGCTGGACAACACGGATGTGGGGGCGAGGATCCGCAGGGCGATGGAGGCCGGGAAATGACGGACACGAGGACGCCGTGCATGGTGCTGGGCGACCGGTTCGGAGCGCCGCCGGATTTCGGGATCGTGCTGGGAAGCGGTCTGGGCGCGCTGGCGGAGCAGGTGGAAGGGAAGACGGTCGCTTCGTATGACCAGATCGCCGGCTTCCCGATGAGCACGGTGGCGGGGCACGCGGGGCAACTGGTCGTGGGCAAGCTCGCGGGGCGGTCGGTGGCGCTTCTGCGCGGGCGGTGGCATCTGTACGAAGGGTACGAGCCGACGCAGGTGACGATCGGCGTGCGGAGCCTCGCGCGCTGGGGCGTGAAGGCGCTCGTCGTGACGAACGCGGCCGGCGGCGTTTCGCCGCGGCTGACGGCCGGCGACCTGATGCTCATCTCCGACCAGATCAATCTCACGGGCCAGAGCCCGCTCATGGGGATGCCGGCGTTCGTCGACATGACCACGGCCTATGACCCCGCGTTCCTCGAAACCGCGCTCGCCGCCGCGCGCGACTGCGGCGTGGACCTGAAACAGGGCGTCTACGCCGGCATGGCAGGCCCGCAGTACGAAACCCCCGCGGAAGTCCGCATGCTCGCCGCGATGGGCGCCGACGCCGTCGGGATGAGCACCGTCCTCGAAACGATCGCCGCCAGGCACGCCGGCATCCGCGTCCTCGGGCTGTCGTGCATCACCAACGCCGCGGCCGGAGGATCGAACGGAATCGGCGTCGACCACAAGGAAGTCCTCAAAACCGGCGCCGCCGTGAGCGACCGGTTCGCGAAGCTGTTGCGGGCGACCTTGCCGAAGTTGCAGGTCTAGGCTCGCCATGAACTGGCAGCCGCTTCCCAAGATCGACCTTCATTGCCACCTCGACGGCGCCGTGCGCCCCGCCACGCTCGTCGCGCTCGCCGCCGAAGCCGGACTCAACTGGCCGCCGGATGCCGCTTCACGCTGCCGCGTCGCAGCAACCTGCCGCTCCCTCCCCGAGTTCCTCAAGACCTTCGAGTTCTTCCTCCCCGCGCTCGGCTCCCGCGCAGCGCTTCGCCGCGCCGCCCTCGAGCTCTGCCGCGACATGAAATCGGACGGCGTCGTCTACTTCGAGACGCGCTTCTCGCCCACGCTCTGGGTCGACGCAGGATTCGCTCCCGAGGAAGCGGTCGAAGGCGCGCTCGAGGGGCTCCGGCAGGGCGAAGCGGAGACCGGCGTGACCTCGGGCCTGATCCTCTGCGGCGTCCGCAACCACCCGCCGGAGCGCACGCTCGTCGCCGCGAAGCTCGCCCACCGCTACCGCGACCGCGGCGTCGTCGGCCTCGACATAGCGGGCGACGAACGCTCGCCGCTCGCCGCGCATCGCGAGGGATTTGCCGAAGCGCGAAAACTCGG
>WSZJ01000088.1:0-20472 GCA_009773755.1 Planctomycetota bacterium | reverse complement strand
AAGCCGGCCCCGCCGCCAACGTCCGCGAAGCCCTCGAATTCGGCGCGACCCGCATCGGCCATGGCGTCCACGTCGTCGAGGACCGCGCGATCCTCGACGAGGCCGTGAAGCGCGGCGCCACGTTCGAGATGTGCCTCACCAGCAACGTCATGACCCACTCGGTCGACGGCATCGCCGGCCATCCCTTCGCTAAATTCCTCCGCGATGGCGTGAAGGTCACTCTCAACACCGACGACCCCGGCGTGCAGGGGAGCACCCTGACGCAGGACTTCGAGCGCGCCGAAAAGGAACTCGGCCTCGGCAAGGCCGAACTGAAGCGGGCCGTCCTCAACGCGGTCGATGCCGTGTTTGCGCCCGACTCAACTCGCGCCGCTCTTCGCGCCCGCATCGTGGAGGGCTGGCGTTGAAAAGACTCCCCACCGACCGCCAGCTCCTCACCGCGGCACGGCGCGCCGCGAAGAACGCCTACGCGCCGTACTCGAAGTTCAAGGTCGGTGCGGCGCTCCTGTGCAAGGACGGATCGGTCGTCACGGGATGCAATGTCGAAAACGCGTCGTACGGACTGTCGATCTGCGCCGAACGCGTCGCGATCGGCCGCGCAATCGCCGAAGGCAGGGGAGACTTTGTCGCAATCGGCGTCATCGCGCTGGGAAAGCGCGGGCAGGATGTCACCCCGTGCGGCGCGTGCCGGCAGGTACTCGCCGAATTTGCCCCGGACGCCAGGGTGATCTGCGAGGGTCGCGCTTTCAAGGTCAAGGAGCTCCTGCCTGCGGCGTTCACGCTGAGGTAAGCTGCAGGCATGAAGCCGATCGTGAACGCCTTGGCGCTCTCGATCCCGTTGCGCGTGTGCGACGGCGTGGCGAAGCAGGCGTGGCTTACTTCGCGCCGTCGTTCGCCTCGCGGAACAACCCCTCCACCCTCCTGAACTTCCCCTTCGTCGCCGGCAACTCCCCGGCCGCGAGGTAAAGCTCGCGCTCCTTCGGCAGGAACAGCATCGACTGGAGCGTCATGTCCGCCTGCGGGACGGCCTGCAGCATCTTCTTCGCCTCGTTCATGCCGATCTTTCCGTGCCACGCCTTCTCCAGCTGGTTCAGGCGGAACCAGCGCGGGCATGTCTGCGATTCATTCGGCGGATCGAGGCGCCAGTGGTTGGTGGCGATGACGGCGCCCTCGGCGGGCGGGCGGACGACGCACTGGTTGTGGTCGAGCTCGAAGACACCGCACTTGCCGGAAGCGTCGACGACCATCAGGTTGTTGCCGCAGGTGCGGTCGGTTTTCGCGAGCAGCGATTTTGCTTCGTCGAACGTCCGGCAGTTCTCGAGGACCCGACGGAAGAGGAGCACGTAGGGCACTCCCTGGGCGGTGTCTTCCTTGTTGTAGACGTTCATGACAGCGACGCAGAGGCCGTGCTCGTTCATCCCCGAGAGGACGCCGGCCATGCCGGGCCAGGTCACGGACGCGAAGGCGCTTTTCCCCTCGGGGCGCATGATCATCACGATCGAATGCCTGTGGGCGACGCCGCGGCCCGGGAAATCGAGATTGCGGCCGAAGATCACGGTCTCGTTCTTCGTCGCGGGCGGCTGCAGCACGAACGTCGAGCAATTCACGAGGCGGATCGCGTCGAGGAACGTGTGCACGATCAGCACCTTTTCCCAGTCCAGGCCGGCGCCGGCAGCGAGTCCCTTGAGTTCCGCGCGCTCGTCGTCTGAAAGGTACTTCTCCAGCCGCTTCGCATTCTCGACGAACTTGTCGCGCAGCTCCGGATCGTCGGTGTAGGTCTCGAAGTACCCCTTGAAGAGGTACGCGATTTCGTCGCGGAAATTCCTGCCGACTTTGCGGCCCATCTCGGCCGGAGTCCCCTCGACGCGGAAGACGCGGACGCCGTTGATGTCGTCGGTCGTGCCGAAGGGCTCGGACTTTTCCTGCGCGAACAGCGGCAGGGCGAGGGCCAGGAGCGAGAGCAGGCGGATCAAGGAGGCCTCCGGTGCGGGTTGAGAGGGTCATTCTATACGAGCCGGCAGCTCCGGGCGTGAGAGGAGCCGCGCTTCCCCCGCCGACCTGCACAGGCGACAATTCCGGCCTCAATCCTCCCTTCCCGGAGTCACCATGCGCTTCGTCGCCGCGCTTCTGATGGCTTGCGTTGCCGGTTGCGGCAAGCCCGCCACGCCCGCGCCTCCGTCCAGTTCCGGCCCCGCTTCCCCCGCGACGCCAGGCTGGCGCGCTTCCCTCGACGGCGCCACGGTCCCGGAGGTCCCGGCTTCCGGGAAGATCTGCGGGGAGTCTTTCACCGTCAATGACGCGGAGTTCGAAGACGGAAGGCTCACCCTCAAGGAGGGGGGCGGGGGCGGGGAGATGCACTTCACGGTATTCGTCATGCTGGATCGCGGTTCGATCCCCGAAAACCGGACGTGGAACGTGAAGGCGGACAAGGAATTCGGCCATCCGAACGTCAGCTGGATGTTCGCTCCCGGGGGAGGGCGGGGATCGAACGCGGAGAGCGTGTCCAACGGGTATTCGATGAAGCTGGAGTTCGGGAAGGAGTCGGGAAAGAAGCTGCCCGGGAAGATCTGGCTGTGCATGCCGGGTGAAACGAAGAACTTCGTCGCGGGGACGTTTGTTGCGACGGTGAAGGGGTTCATTCTGCGGAACGGGGAAGCGGACCGGACGGAGGACTCGCTGGAGCTGCTGGAGTGGTTGGCGGACGAGCGGTTGAGGAAGGAGAATTCGGGGAAGCAGGTGGAGGTGACGAAACTGACCTGGGGGATCATGTGGGGGGGTGCGAAGGGATCCGGCGGGCAGGACGTGGAGTGGAAGCTGGACGGCGTGAACAAGGGTTGGCTGAAATTCCGGTTCGCGAAGGAGAACGGCTCGTGGGGCGTGTCGAAGGTCTGGCCGGGGGAGCAGATTCCGGAAGCGCATCCCGAGAAGGCGCCCGCGCAGAACGACGCGACGCCGGAGGCCGTGAAATTCCTGGCGGCGGTCGAGCTTGAGAGGATTCTGGCCGGCAAGATTGCGCACGTCAGGATGGGCTCTGCGCCGACGCTGAAGTCCGGGGTGGCCGCCTGCTGCGAGGCGACGTGGCAGGTCGAGGGCGAGGAGAGCTGGATTCAGAAAGCGCTGTTGTTCAAATGGACTGACGCGGGCTGGGCGTTCGATCGCATGCTGGCGGAAGGCGAGCGGTTCGATGCCGGCACTGGTGCGGTCGAGAAGAAATAGTCGCGCTGCAGTTGCGAGTTGCCGGTTGCCGTTCGACTCGCTCCCTTTGGTCGCTCGCTCACGTTGGACGAGTTGCGAGGAGAGGCAAGGAAAACCGGGCAAGCCGGTGAATTCGCGGTCGTTTCTCGCAACTCGCAACCCGCAACTAGCCTTTGCCTGACAACCTTACGACCGCGCTCAGCCTGAACCCTTGCCCAGGCTCAAGGTAGGTCGCAACCCACCCGAACCTGCGCAGCAGCGACACATTTCCACCGGCGGCATTCCACGTTCCGCCGCGCGCGATTCGCCAGTCGCGATAGCGCCGCCCTCCGGGATCGTTCAGGCACCATTCGCGCCCGTTTCCGGCCATGCCGCGGATCCCGTACGGCGAGTCGTCCGTCGCAAATTCCTCGACCGGCGTCGGCGTCATCCCGTCCGAGAACGTCTCGCCGCAGTTGCAGCGCACCGCGTCGAAGTTCGCGCCCCACGGATACGGCCGCCCGTCCGGCCCTCGCCCGGCCTTCTCCCACTGCTCCTCGTGCGGCAGGCACAGCAGCCGTCCCGCCTTCTGCGACGCCCAGAACGCGTACGCCATCGCGTCGTGCCACGTCACCGACAGCACGGGCCAGTCCTCCGCCCAGTCCGCGTGCGCGTGCCGTAACCGGCAATCGTCCACCATCACCCCCGCACGTGGCTTCGACAGCCATTCCGCCGTCGGCACCACCCAGCCAGTCGGCGTTTTCGGCCAGTAGGGCGCCGCCCCGTCCGCGGGCCGGGGCGCGCGCTTTACTGCGTCGGCCGGATGAATCGAATTCAGGAACGCGGCGTACTCGCCGCACGTGACCTGCAGCCGCGCGAGGAAAAAGTCTTCGAGCACCCGCACGCCGGCGCGCACTCCCGCCGAGGGACTCGCCGTCTTGCCGAGCTGGAATGGAAACGGCCCCGCCGGAATCGGCAGATATCCCGGCACCCGCTCGGCTTCGTCGAAAAGCGTCGCGTCAACCTCGAGATTCTCCTGACGCCCCACGCTCACCGGAAGCGCCAGCGGGGCGCGACCATCCGCGACGATTACCAGAAGCCAGGATCCCATCGGCCACGCGCGCTTTTCGATCGGCGTCGTCCCCAGGAACTGGCCGCTTCCGCGCGGTCGCCCCGGCGAATTCCCGAACATTTCGTTGATCGCGGTTTCAGGAACTTTCGGCTTGCCGGCGCCCACTGTGATCGGCACCAGTGCGCGGTCCATCTCGACGTACCGGAACGCCCATACCTTCGCGCCCGTCACCGGCTCCTGCCGGCAGGCCGCCGAATGCACTTTCAGCGTCAGCGGCGAATCCGTCTCCCGCTCGCGCATCCCCTCCGTCCCCTTCACCGACGGCATCCGCCCGCTCCACGGGTGATACCCCATCACGATCAGGTCGTCCGGCTTCACGCGCCGCCCCGCTTCGAGACAGCGGCACGCGTACGATCTTGTCTTCACGGCCAGCGATCCGTCACCACGCAGCCGCGCCGCGAAAACGCCGTCGTCATGCCGCTCGACCACCTGCCTGTGAAGAAGCGCCGACCGCTCGTCGCCGTTGGCTTCTTCCTCGAGGAAGCGCTGCCAGTACATCTGCGCCTTGAGCGCCCGGGCTTCCTTCATGAGGGGGACGTTCGAGAGCGCGGAGGTCAGCGCGCCGTCGGCCTCGGCGAACGCGCGGAGACCCTGCCGTTCCAGGGCGAGCGCGCGATCCTGCAGCTCCCACAGCTCTTTCTTCTTCGCGAGCGGCGCGTGCGCCTTTACTTCTTCCGCGAGATTCCGCGCCTCGTCCTGGACCTTTCGCGACTCCGCGTCGGACTTCGCCCATTTCTCAATTTCTGCCTTTGCCTTCTCGACCTGCTCGATCGCGAGTTTCTCACGGCGCTCGCGCTCCTTCGTGCCCTCGAGGTACGCCTCGACCTCCGCCGCCAGCTCCGCCGCGCTCGGGTAGCGGTCCGCTTTCGCCTTCGAAAGCGACTTCAGGCAGATCACCTCCAGCTCCGGCGGACAGTCCATCCAGAGGCTGGGGGGCTTGACTTCCTTCGAAGTGACCATCTTGATCACTTCCCACGGGTTCTCGTCCTCGAACGGCGGAGTGAGCGCGAGGATTTCGTAGAGGATCGCGCCGAGCGCATACACGTCGCTTCGCTGGTCCACTTCGTCCAGCTTCCCCAGCGCCTGCTCGGGCGGCATGTACGAAGGCGTCCCCAGCACTTGCCCTTCCATCGTCAGCTTGCTCGACCGCGCCTCGCCCGCCTGCCCGAGCTTTCGGATCTTGCGCGTCGTCTGCTTCGGCCGCACCGGGCCGCGGTTTTCCTTTTCGCTGAGCAGCCGCGCGAGTCCCCAGTCGACGATCAGGACCTCGCCGAACTCGCCCAGCATGATGTTCGCGGGCTTGAGATCCCGGTGCACCACGCCCTTCGAATGCGCGTACGCCATCCCCTGGCACACGTCCCGGAACGCCTCGATCAGCCGCCGCTGCTTCCAGTTCCCGTCCCGGATCACCTGCAGCATGTCCTTCCCGTGAATCCGCTTCATCGCCACGAAGACTTCCTTCGTCGTCGGCAGCACCCCGACCTCGTGCACCGGCACGATGTTCGGATGCTCGAGCCGGCCGGTGATGCGGCCTTCCCAGCGGAAGCGTTCGAGGGCTTCCGCCGGCGCGTCCTCGAGCACCAGCTTCAGCGCGACCTTGCGCTCGATGTCCGTGTCCAGCGCCTCGACGACGCGCCCGATCCCGCCACGCCCCAGCTCGTCTCCCAGGATGTACTTCTTGTCCGACGGCTGCGTCATGACCACCGAGCGGTTCCCGACCGGCGCATCGAGAGACCCGCGCAGCGGCTGTCCCGTCGGTGGGTTCGCCATCACGTCGGACTTCGGCATGAGAAGCGTGTCGGCCGACGACGGGTGCGCGAGGAAGCCCTTCCACGCTTCCATCACCCTTCGCGGCGCCTCGATTTTCTTGAGCACTTCGGCCGCTTCACCTTCTTTCAGATGCGCCAGCGTCGCGGCGTGCACGGCCTGAATCCGCTCATCGTCCAGCCCCGCGCGGTCGCGAAGCTGCGATGGGAAGTCCCGGTTGGGGTGGCGCACGAGCTCGTTGATAGCCGCGACCAGCTGCTCTTCGCCCACGAAATTAAGGCGGAGGGCGAGGAGGCCGAACAGGAGGTCCGCGTCGCGGCCGGCGAGGGTGGGCATCGAGAGGGAATGGTAGCGAAGCGGGGAAGGCGCGGGTAGAAGCACGTGCTGGAAGAGCGCTTTTCAGGGAGCCGTTTCAGCGTCCAGACGCTGTCATTTTTTCAGCGTAGCCAAAGTCCGCTTCGCCGCCCGTTCCGTCGGCTTGAAGCCGCACGAAGCGGCCTTTTCGAGCGCGGGAACGGCTTCATCGTTTCCGAGCCGGGCGAGCGCTGCGGCGGCGAAGGCCCCGCTTCTCGTCGCCGGCCTCGCCTTGAGGACCTCGACAAGAGTGTCGGCGTGGGACTTGAGGGCGAGAGCGTCGATGAAGCGGACCGCGCGCTCCGAGAGGCGTTCGTTGCCGTCTTCGGCGGCGCGCAGGGCCTTGTCGAGTCCGGCGGCGTCTTTCGCGCCGAGCGCGGCGGCGGCGGCGAGCCAGCGGACGGAGACCTGCTGGTGGTCGCCGGCGGCGCTGAACAGCTCCTTCAGGCCTTTCGCGTCGATCGTGTGGAACTTGAAGAGGTCTTTGCCGAGAGGTTCCTGGAAGTCGGCGTCCTTCGCGCCCGCGGCGAACGGCTTTGCGAGCGGCTCGCCGTCGAAGCGGATTTCCGCCGCGAACCCTCGCTCGCCGCCGTTATCGACAAGCTTCACCGCGACCGTGTTGTCTCCATCGGCGATCCACGGGAGCACGTCGACGATCACGGCGCAGCCCCGGTATCCCCAGTAGCCAAGCATCGTGTCGTAGAAGTCGACCTTCTCCCCGTTGATCCAGATTTCAGCGGTGTCATCGGCGACGAAGATCATCTCGGCGGTCGTGAATTTCTCGGGAGCCTTGAATCTTTTCCGCAAGCAGCCGCCGGCATTGCCCTGGGTCCAGATCCAATTTCCCTCCGAGGCGAACCCGAACGTGTTGTCGACGGTGTAGTGCTTCCACTTCTCCTCGTTCATGCCGTAATCCTTCGCCGCGCCCCACTTCGAGTCGTCGCAATCGGCCGCTGCCCAGTCGACGGGCGGATTGTCGGACGCCTTCCACGAAGTATCCGACACGACCAGCGCAGGTCCGGCCGCCGCAAGAGAGCCCATTATCAGAACCAGGCCGAGAGTCTTCATGCCGATTTGGAGTTGGAGTTGGGGTTGGAGTTGGGATTTGTCGTAGTCGTTTTACTTCTTGAGTGGCCCGATGTACTCCTCCGCCACCACCACGTCATCGAACCACACCGTATTCACCTTCTTCTGCTCCTTGACGCCGTTCTGCTTCCCGGCGTTCTCCGTCACGTAATGCTCCAACCAGAAATTGCTGATCTTCAGATCTTTCGACTTCCGCCAGTCGAATCCCTCGAACGGCTCGCCGCCTTCCTTCAACGTCTTGAACCCCATCCCGCTCCACTTGTCCCGCGGCGTCCCCTTCTTCACGTCCACCACCAGCTTCCCGTCCAGCCACAGCGCCAGCTCCCCGTCCCGCTCCCCGAGCGTGTTCAGCTTGATCATGAACTCCACGCACTGCCACTTCTCCCTTGGCGCCGGAAGCGGCTCGACCGGCCGGATCCCGTTCCCCCAGTACTTCTTGTCCGCCGAGATCTTCATCTCGTGCCAGTACACGTAGAAGTTCCAATTCCCCGGCGCCGGCGCCGTCCCGCGCTCGCCCCAGGGTTCGATTCCCACGCTGAACCGGTCGTCGCCTTTCGGGCAACTCCCGGCCTGCGGATTCGGCCACCGCGTCGGCGGATTCAGCCCGCCCATCCACACGAAATGGTGGATGTACTCGGCGTCCTTCGCGAACTTCACGTAAAACCGCGCGAAAGCTTTCTCCGCGCTGCGAGGCAGCATTTTCCAGAGCGCGCCGCCCGTGTCCTGCCCGAGCGTCGCCGTCACCTGCAGACACTTTTTCCCGCCACCCTCCGGTCCGCCGTCGATCAGCTGAAGCGGCTTCCCGTCCTTGTCGTTCGGCTCGTCCCATCTCTTGAGAAGCGCCGCCTTGTCGCCCGTCTCGAAATCCTCCGTGTGGATGACCGACGGATCTTTCTCGATGCCGCGATCGCCCGGGTACTTTGCGGAAAGTCCGAAACCCTCCGGGAGCTTGTCGTCCGCGAGAGCGGCCGAAGCGAGAAGGAGCGCGCAGACAAGGGCAGGAGTCTTCACAGCCGGTTCGAGACCTGGAGCACGTTCCCCTCGGGATCGCGCCCGTCGCACAAGTGAAGCCCCCCGAATTTCTTCACCGGCCCGAATTTCGCGCCCCTCTTGACGAGCACGGAGCGAGCCTTGGAGACGTCCTTCGCCGCGAACACGAATTTGTGCCCGCAGTCGTGCGTCCGTTTCGACCCGCCGCCGTGCAGCCCGAGCCTGCACCCGCCGCCGTCGAGGTCCGCCCACCCGCCCGAGGGATCCATTTCGCGCACCGTCATCCCGAACACCGACGAGTACCACTTCGCCAGTGCCGGTACGTCCAGCGAAAACAGGATGATCCTCTTCAATGCGAACTGCACCGAAGTCCCTCCATAGCTTTTCCTGCTCCCTACTCCCTACTCACCACTCACTACTCACTTACTGCCCTTCGACTCAATCAACGCCCAGCAGATCCCGTCGAGATCCGTGAACTCGACCACCTTTCCTCCGGGCCAGTCTCGAACGTCTCCGACCCGCGCGCCGGCCGCTTTCAGCTTCATCACCGCAGGACCGAGATCGTCGATGAGCATGTCCGCCGTCATGCCGCTCCGGGAAGCGGGCGCGGGAGCCGCTTCCGGCGTCTGCGCCTTGAAGATGGTGATGATGAGATCGCCGGACTGCAGTTTTTCCCACGACCCGTCCGATTCGCCGAAATGCGGGTCCGGGATCCGCTTGAATCCGAGCGTCGCCATGTAGAACCCGGTCGCGCGCCCGACGTCCGCCACAAAGAGTCCGATCTCACCGCGCCGCAATTTCATTGAGGTTCCCCCTGGTTACTTCTTTTGAGGATACGGCAAAAGCGGGTCCCGCAGGTACTGTGCAAGGAACATCAGGTTGTTGTCCGGGTCGGCGAGGCAAATGTACCGCATGAATCCCGGCGCCTCGGATATCTCTCCGAGGAATTTGACCTTGCGCCGCTTCAGCTTCTTTACGGCCCCGGCGAGATTTGCCACCTCGAACATCAATTTCAGATTTGGCGACGGGCCCTTGCGCAAGTTCAGCTTCTTCCCGCCGCCGAACACCGAAACGCGAATGTCGCCGGAACGGAAGACGAACAGCGACGGAGAGTCCTCGAGCAGGGTCAGCGTCAGTTTCTTCACGTAGAACTCGCGGGACTTCCTGATATCCGACGCGTTCAGAACGACGTGCCGGATTTCCGCCGGCCGGTCCGAGGTCATGATCTCCCACGCATTGCCGTCCGGGTCTTCGAACATCGCGAAGCCGCCCTTCCCCGAACGGCGCTCGTTCTCGATCTTCGCCCCCGCGGCCCGAAGTCCCTTGATCGCCGCGTCGAAGTCGTCCACGACCATGTCGGCCGAAAGCCCGGGGCGCGAGCCGCGCGGCGCCGCGCGCTCGGTCGACGAGGTCTTGAACAGCGTCAGCGTAAGGTCGCCCGAACTGACTTTGTCCCAGGTTCCGTCTCCCTCGCCGAACATCGAATCCGGAATGCGTCTCATGCCAAGCGCTTCAACGTAGAAACGCACGGCGCGCGTAATGTCCGAAACATACAGGTTGATTTCGCCGCGGCGGATTCTTATGGGGAGTTCCTCCGCACGATCCGGCCAAGCGCCGCCGTAAGCCTCGACTGCAGTTCATGGGGCTCCAGCCCCAGTTTTCCCGCGACCGCTCCGAGCGCCTTCAGCTCCGTCGGGTGAATTTCCCCGTCTGCCGCCGCTGCCGTAACCAGTTCCTCGAACAACCGCCAGCGCGCTTCGGGAGGCCCCGGAAGCTGAATTGACTTTTTCCCCGCAATCACCTGCTGCGTCAGCCGGTCCGCCTTCGAAGCGCTGAGGCCGAGCCGGCGGCCCAGCACTCCCAGGTGGTCGCGCTCCGACTGAGCGAGGTGGCCGTCGAGGACGAGAAGCGTCGCGACAGATTGGAAGAGGCGCTCCGGATTCTCTGCGGCGGCCGCTTCCGGACCTGGCGGCGCAATCGACGCCATGGGCGGCGAGATCTCAAGCGGGGCGGGGGCGGCCGAGGCGGTCCGGGCGCCGCCGGAACGGCCGAGCAGCGTCAGCGCGCCCGTCGTCAGCGCGGGGGGCTCGCTGTAGGTCCCCAGGGACAGCGTCACCGACGAGGGTTCGAGCTCCTCCGCCCTCTCCCGGATTCCGAGGCTCTCCGCTACGACCTCGAGCGCGCGCTTCGCGAACACTTTCGCATCCGACAGATCGTCGGAGGCGTCGACATTGCGGTGCCCCTTGTGGTCGAAAACGCCGAGGTAATGCGACCCGCCGCTGACGCCGAAGCTCGCGAGCGGGTTGACCTCCGCGACAACCCCCACCCGTGCTTTCGGCTCGGGCGGCACCGCCGCGAACATCACGTGCGCGTACTCCGCCGCCTGCACGCTCCGGCAGTCGCCGACCAGCGCACACACCGCGGGCCCGACGCGCCATGCGCGCGTGACCAGGCCGTTGCGGAGTTGGGGAAGTGACATTTGAACTCTCCCGGTTCGTCGATCTTTGAACTATCGCAAGCCCCAGGCTCGTATCCGGTCTCGGAAAAACAGGGGGTAGGAGGTAGTGGGTAGTGGGTAGAACGGCCCCATGAGCCGGGGTCGTTTCTACCTCCTACCGACTACCTCCTACCCACTGTCTTCCTGATCTTACCCCCGCTCGCCCCGCTTTCGAATCTCTGTCACGTCCGTGCGGTTCGCCGCGCGGATCCCGAGGTCCTTGATCAGCCCGTCCTCGACGCCGTAGATCAGACCGTGGATGGTCAGCTCCTGCCCGACGCGCCAGGCGTGCTGAACCGGCGTCGTGTGCGCGACATTCTGGACCTGCTCGACGACATTGATCTCGCAGAGGCGCCGGAAGCGCGCCTCCTCGGTCTCCAGCGCGTCGATTTCATTCTCGTGCCGGTCGCGCGTGTGACGGACGTGCATGAGCCAGTTGTCGACGACGCCGATCTCCTCCTCGCGGATCGCGGCTTCGATCCCCGTGCACCCGTAGTGGCCGCAGACAATGACGTGCTTCACGCGCAGGACGTCGATGGCGAACTGGATCACGCTGATGCAGTTCAGGTCGCTCGGGATGACGAGGTTTGCGACATTGCGGTGGACGAACAGCTCGCCCGGCAGCAGCCCCACGATTTCGTTCGCCGGGACGCGACTGTCGGCGCAGCCGATCCAGAGAAACTCGGGGGACTGCTGGTCCTTGAGCGCCTCGAAGAAACCGGGTCGCTCCTTCTTCATGCGCGCGGCCCACGCGAGGTTGTTGTTGATCAGGCGGTCGATGGCATCCATCAGAAGAGCTCCTGCGCCTTCTTGATCTTCACCCCGACATGCTTCAGCCCTTCTTCCGCCGCCACGCGTCCGCGCGGCGTCCGCTTGAGGAATCCAAGCCGGATCAGATACGGCTCATGCACGTCCTCGATCGTCGCTTCTTCTTCGCCGACATAGGCCCCGATCGTCTTCAGCCCGAGCGGGCCTCCGCTGTGTTTCGCCAGGACTTCGAGGATCTGCCGCTGCACCGGAACGAGCCCGAGCGCGTCGATGCCGAGGCGCTCGAGCGCGGCGCCGGCGCCTTTCGCGGTGACCTTGCCGTCCCCTTCGACCTGCGCGAAATCGCGGACGCGGCGCAGGTAGCGGTTCGCGAGGCGCGGCGTGCCCTGCGAGCGCTTCGCGACCGATTCGGCGCCGCCGACTTCGAGCGAGATCTTGAGCAGGGAAGCGCTTCGCTTGAGGATCTGGACGATCTCCGCTTCCGGGTACGGTTCGAGCCGCAGAAGGACGCCGAATCTCGCCCGGAACGGATCGGAGAGCATGCCTTCGCGCGTCGTCGCGCCGACGAGTGTGAACGGCGGGACATTGAGCTTCATCGTGCGGGCGTGGGGGCCGGAGTCGAGGACGATATTGATGAAGCGGTCTTCCATCGCGGAGTAGAGGTATTCCTCGAGGGTAGGGGCGAGGCGGTGGATTTCGTCGATGAAGAGGACCGTGCCCGGCTCGATGCGCGTGAGAAGGCCGGCAAGGTCGCCGGCGCGTTCGAGGGCGGGGCCGCTGGTGGTGACGAGAGGCGCGCTCATTTCGTGGGCGACGAGCGCCGCGAGTGTCGTCTTGCCGAGACCGGGCTGGCCGGAGAGCAGGATGTGGTCGACGGGCTCTTTGCGGTCGCGCGCGGCCTTGAGGAAGACCTTGAGATTGTCGACGACCTGCTTCTGACCGACGAACTCGGTAAATGTCGTGGGGCGCAGCGCGGCGTCGAACTGGGATTCGTCTTCGCGCGGCTTGGCCATGCGGCGATTGTAGTGACGAAGTGATTCGGGGTCGAGGCGTGGCGGCCTGCGTCCGGTCGATCGATTTCCAACCATCCGATCAGATAAGATACCGGGCGAATCATGCCACGCGCGCTTCCCATCCTTCTCGCCGCTTCCCTCCTCGCTTTCGCGGAGGATCCGCCGCCCGCCGACGACACCGGCGCGAAAGTCATGGAGCGGGTCAACGTGTTCCGGAAGCTCGCGGGACTCACGCCCGTCACGCTCGACGCGGCGTTGAGCAAGGGCTGCGCGAGCCACGCCGCCTATCTCCTCGAAAACCAGGAAAACCCCGCGACGCGCGGCCTCGGCGCGCACAACGAAGATCCGAAGCTTCCGGGGTACACAAAAGAAGGCGAAGAGGCCGGACGCTCCGCGGACATTCACTACATCGAGCCCGTCCGGGCCGTCGACGGCTGGATGGCCAGCCTGTTCCACCGGACGCCGCTTCTCGAACCCTCGCTCGCGAAGATCGGCTTCGGCGCGGTCGAGAACGGCGAACGCGGGTGGTTCGTGGTGGTTGACGTGATGGGCGGGAAGGGGGGCGGGAAGAAGCCGGCGGGGAAGGGCGTGCAGCCGGTCGTGTACCCGAAGGACAAGCAGAAGGACGTGCCGCTCGCGTTCGGCGGCGAGGTGCCGGACCCGATTCCCGAGGACCGCGACGACCACGCGGGGTATCCGATCACGGCGCAGTTTCCGCCGGGGGTGCCGGTGAAGGAAGCGAGCGTCGGTTTGAAGGACGCTGAGGGGAAGTTGATCGAGTGCTGGATCTCGACGCCCGACAAGCCGGCCGATGCGCGGTATCAGCGCAATACGGTCTGCGCCATTTCGAAGGACGTGCTGAAACCGGGAGTCACCTACACAGTGAACATGGCGGCCAAGGTCGGCGGCAGGCCTTGGGCCGCGGAGTGGAAGTTCACGACGGAGGGGGAGGCGGAGAAGCCGCCCGCGCCGCCGAAGTAGTTACTGGTTCTTCGGGGGCGGCGCCGGCGCGAGGAACCAGAGGATCCCGGCGCGAAACGAGACCACGACCGGCGCGGCGGCCTGGATGATCCGGACGACGTCCTCCGCGGGACGCTCCGATTCTTCGAGCGTGATGCGCGCCGCGCGATGCCACGTCACAGGATCCAGGCGCACCGGCACGCCTAGCGCTTCCCCGAGCATCCCGGCAATCTGGCGGATCGCGAGGTTGTCGCCGCCGATGCGGACTTTCCGGGCGAGAAGCGCCGCGAGTTCGCTGGCGAAGGCCTTTCGCTCCGCGCGGCGCCTGCTGTCGGAGTCCTTCTCAGCCGCAATTTCGGCCTCAGTCCCGAAGTAAATGAGGCTGTTCTTGACCTTCCACGAGAAACCCGTCGCCGCGCACCAGGCGTCGAGCGTCTCGGCCAGCGGGCGTCCCGCCGCGAGCGCGGGAACGATCGGGTTTTCGGTGTTGGCGCGCCGGGCGTTCGCGGAGAGGACGAAATTCAGTTGCACCGACTGGTGGAGCAAATCGAAGGAATCGTCCAATTCCGCCTCGGGGACCTCCGCGGCGACAACCCGGCCCTTGATCGATCCCCAGTACGAGTCGTCGACATTGTCGTGGTCCGCCGCCCGCTTCTCCTGTGTCCGTATCTGCTCCATCGCCTCGAGCAGCGTCAGCTCGTCGGAATCCTTGACCCCCCAGGCCTCGCCGTCCCCGTCGACCGGAAGTATCACGAGCGTCCCGTCCGCAGCGAGCGTCCACTTCAGGTCCGCCATCTTGAAGATGAGATCAACCGCCTGGTCCGCGGCGAGGCTCATCACCCGAAAGGTGATCGTCTTTTCGGATAGATCCCGGCCGCCGGCAATCAGGAACTTCAGGCCGTAGCGCTTCTCCATGTCGGCCAGGGCGTCCGGAAGCGGAATATCGCCGAAATTCAGGTCGACCACGGTCGTGCGCCAGGGCTTCCAGCGGGCCGCCCGCGTCGCGATTTCCGCGTCGAGGGGATGCGGCGGGGATTCGGCGTCCGGTTTTTCGCCCTCGGCGCGCGGTGTGATGGAATAACCGGAGCGGCGCTTGAAATCCCGCGCGGGCGGTTTCTTGCCCTGTTTGACGAACGGGGAAGTTGCCGCGTACGAGGCCACGGGGGCGGATTTGGAGCGGCTGGCGCCGAGACGCCAGAGGCCCGCCAGGAGGGCGGCGAGCAGGATCGCGGCGACGACGGCCACGGCCCTTCTGCGGGGACTTTTCATTTCACGCCGTCCGGCGAGAGAAACCAGAGGATCCCGTTGCGGTACGCGACGATGAGCGGCGCGCCTTTCTTCAGAAGCCCGACAATTTCCGAGGCTGGCCGCTGGCGCTCTTCGATCGTGTACCGCGCCTTGCGCGACCAGGTCCCCGGGTCGATCTGGTACGGCACGCCGAGCCCTTTCGCCAGGATGTCCGCCACGTCCCGCAGCCGCATGTTCTCGGCGCCGAACGCCACTTGCCGGGCGAAGAGATCTCTCTCCGCCGCAGCGATTTCGCGTCGCAGCTTTGCGGTGAGTTCCGCGGCGGCGAGTTTCCGGTCGATGCTCGCCTGCGTCGTCACGATCAGCACGCCCTGGTCCGCGTAAAACCCCAGCTCGGTCCCTTTCAGGCAGCTCCCGAGCGCCTCGTCGAGCGTCACGTCGGAGACGTTCATGTTCACCACCGTCGCTTCCGGGTCCTCGATCGTTCGGCGGTCGATCATCACGCTCAGCTCCGTGGCCTCCTGGAAGAATGAGACCGCGTCCGGAAGCGGCGTCTCTGTGAAGCTCAACGAGATCTTCTTCGTTCGCATCGCGTCCTTCAGCGCCTGGTCGTTCTGGGCCACCGTCGGATCGACAGGTTTTTTCGGCGTAAATTCGACGCTCGCGAGCTTCATCGCGCGAAGCTCCGCCATGAATGCCGGCTCGTGAGCCCAGACAGGCTGGCCCTCGTCGGGCGTGTCTCCAGCCGAAATGATCCATATCTCCCCGTCCTCGCCCACGACCTGCAGGAGGTCGTACTGCTGGAGCAGCAGGCGAAGCACATGAACGGCCATCAGATCCCGGACGCTGAATGAAATCTTCTTCGCCGCAATCTCGGCCGGACAATCCAGATTGAGCTTCAGCCCGATCTTCGCCTCGAGGTCCGGGATGATCGCCGACAGGTCCTGGTCCTGATAGTCGAGCACGATCATCACTTCGCGCAGCTTCGCGTCGATTTCCGCGCACCGCTTCAGATACGCGCTCCACGGATGCACCGCCGCGAAAACCGCGTCCTGCGCCGCCGGCCTGCGCGGAAAGTCTCGCTTCGGCGCCGCCGCAGGCTTCTTCGCAGAATCGGTCGGCGTAACGGCCACGCGATCGTTCGCGGAAGCGACGCGGAGGGGGCGGAGTCCCCACGCAACGAGGAGCGCGAGGAGTCCGAGAAGTGCTGTGAGGAGCGCAGCTCGGAGGGTGTTCATAGGGTTGTGGTGAGGTGGAGGAAAGCAATGGGCGTGCCGGGCCGGGAAGGGCACAAAGCGGGGAATTACGGGGGAATTGTCAAAAACACTTACAAAGTCGGAATGCGGCTCATACGGTGGTGGAGGGTCCGTTCTCGAAGGAGCTCACCATGTCGATCCAGCTCGGACTGGTCCAGATCAACGTCACCAACCGGAACGCCGCGAAGCGCTTCTACATCGGAACGCTCGGTCTCAAGGAGCGGAAGCGCGGCTTCGGTCCGGACGGCCCGATCAGCATCGACAACGGTCCGGGACCGGAAATCCTGATCTACCAGGCGCCGAAGCGCGCGCACACCGGCTACCCGGATCGCGCTGGGAATTATCTCGTCTTTTACGTGAGCGACCTGGATGCGACGATCAAGCGGTGGAAGAAGCGTGGAGTGAAGTTCGTGCGGATTTCGTGGTCGGCGGAGAAGTCCGGCGTCGCAACCTGTCCGTACGGGCGCTTCATCGCATTTCGCGATCCCGATGGGAACGTGCATGAAGTGTTGGAACCGCGGAAGCGCTGACCTACCGGCAATCCGCCAGCCAAAGCAAGCGCGGGCCGTCCTTCGGGTCGTCCAGATGTCACGAGACTTGACACCACGACGAAATAAAAACATCGGACACGTCAGCCCTTAAGCTCCTCAGGCTTCGGCAGATCCTTCACGCTCGCCAGCCCGAGCAACTCCAGGAATCGGTCCGTCGTGCCGTACAGCACCGGCCGCCCCAGCGTCTCCTCCTTGCCCGTCACCTTCACAAGCCCCTTCTCCATCAGCGCACGCAGCAGCGGCCCGCTTCCGACCCCGCGGATCGATTCCAGGTCCGCCCGGTTGATCGGCTGCCGGTACGCGACGATCGCGAGCGTCTCCAGCGCAGCCGTCGACAGCTTCCCCTCGCTCCTGACCTTCAGCATCTTCCCGACCGCTTCCGCATGCTCCGGCCGCGTCAGGATCTGCCATCCCCCCGCGATTTCGCGAAGCTGAAACGCCCGGCCGCGCTCGTCGTATTCGCGCTGAAGAGATTCCGCCCAGCGGCGGATGCGGGCGGGCGTGGCGCCGGGCAGGATCTTGCGGACGGCGGTGGGCGCGAGAGGATCGTTTGTCGCAAAGACGAGGGCTTCGAACGTGCGGATCGCTGAGGACTCGTCCATCGGGGGATCTGCACCCTCGGGCTCGGCCGGGGCGGCGAGCGCCTCGACGCTCATCGGGGACTCTGTGGGCGGCGGCGGAGCAGGCTCAGCGGCCGGGGGTGCGGCGGGTTCAGACGGTGTCAGTTTTTTTTTCGCCATGGGGAGCTTCCTCCGGGGAAGCGGCCGAAATGTTACCCGTTGCTTGGAGATCCGCAATGAAGCAACGAGCGGATAGAATTCCGAGGTGGAATACCTGCCCCTCCTCCTGGTCGTCGCGTTCTTGGCCGGCGTGACGCATCTGTTGCGTCGGCTGGCACGCCCGCCACTTCCGCCAGCAGGGCACGTGTACGTATCCGGCCGATGCCTGTTGAGATTCCTCAGGCTCGAAAAGCCGGATCGCGGCTAGCGCTCCAACCAGGCTGCCGTCTCCGTCGCCCAGTACGTGACGATCAAGTCGGCGCCGGCGCGCCGGATAGATGTCAGGATCTCCAGCGCGGCGCGCTTCTCGTCGATCCATCCGTTCGCGGCGGCGGCTTTCACCATCGAGTATTCGCCGCTCACGCAATACGCCGCCGTTGGCCGCCCGAATTTCTCTTTCACTCGCCGGATCACGTCGAGGTACGGCAGCGCCGGTTTCACCATCACCATGTCCGCGCCTTCGGCCAGGTCCAGTTCGACCTCCCGAAGCGCTTCCAGCACGTTGGCCGGGTCCATCTGGTATGTCGACCGGTCGCCGAATTTCGGAGGCGACTCGGCGGCGTCGCGGAACGGTCCGTAGAAGGCGCTCGCGTACTTCGCGGCGTAGGAGAGGATCGGCGTTTCCGCGAAACCCGACTGGTCCAGCGCTTCCCGGATCGCCCCCACGCGCCCGTCCATCATGTCGCTGGGCGCGACGATGTCCGCGCCGGCCTCGGCATGGGCGACGGCCATCTTCGCGAGGACGGGAAGGGAAGCGTCGTTGTCGATGCGGCCGTGGCTGACGAGGCCGCAGTGGCCGTGGTCGGTGTACTCGCAGAGGCAGACGTCGGTGATCACGAGCAGCCCCGGCGCCCGGTCCTTCAGCGCCTTCACCGCGGTCGGGATAATCCCGTCGGGGTCCGTCCCGCTCGTGGCGGCCGCATCCTTCCTATCGGGGATGCCGAAGAGGATCACCGCGGGAACTCCCGCGTCGCGGGTCTTCTTCGCGTCCTTCACGAGCTGGTCGACGCTGAGCTGGAAATTGCCGGGCATCGACTTGATCGGTTTCCGCAGATTCTTTCCCGGCCGCACAAAAAATGGCTGCACGAGGTGCCGCGCCGAGATCTCCGTCTCGCGGACGAGCCCGCGGATCAGCGCGTTCGCCCTCAGTCTCCGCGGACGGTCTTTCATCCCTCCAGCGCCTCAATAGTCGCCTCGTCGAGCTTCCCGGGCTCCTTCGCTTCTCGCGCCACGGGCCACCCGATCTCCCGCACCGCCGCGCTCGTCACCGGGCCGATCGTAACCAGCTTCGTGCGTTCCGGCCACGGGCGGCGGCCGAGCCAGCCCTTCAGCGTCGCCGCAATCTCGCCGCTTGTTACCTGCGCCGCGTGGAATTCGCCGGCCGCGAGGCGTGCGACGACGGCTCGATCCGGTTTCGGAACTGCGTGCTCGTACGCCACCACGTCGGACACCCGGGCGCCGGCCTTGCGCAGCAGCTTCGGCAGGACGTCGCGCCCCTCGTCCGCCCTCAGCAGAAGCACTCGCTTGCCTCGCACGCCGCGCTTCCGAAGCGCCTCGGCGAGTCCCTCCGCTCGCTCGTCCTTCGGAACCAGGTCGGCCCGGACCTTCAGGTAGGCGCCTAGAATGAGGCTCGTCCGCCACCCGATCGCCGCGCAGCGCGCAGAGCCGAACGCCCGGGCGTCCAGGCCGAGTTTCTCCACACGCTCATCGGTGTACTGCACGCCGCGCGGGCTGGTGAAAACGACCCAATCGAAGCGCGACAGGCTCCGCAGGGCCCGGTCGAGCTGCTTCGTGTCCGACGCCGGCCGGAACTCGAGTCCTGGCAGGCGCGTCACCTCCGCGCCGAGCTCTGCAAGCTGTTGAGAGCCCGGATCGTCTTCTTCGGGTCGTGTGACAAGAATGCTCCGGCCGAAAAGTGGGCGCCTTTCGAACCAGTCCAGCGCGCCGCGGAGCCCGACGGCGTCGCCGACGATGACGAGCGAGGGAGGGTGAATGGCCGCCGCCTCGGCGCGGGCGGCGATCGTCGCGAGGGTTCCCGTCACGACGCGCTGTCTCACCGTGGTCGCGCGCTCCACGACGGCGACGGGCGTCGAAGCGCGCCTTCCCGCCGCCACCAGCTTCTTCGCGGCGAGGCCTAGAGTGTAGGTCCCCATGTAGAAGACGATCGTCCCCTTCAGCTTGCCGAGCGCCGACCACGGCGGCGGCGTCCCGCCCTTCGCGCCGTGCGCCGTCGCAAACGTGACTTCCTGCGCGACGCCGCGGTGCGTGAAGGGGATTCCCGTTGTTGCGGCGGCGCCGAGGGCCGCGGTGACGCCGGGGACCACTTCGAAGCGGATCTTTGCCGCCGCCAGCACCGCGGCCTCTTCTCCTCCGCGGCCGAAAATGAACGGGTCGCCGCCCTTGAGTCGCACGACGCGCTTCCCGCGCCGGGCCTCGCGCACCATCGTCGCGTTGATCCGCCGCTGCTGAGCGTCGCGGCTCGCGCGTCCGGGAAGTTCTTTGCCGACGTAGACGCGGCGGCAAGCGGGCTTGTACGGGATGTCGAGCAGCCGCGTATCGACGAGCCGGTCGTAGAGAACGACATCCGCGTGAAGCAGCAGGTCGTGCCCGCGCCGGGTCAGCAGCCCCGGATCGCCCGGCCCGGCGCCGACCAGCGCGACGTGGCCTCCCGGTGGAAGGGAAGCGGGGCCAAGGGTGGACATGGGCGAATGGTGGGAGAGGGTGAGGGCCGCGTCAAGCGGGATGCCCGTCCGAGCCGTTCAATTTAGAATTCATAATTCATAATTCTAAATTCTAAATTGTGGACTCTTGCACTTTCAAGCCACCGAGGCCAGAGCGACGCGCAAGCGATTTTCAATAAAGCGTGCGTGTTCCTGCGGAATAGAGAGTGGGGAAAC
>WSZJ01000087.1:17137-18035 GCA_009773755.1 Planctomycetota bacterium | reverse complement strand
GCGGACGGCGTCAACGAGATTGCGCTCCGCACGGGCGGCGCGCTCGCCGGCTTCCGAGTCCCGGCCCGCCGCGCGGAGCCGAGCGGAAATCCGCGCTTGAACGGCTCCAAGCGCAAACAGCGCATCGCGCCAGCGCGGAGCCTCGGGCGTCACGTTGTCGTAACCGAACAGGAAGTCCGCAAGCGTCCGCTCCGCATCCTCCAGTTTTCCAAGCGCTTCCTGCGACTGCGCCAGCGCGAAAAATGCCTCGTGCGCCCAGCGCGGCGCGTTCCGGTGCTCCGCCAGGAACTTCGCAAGCTCCTCGACCGCGTCCGTATGCCGGCCCAGCTCCTGGAGCGACCGCGCCCCCAGCCATCGCGCTTCGGCGGCCCTCTCGTCGCCCGAATCGAACTCCCAGGCGAGGCGGCGAAGCGGCGGGACGGCGGCCTCATAGAAGCCGCCGAGAAAAAGTTCGCGTGCGCCGAGGAAGCGGTTTGTCGCGGAGCGTGATTTGACGACGAGCGGCCCGTCGGCCGCCTGGAGGCGAAGCTCGGCGGCGCGGCCGTGGAGGGCGCGCGCCTCGAGTGCGATTTCCGCAGCGGGCGTTCCGGCCTGTTCGGAAGCCCGTGAGCGTTCGTCGGCGAGTTCCGCCCGGCGCGCCGAGACGCCCGCGGCGAGTTCCAGGGCGGCTTCGCTGTCCCCGAGCGAGTGCGCGAGCCCCTCAGAGGCGCGGGCCAGCGCAGGCAGGTCGTTGGGGTCCGGTCCGTAGCGGAACAGATTCTCGAGGTCGCGCAGGGGATCGGCGGGCGGAACGAGCGCGGCGGGAAACGGCTGCGCCCCGAGATGCTCGAATGCGGCGGCGTAGGCGGAAGCGGCGTCCGCGCGGCGCCCTGCCTCGAGCCGGCGTCGGGCGACGCGG
>WSZJ01000087.1:0-17124 GCA_009773755.1 Planctomycetota bacterium | reverse complement strand
GGGCGCGCGCCGCGAACAGGGCTTCGGGGGAGGCCGGCAGGTTGCGGAATTCGGAGAAGTCGCCGGCGAAGAGCGGATCGTCCGCGATGGCGCCCGCTTCCAGCAGGGCGATTCCGGCGCGTTCGCGGAGATCGGCGCCCGGTCCCTGGAGCAGCAGCGCCCGCAGCAGGATCGCCGCGTCGGCCGCGCGTCCCATCGCTATCAGCGCCCCGCCGCGGTCCAGCCGGGCTTCGGCAGCTTCGGGTTGGAGTCCGGCTGTCTTCAGTTCCGCCGCAGCGCTATCGAGTTCCGCTTCCGCCTCCGCCGATTCGCCGATCTTCGCGAGCACGCGGCCCAGGGCGCGCCGCGAAAGTCCCTTCTCCTGCCCCTCCGGATCTTCGCTGACGAGCTTGCGCGCGGTCTCGAGGGCGCGGGCGCGGTCGTCGGCGTTTCCGGAAGCGAGTGCGAGAGCGAGGTCGCGCCGGCCGTCGGAGCCGAGGTTGCGCGCGGTTTCCAGTTTTTCGAGCTCGGCGATCGCCTCGGCGGCGTACCCGAGAGAGATCATCCGCCGCGCCGCCGAAAGCCGGAGTTTTCGCGCTTCGCCTGCGTTCGCGCCAAGTGCGGCCGCCTGCGCCGCGCGCCAGGCAGCGAACTCGAGGGCGCTGGCCGCGGGGGAGCGCTCGAGCGCCGCTTCCGCCAGCCTTGCTTCGGCGGCGAGGATCGAAGCGTCGCCGGCGACGGCGCGGAGTTCGGGGGGCGAGTCAGGCGCTGCGGGCCGGCGGGCGAGGACGAGTTCGGCGCGGGTGCGAGCTTCGGCGAAGCGGCCTGCCGACATTGCCTTGCGTGCGCGGTCGAGTTCAGCGCGTTCGGCGGCGACACCGACGCCGCCGGCGGCGAGGATCCAGAGGAGGGGGAGGGAGCCGAGCGAGAGGAGGAATAGGGCGATGCGCCAGCGTGCGGCGAGGCGCCAGGAGGGGCGCGGGGGATCGGCGGGGGCGGCCACGGCTCAGGCCTTGGGCGCGTAATAGTCGGGGAATTTCTGGGCCATGATCTGCTTGATTTCGATGAGAGGGTGATGCGCTTTGAGCATCTTGATCCACTCGACGATCTTGAAGACGCCCTCGTCGTAGAGCCGATGGCCGGAGAGCGTTTTCTCGCCCGCGTGAATGAGCCCGAGCATGGTGTAGTTATGGACGGTCTGTCGGGTGAGGCCTGTGTACTGCATGACTTCGCCGATTTTGAAGAGTTTGCGGGGGCCGGAGGGAGGCGGGGAGGTCGGAGCGGGCGGCGGAGGAGCCGATTCGGAGTCCTTGGCGGTGCGCGTCGTGCGTCGGGTGGAACCTGCCATGGCGGGAAGGACCTCCGGTATCGAGGGGGATTCGCAGGAAATGGTACGGCATGAACTGGGGGGTGAGGCGCGCGGATTTACATTATGTGACTCATAAAGTATAAAGTGTAAAGACACTATCGGCTGAGCCGCCACCGATGCTGAAGGCTGGTCCGACTCAACTCCACCGCCGGTGGTCGTGGATCGGGCCACCCTGGGAGTCAACGAGATTGAATGTCGTCTGCTCTGGAAGCCGTTGGAGAGTGCGAGTCGATCTCCGGCTCAAACCCTCACTTCAAGATCATCCCCCGTCGCCAGTTCCACCCCGCCCAACGCCGGTTCAACCTCCTCAAGCAGGAACAGCTCCACCTGCTCGGGCGCTCTTCCGACGTAGCGCCTTGCGTTCAGCAATTCCGCGCCCTTCTCCTGCAGCACCGCGAATGCCGGGTCTGCCGCGAGCCGCTCGAACAGGTCGTTCGGCTTGCCTTCCTCCCGCACCTTCGCCACGGCGGCCACCGAAGCTTCGCGAATCTTCTCGTGGAGTTTCTGACGGTCCCCGCCGGCCTTGACCGCGGCCATGAGCAGGTCTTCCGTGGCGAGGAACGGAAGCTCCTGGCGCAGATAGTTGTCGATCACCTTCGGATACACGACCAGTCCTTCGGCGACGCTCACGACCAGATTCAGGATCGCATCGGCGCCCAGGAACGCCTCCGGCACGCTCAGCCGCTTGTTCGCCGAGTCGTCCAGCGTCCGCTCGAACCACTGCGCCGCCGCGGTGAGCGGCATGTTCGCTTCCAGCGAAATCACAAACCGCGCCAGCCCGGCGATCCGCTCGCTCTTCGCCGGATTCTGTTTGTACGCCATCGCGCTCGACCCGACCTGCCCCATCCCGAACGGTTCCTGCAGCTCGCCGCGCGACTGCGCGAGCCGCACGTCGTTCGAGAATTTCGCCGCACTCTGCGCGATCCCGGACAGCGCCGCCATCACCTGGGCGTCCACCTTGCGGGTGTACGTCTGCCCCGTGACGCGGAACGCGCTCTTGAACCCCATCTTCCTCGTGAGCCGGCGATCGAGATCCTCCACCTTCTCCTTGTCCCCGTCGAACAGCGCAAGGAAAGACGCCTGCGTCCCGATCGCTCCTTTGACACCCAGGAACCGAAGCGAATCCCTCCGCGCCTGCAGTTCCTTCAGGTCCATCAGCATGTCCTGCAGCCACAGGCACGCACGCCGCCCGACCGTCGTCACCTGCGCCGGCTGAAAATGCGTGAAGCCCAGGCACGGCGTGTCCTTCCACTTCCTCGCGAAATCCGCCAGCGCCCGGCACGCCCGGGCCACCTTCGGGATCAGCAGCCCCAGCGCCTCCCGCATCACGATCAGGTCGGTGTTGTCCACGACGAACATGCTCGTCGCGCCCAGGTGGATGATCCCCGCAGCCCCCGGCGCCTGCTCCCCGTAGTGCCGGATGTGCGCCATCACGTCGTGCCGGGTCTCCCGCTCGATTTCAGAAGCGCGCCGGGCGTCAACCCGGTCGCGCGCCGACTTCAGCTCCGCGATCTGCGTTTCGGTGATCGGCAGTCCAAGCTCCTTCTCGGCTTCGGCGAGGGCGATCCAGAGGTCGCGCCACGTCGCGAAGCGCCGTCTGTCGCCGAACAGCTCGATCATTTTCCGCCCTGCATATCGCTGTGTCAGCGGGCTTACCCAGTCCGTCGCCGTGCCTCCCGGCGCGGGGTCGCGCGGTGAGATTGGGAGCGGCGTGAGCGGGCGAGAAGTCGACGGGCGTACCGCCCGGCGTACTTCGGCTTTGTCGTAGCCTTGCGGCCCGTTCACGGGAGCCGGCGTGGGCGGCGCTGGCGGTGGCCGATCCAGCTTGCGGAACGACCGCGTCGCTTCGTCCCGGCTCTTGTAACGCTTGAGGAAGTCATTCAGTCCCAGCGTGTCGAATTGCGACTGCACGCGCGCGCTGACCTTTACCAGCGCGACCGACCCGCCCGCGGTTTCGTTTTCGTCCGTAAACGTCACAAGCCCTGCCATCCCCGAGCTCGCGACGAAATCGACTTCCTCCATGTCGATCACGAAATCCCGCACGCCGCCGCGCTTCAGGTTCTGGAGCGCCTCCTGCAGCAGGGGAGTTCCCGACTGGTCGATCTTTCCGCGGAGCACCAGGAGCACCGCGCTCGAGTCCTCCGGGAGCTTCGAGACGGCGATGTCGAGCGTGCTCTGACTCACTGGGTGGTCGCCCCCCGAGCCGGGAGCCAGAGCGCGATTGCGACGTAGAAGCCGAGCAGCACCAGCGCGAGCGTAAAGAGCAGCCACACGCGCGTCAGGCGCCGCGGCATCACGATTTCGGCGAGCACCAGGGCGCCGAGGGGGAGAAAGAGCAGTGCGCCGAGCGTTGTCACCGCTCCGAAGAGCGGCTTCGAAAACGCGGGAATCGCGTGGCGCCCGATCTCGAGCGGCCTCGCGAGCGCATTGACGTGGTGAAGGCTCCACCCCGCGAGGGTGCCGTAAAGCAGCATCGCGAGCGCCAGGTAGGAGTAGTGCACCATCGGATCGGTGCGGTCGTCCGCAGCCTGGGGCGTCGCCCCCGGCAGCCCCGCCGGCGCCTGTCCCGCAGCCAGGCTTTCCTCAGTCACGCGGCCTCCCGGCCCCCGCTTCCTCGAGCATCCGCGCAAATCGCGCGGGCTCCATCCGGAATTTGCACGCCAGCTTCCCGTCGACGAACGCCTGCGGGACCGACTCCGAGTATTCGGCCGCCAGCGAAGCGTCGTCCAGCACGTTTACCACCTCGATCTCGAACCCGTACCACATCAGGAACACTTCGGCCGCCCCTTTCATCTCGTCGCATAGCGGGCAGCCGGGACGTGAGAGGATCTTCACACGGACCTCAGTGCTTCGGGAACTCAAACTTCGCCTCGTTCTCTTTCCACCAGGCCTTCCACTTGTCGGCGACCGCCCAGCGATCCTCTTTCCCCGCGTACATCTTGTAACCCATGTCGAATCCCGTTCCCCATTTCAGCCCCTCGATCGCGATCGAGCGGATCGTCGGTTCCTCGCTGTACAGGAAGTCGATCAGCGTTTTCACGCCCTCGCGGCTCCGGGCTTTCGTCAGCGCGTCCGCCAGCATCACCCGCCACGACTCGGTTCCTTCGTTCGCGTGCTTGAGAAGCGCCTGACGGGTCGCGTCGTGCGCTTCCCATTCCGCCATGATATTCAACAGCTCGCCGCGAACGCTGCCGTCGCTGAGGTAGGGCTCCAGGATGGGGGCGGCGTCGGCGGGCTTTGCCTTCGAAAGAACGAGGATCGCGTTCGGCCGGGCAGGGGACTGCAGCTTTCGCACGATGAGCACGAGGTAGGGAAGCAGCTTGTCGGCGGGAATGGTCAACGCATCCTCGATTGCCTTCTCGGGCTTCACTTCGTGAAGCACCTTGAGGTAGGCATCGAGGTTCGCCCGGACCACGGGGTCCATCGGCGCGCCCGCGAGCAGTCTTTCCAGGTCCTCTCCGCTCAGCGGCCGTGACGGAGGAGAGAGAGCGTCAATCCTCTTCCGCATGCTCGTCATGAGGTGGTCCAGCGAATCGATCTCCCGCTTGAGCTCGGCGACATGCGCGATCATCTCGCGCACGGTCTTGTCGGAAGCGACCTGCCGCTCGGCGACGTTGTCGACGCCCGCGGCGACCTTTTCGACGTCGCCGGGTGTTGCGCAGCCTGAGGCGGAGAGGGCGAGAATGAGGGCAGAGAGCTTCTTCACGGGCGATCCTCCAAGTCGCGGCGCGGGCCGCGTGTGTCCCCCCGGGGACAAGGGTCGGGCTTCGGGCGAAGGGGGGATTGTAGCGGGGAGGGGAGGGTTGGGCCAGAGGGATGATGGGGGAAGGCCGGGGCTCGGAGGCAAGAAGTACCAGGACAACTCCAAATCACAACTCCAACTCCAACCCCAATTCAAATGCAGGATGTATCCGGGCGCCCTATTTCCACTTGATCGCCACTTCCCGTTTCCCTCGCTTGACCGTTCCCACGATGGCGGCCACTTCGCCCGCTTCCTGCAGACGGCGGACCACCGCTTTGGCGTAGAACGGGTCGACGATCATGACCAGGCCGAGCCCCATGTTGAAGACCCGGACCATTTCGTCGTCGGGAATGCCGCCCTTTTCCTGGAGGAAACTGAAGATACGCGGGACGGGGACCTCGCCGATCCTGATTTCCACGTCGACGTCGGGCGGGATGACGCGCGGGACGTTCTCGACGATCCCGCCCCCCGTGATGTGCGCAATCGCCTTCACCACCTTCTTGGTTCGATACGGCGCGAGCACGTGCTTCATCGCCCTCACGTATATCCGGGTGGGCGTCAGCAATTCTTCGCCGAGCGTCCCTCGCAGCCCGTCTATCCGGTCGCCCAGCTTCAGCCCCGCTTCCTCGAGCAGCACCTTTCGCACGAGCGTGAAACCGTTCGAGTGCAGTCCGCTCGATGCGACGCCGATCACCGCGTCGCCCACGCACACCGACTTCCCGTCGATGATGCGTTCCCGCTCCACGATCCCCGTGCAGAACCCTCCCATCTCGTACTCGCCGGCGCCGTAGTCGTCCGGGTGCTGCGCCGTCTCGCCCCCCAGCAGCACGCAGTCCGAGAGCTCGCAGCCGCGCACGAGTCCCTTCACCACATCCAGCATCATGTTTTCGTCCATCGGTCCGACGGCGATGTAGTCGAGGAAGAAGAGCGGTTCGGCGCCGGAGACGATCAGGTCGTTCACGCTCATCGCGACCAGGTCGATGCCGACGGTGTCGTGTTTTCCCGTCTGCTGCGCGATCTTGAGCTTCGTCCCCACGCCGTCGGCGCAACTTACGAGGATCGGGTCCTTGTACTGCTTCTTGAAGAGGTTGGCGGGACCGTTGAGCGCGAAGAAGCCTGCGTACCCCCAGTCGTTCTCGATGACGCGCGGGTTGTAAGTACGGCGCATGAGGCCGAAGAGCTTGTCAATGAAGCGGTCCTTGGCGACGGTGTCGACGCCTGCGTCTTTGTAGGTCATGCGGGCCATGGAGCGGAGGGTCCTCGTGGATGAAGGGGCGGGATGCTACCCCTTGGAGTGGGTAGTGGGTAGGAGGTAGGGGGCAGGAAAGGAAGATGCTATCGATCGGCAGGCCGTTACGACCCACTACCCCCTACCAGCTACCTCCTGCCTCAGCATTTCTGCTCATGTTGCAGCTTCTCGAACTTCTCATTCACAGGAACGCGGTAGTCGCCGTTGTAGCACGCGGTGCAGTAATGCTCCTTCGGGTTCGAGACGGAGGCGAGCAGTCCTTCGAGCGACAGGTACCCGAGCGAATCCAGGTCAAGATGGCTGCGGATCTCGTTGACGCTCATGCGCGCGGCGACCAGTTCTTCCGGATTCGGGAAGTCGATCCCGTAGAAGCACGGATGCGCGATCGGCGGGCAGGAGATGCGCATGTGGACTTCCTTCGCCCCGGCCTGCCGCAGCATCTTGACGCGGCCGCGGCTGGTCGTCCCCCGGATGATCGAGTCGTCGACGACCACGACGCGCTTCCCCCGCACGACGTCCGCGATCACGTTGAGCTTGAGCCCGACCCCGGAAATGCGCGCGCCCTGCGTGGGGGCGATAAAGGTGCGCCCGATGTAGTGGTTGCGGACGAAGCCGTGGTCGAGCTGAATTCCCGACGCGTGCGAGTAGCCGAGCGCGGCGTCGTTTCCGCTGTCGGGGATCGGCACGACGATGTCGGCCTGCGCCGGGTGCTCCTTCGCGAGCGCCCTCCCGAGATTCATGCGCACGCCGTGCACGTTGTCGCCGAAGACGCGCGAGTCGGGACGCGCGAAATAGACGTGCTCGAAGATGCAGTGAGCCGGAATCTCGGGCTTCTCGTGGAAGAAGAACGACCTCTCGCCCTTCGAGGAGAACTCGACGACCTCCCCGGCCTTCACGTCCCGCACGTACTTCGCGCCGACGATGTCCAGCGCGCACGTCTCGCTCGCCACCACCGGCGTGCCGTCGAGCACCCCGATACACAGCGGACGGAACGCGTGCCGGTCGCGGATCGCGTAGAGCCGGTTCTGCGCGAGAATCAGAAGCGAGAACGCGCCGCGAAGCTGCCGGAGGGCCCGGATCATCCGCTCGTCCTCCGGCCCGTCCCACGGCTGCGCCAGCAGGTGCATGATCGTCTCGCTGTCGGTCGACGTCTGGAAGATCGACCCGCGGGATTCGAACTCCCGCCGGAGCTGCCCGCTGTTCACCAGGTTTCCGTTGTGCGCGATCGCCAGCGGCCCCGCGGCGTAGTTAAAGAGAAGCGGCTGCGCGTTCTGGATCGTGCTCGACCCCGTCGTGCTGTAGCGGACGTGCCCGATCGCGATGGGATTGCGGAGCGAAGCGAGCACTTCGTCCGTAAAAATGTCCCCGACCTGCCCCATCTCGCGGTGCGCCAGCAGGTTTCCGCCGTTCGTCGAGCAGATCCCGGCGCTTTCCTGGCCGCGATGCTGAAGCGAATACAGCCCGTAGTAGGTCTTGTGCACCGCTTCCGGGTGTCCGTAGATCCCGAACAGCCCGCAGAATTCCCGCGGTCCTTTGCCTGTCGCATCGCATTCGTCGCTCATGCGTCCCCAGTACATCCGCTTTTCGCCGGAGTTGCAAATCCGCGGAGTCAGGCGTTTTTCAGTTCGCGCTTGACGTCCGTTTCCCATTTCCTCCACGGATCGAGCACGAGCGCCTTGCGGAAGTGTCTTTTCGCGAGGCGCGGCATGCCTTCGCGCTTGTAGGTCATGCCGATGTGGAAGTGTGCGTCGGGATCGTCGCGGTCGAGCTTGAGGACGGAGCGCAGCTTTATGCGTGCGCGGGGGTATTCGCCGCGGAGGTAGTAGCCGAAGGCGCTGAGGAAGCGCTCGCGTTTTCGCTCATCGAGGGCCTTGCGGCGCCGCCAGACGAGGATGCGGAGGAGATCGAGGGTGGCGTAAAGCCAGATGACTCCGGCGGCGACGGCGCAGCCGCGCTGGTCCACGCGGGTGCCCAGCGTGCCCAGGATGGGGGAGACCGCGGTGGCGTTCGCGAAGAACGCGAACCACACGAAGAACCAGAGGCCGCGGCCGATCCGGCCGAGCATGACATGACCGATGCCGGGGACGAGGAATCCCAGGCAGGCGGCGACCTTGGTGGTTCGGGAGAAATCAGGCACGGGACAATTCCACTCTCCGGCGCGGATTCCGGGCTGCTCGCACGCGCCTTACTTCGACATTCGCATCGCCGGGATCGGGTCCGAGCCGGTGTACTGGCGTTCCCATGACCGGATGTGGTCGATTCGAAGTGCGCGCTCGGCGACCTGGTAGTCCTCGGGGGTGATCGGCAGGGCCTTCATCGGGGTCGTGTGGCTCTGACCGTTCTTCCTGGACGGCGCCCAGTCTTCCGTGAACAGGAGCGAGATCCGGTCCGTCGGTGCCAGCGCCGCGGTGCGCCCGGGCGGAGCGGTGTAGCGCTTGGTGTTGCCCGTGCTCCGTACCAGGTCCTGCGGCACCTCGCCGACAGGCGCGGCAACCTCGACCCCGGCGCCGGTGGAAATGCCGTAGTATTTCTTGAGGGCGGCCTGAATCTCAGCCTCGGGGGCCACGACAACCTTCACCTTCAATCCGGTCGACCGGCGCACGTCAACGACCGCCGCGCGGTTGAAGAAGTTGGCTTTGGCGATGAAAACAATCCCCGCGGCCTTCTCCACCGGCACGATTTCGTGCTTTTCCGCGAGATCCTTCGACACGCAGGCGATCACGTCCCCCGCGATGTTCAGAGAGGCGATCGACACGTGCGGAATCTGGTACGTCGCCGCCAGGAACCGCGCGAGCTCGCCCCTCGCGGGCGCCCCGGCGCCGACAAGCGCAGCCAGGATCGGCGAGCCCTTCCGCTCGTCTCCCGCGCGGGCTACGTCCTCGGCAAGAACGGACCCTTCTTCGATCAGGATCTCGCCGACGCGCTGAAGGTCTTCACCGGCCATGAGCAACTCCGGGAGAGGGTTCTGTTGAGAGTTGGATTATAAGGGGAAGGTCGCGGAGCATCCAATTCAAATAAGAATTGAGGAGGCGCGGGCAGGCGAAACGGGTTCCACGAAGCGTGCCGCCACTGCCGGGCCCCTTCACTTTTCTCGCAAACTTGACCCGACCCTCCCGCCGCTGCTAGCATTTCGATGGCGTCGTGCCGTGCCGCGCCTTTGGCCGGGGTGAACGGCGGACGCCAGACCGGGTGGGGCGCGCCCCCTTCCCGGCCGTTGGACCAGCTTCCTGGCGTCCGACAACTGGAGGATGCATGCCGGATCTCACCTGGGACGTGCAGAAGGTCAACCAGCAGGCCGCCGTCATCATCCTGTCCGGCTCGATCGACGCGAAGACCGTGCCGTCATTCCAGGAGCAGATGAACCGCGTCAAGGACGACGGCGTCATCAAGTTCGTTCTCGACATGGAAAATATCAAGTACGTGAATTCAACGGGCCTCGGCTTCCTCGTCAACCTTGCCGACTCCCTCGATCCGCGCGGCGGCGGCATCGCCCTCGTCAAGCTGCACCCGAAGGTCAAAGTCGTGTTCGATATGCTCGGCCTCAACGCGTTCTTCAAAATCTTCGGCAGCCGCAACGACGCCGTCGCTTCCGTGACCGGAGCTGGCAAGAAAGAAGTCGAAGCCGCCGCCCCGGCCAGCGTCGCGACCGCCACCGCCCCTCCGCCTCCGTCGCAGCCGCAGCCCGCCAGCCTGGCCCGCGGAGGCACCCAGTCTTTTGCCCCCGTACCGGTCGGCGAAGAAGTCTCCGTCTCTGGCCAGCAGCTCGAGTGCGCTTCCTGCAAGGCCACTCTCATCGTCCCGGAGCCCGGCAATTACAAGTGCCCGCGCTGCTCCGCGATCTTCACTTACACTCGCGACGGCAAAGCGAACTTCCTTCCGCGCCGCCGCCTCACGCCGATCCAGATGACGCTCACTTGCTCGACGGAATGCACCGAGGGACTCGTCACGATGGCGGGACTGCTGGCGAAGCGCGCCGGGTTCAACGAAGGTCTGGCGAAGTCGATGGAAGCGAGCGTCAGGGAATCCGCTTCGACGATCTGCGACAAAGCCTACGCCTCGAACGAGCAGGCGACCTACCAGGTGCTGATGGTCGCGAGCGACAACGAGGTTTCGATCAAGTTCAGCGACTACGGCAAGAAGATCGAAGCGGACATGCGCGACGCGAGCGGGAAGTCGGTCTTCAGCGTCACGCGCCAGTCGATGGACGTGTTCGACCTGAAAGCGCATCCGAAGGGCGGGAATATCCTGACGTTGAGCAAGCGGGCGAGCGCCTGAGGCTGGTCGGGAGACGGGGGTCGGGAGTCGGGAGAAACGACAAGGACCTGCGGAAACGCGGGTCCTTTTTATTGGCGCTAAGTAGCTCCACGTTGATTCCTTGCCATTCAGCCGCTGCGGATTTCGCCGGCCCGCAAGGAGGAGACCGGAACTGGAGCGGAACGGATCTCCAGTGAGGATCGACGACGCCGCGGGACGGCGAAAGACGCGCGGATGGATGGCAAGGAATCAACGTGGAGCTACTTAGGCCCGCAGGCCGCGGATCGCCTCCAGCGTCAGCAGGACTCCGATCACGACGATCAGCGCGCTCGACGCGACCGCGAGCCTCCGCAGCCATGGGCCGCTGGCTTCCATCCGCGCCGCCATGTAGCGCTTGGCGGTGATCAGCAGGATTCCGATCACGGTGAGGACCCCGCCGAGCCCGAGCGAAAACGCGGCAAGGAGGATCAGTCCCCAGCCGACCCGCTGCACGGAAAGAGAGAGAACCAGTATCAGGATGCCCGCGGGGCAGGGGACCATGCCGCCAAGAATGCCCGTCGTGATGAGGTCCCACGCCTTGACTTTGGGCGCTTCGAGGGGCTGAAGAGTCACGATTTCATCACCGGCGGCGGCATCGACCGCCGGGGCTTCCACGGCGACGGCGTGGTGGGAGTGATCGTGGCCGTGCGAGTGCCCGTGTTCGTGATCGTGATCATGCGAATGCCCGTGCGAATGATCGTGATCGTGCGCGTGGATCACTCCGTGCAGGTGATCGGCCTCGTGGCTATGGCCGTGCCCCGGGAGGTGCGTGTGTCCCCCCGGCCCGTGGGCGTGCCCCAGCCCGAAACGCCACCGCGAGTAGAAGAGCCAGGTGCCCATTCCGATGATCGTGATGCCGCTGAAGAGTGAAATCCACCTCGCCACGCTGACGTCGCTGATCTTCGCAAAGAGCATGACGAGCCCGAAGGCGATGACGACGCCTACGTGAGAAACGGTGACCACCAGCCCCAGCAGGAAGGCATGGCTCAGTTTCCCGTGCGACCCGACGAGGTACGCCGCGACGAGCGTCTTCCCGTGCCCCGGGCCTATGGCGTGCGCCGCGCCGTAACCGAACGCGATGGCGAGCATGAGAAGCGCGAGACCGATCGGCGGGGACGCGCTTCCCTTGATGAACCCCCGGATCCTGTCGTCCCACGCCCGGTTCAGCTTTTCGAACCAGCCTCTCGGCGGCGGCCTGTCGGCAAGTTGCCCGGTGGACATGTCCACCCACTTCCCATCGGTCGTAAAGAAGTCTCCGGGGCGCTCCAGCCTGGCGGGGACCTCGAACCACAGCGCCAGGATGAACCCGAACTTTGCCATCGGCGCATCGCGCCCGGCGCCGACCGACTCGAAGGTCTCGCTGGCCCCTTTGGGCTGGCCGATCGCGGTATTGCCCTCCCTGATGACGCGTCCGACCAGCCGCGTCGCCTCCTCGAAAGGATTCGTGAACGTCAGGACCGCTTCATGGCGGACGCCTGGCTCCGGCACGAAATCCTTTACGGTCCACTGGAAATTCAACTTCACCCGTCCGTCGCCGGTCTTGCGGTCGTTCCCGAGGTCGACCAGTTCTTTCTCGAGCTTCAGCGATCGCACCACGGACTTGCCGTCCCTGCCCGCGACTTCGAGGAGGACGCCGTACTCGAGAAGGATCGCCCTGGTTCCCGCGCGAATGCTCTCGACCTCGTCATCCGAGATCGTCATGTCCTGCGATGCGTCCGCGACCTGCCGCCACTGGATCGCAGACAGGTCCGTAAACTGCATCCACACGTCCAGCAGGAGCTTGTCGCGGTGGATCTGCAGCTCCACCGAAGTCGAGAATCCCTTCACCCTCGGATCCGTCAGGTCGTGCGCCCACTTTTCCCCCGTGGGGTCGCCCGGAGGCTCCGCAACAGCCGCGAGCGGCCATGCGAACGCGCACAACAGCGCCAGAAATGTCCTCACGCGAACAAGTATCCTCCGAACGGCCGCACCGGGCAAGCGCCGCCCGGATTCCTCTCGACGAGACCCGAGGCCTGGGTTAGCTTGATCCGATGATCACGAATGTCGCACTGATGGGCCTGGGGAGCACGGAGATGATCGTCATCTTCGGGCTCGCCGTGCTGCTCTTCGGCGCCGCCAAGCTCCCGCAACTCGCCCGGAGCATGGGGAAGAGCATCAACGAGTTCAAGAAGGGGATGTCGGAAGGCGTAAAGGAGGCCGAGGGCGAGAAAAAGAGCGAAGACGCGGCCGGGAAGACCGAAGAGGCCCCCTCGGGGAAGAAGGAATAGGACCGATTCGCGGCCGGCATTCGCCGCCGCGCGGACCTTGGGATGCAGTCACGTATTCGAGCGGCCTGGGCGATTCCGCCATTGCGGCGGACGGGGGGTTCGCATTGCCCTGATGGGGGCGAGGCCTGATGGAAATCGCCCTTCTCACCCGCAAGCTGGACGTGCGAGGCTCGACGATCTACACGCTCAACCTGGCGTCGCAGCTGACGGCGCGCGGGCACGGGGTGAGACTGATTTGCGGCGGCGGAAGGCTGCTGCCGGATTTCGAGCGCGCGGGAGTACCGGTAGTCGTGTTCCCCGGGCTGGGCGACTCGACCGATCTGTTCATCACCCGGAAAATCGCACGCAAAGTCCGCGAAAAACCGCCGACCCTGCTCCACGTCATGAGCCCGGCCGCCGCCTCAACCGGCGCTTCCGTCGCCAAGGCCGTCGGCATCCCGTACTTCATCAGCGTGCATTCGCCGCTGGAAGATGCACGGATGGCGACGAGCTCGAAATACCTGCGCGGTGTGCTGGTGGCGAGCGAGTCGGTGCGTGAGAGCCTCGTGAACGAGACCCGCGTGAAGAAGGACCTGATCCGCGTGGTGATGCCGGGGGTGGACGTGAAGCGGCTGAAGGAGACGCCGCCGTTCGCGTCCGAGGGCGCGCCGGTGATCGGGATTCTCGGGCCGCTGGAAACCGTTCGCGGGCACGACACGTTCCTCGAGGCCGCGAAGATCATCCTGGCGTCGCACCCGGAGGCGCAGTTCCTCGTCATCGGCGAGGGGCCCGAGGAGGACCGGCTGCGCAAGAAAACCGAGGAGCTCGGGATCCGCAAGAACGTCACGTTCCACGCCGACCCGGACAACTATTTCACCGTCCTCTCGGGCGTCGACGTCTTCCTGATGCCCTTCCTCCAGATCGGACTCGGCAACACCGTCCTCGAGGCGATGGCTTGCGGCAAGCCCGTCGTCGCCAGCAGCGTCGGCGGCGTCTTCTACGTCATCAAGGAGGACGAGACCGGCTTCCTGCGCCCCAAGAACGATCCCCCCGCCTTCGCCGAGGCCGTCTGCACCCTGCTCAAGGACCGCGACAAGGCCCGCCGTATCGGCCACGCCGCCCGCCTGCACGTCGAGCAGAACTTCACCGCCGAGCGCATGGCCGCCGAAACGCTCGAGGCCTACCAGCGGGCGCTGGAGTCCCCCGCCCCGAATGGATAGCCGGGACTGCTCAGTCATCGTGGTCTCGTGGAACACACGCGAGCTTCTGGAAGCGTGCCTCGCGAGCGTGCGGTCAAAGGCGGCGGGCGCGGAGATCGTGGTCGTCGACAACCGGAGCGCAGACGGGTCGGCGGCCATGGTGCGTGAGCGATTCCCCGAAGCGGCGCTCGTCGAGAACCCGTCGAATCGCGGCTTCGCGCGAGCCGTGAACCAGGGGATCGCTGTGTCGAAGCGGCCCGTCGTCGTGCTCCTGAATCCCGACGCAACGCTGACGGACGGCGCGATCGACGAACTGCTCCGCGCGATGGACGCCGATCCAGACGTTGGGATCGCCGGCGCGCAACTCCTCGACGAGGACGGCGACCGCCAGCACTCTTTCGACAGCTTCCCCTCGCTCGCCTCCGAGTGCCTCAACAAGTGGCTCCTCCGCACCCTGTTTCCGGGCCGCTTCCCGGGCAAGCGACTGGCCCTCGACGCCGTCACCGACGTCGACAGCGTCATCGGCGCGTGCCTCGCGGTCCGCCGCGCCACGATCGACCGCGTCGGCGTCCTCGACGAGCGTTTCTTCGTTTTCCTCGAGGAAACCGACTGGTGCCTGCGCATGAAGCGCGCGGGGCTGCGGGTCGTGCACGTCCCGTCGTCGCGAGTCGTTCACCTGCAGGGAAAGTCCAAAGCGCGGAGACCCGTGCTCGCCCGCATCGAGTACCTCCGTTCCCTCTTCGTCTATTTCCGCAAGAATTCCGGCGCCACCGCGTGGCTCGTTCTGCACGCCGCGCGTTTCTTGAAATCCGCCGTTAACGCCCTATTCTGCGGCATCGGAATGATCCTCACCCTCGGCCTCGTCCCGTCGCTTCGACGCCGCTGCGCGATCCACGCCGGCCTGTTCGGCTGGCAGCTCCTCGGCTGCCCGCGCTCCATCGGCCTGCAGCCCCCCGACCTGCCGGAGGCGCCCCGATGAGCGGCCGGCTCGACCTCGATGTCGCCGGCGCGCGATGGACCGTCGACCCCGCCGACCCCGAGGCCGCGCAGCCGGCGTTCCTGCAGAAGGTTGCGGACGGAATCGGCGACCTGCTCAAGGAAGTCAGAATCAAACGCCTCTTCCGCATCCGGTCGGCGAGCGGGCGCCCCTATCTGGTAAAGCACTACCGCGGACGCTCGTTCATCGATTCGATCAAGAACTTCTGGCGAGGCTCCGCGGCGCTCGAGGAATACGAACTCGTGCTGGAGGCGCTGAAGCGGGGCATCCCGACGATCGCGCCCGCGTTCTTCGGCGAGCGCGGGCAGGATTCCTGGATCGGTTTCCCGGAGCTCAACGAACTCATACCCGCCGACAAGTACCTCCGCGGGCAACGTCACGAAATCCCCTCGACAGGGGAGCCGCGGAAGCGCCTGGTGCGAGCGTACGGCCGATTCGCCCGGCGCGTGCACGACCTCGGTCTCGACCAGGACGACTTCGACCCGAACAATGTGATGTTTCGAGTCACTCCCGACGGGCAGCCGCAGTTCGTCATCGTCGACTTCGAGCGCGCGACGTTTTCGCCGCCGGATCTCGCCCGTCGAGTGTGGCTGCTGGCGAAAATGAACCGCTTCGACGCCGCCTCCATGACGGACCGGCTTCGATTCCTCGCGGGCTACTGCGAGGGCGCGCCTTCGATGCACCTGAAGGGGACCGCGTCCGCCCTCCTTTCCGAACATCGCAAGGTTCTGCTGCGCGACCTGTCGCGCGGCTCGCGCCACGCGACGGAGGAATCGCGCAACATCGGTCGGATCGAAACCGGCTACTTCCGGAAGAAGATCGGCCGCGAGTTGGGCGACGGGCTGAATGAAGACCAGGCGCGCGGGCTTGCGCAGGTCGCCCCGGGTCTTTTCGGCGAGCCCTTTGCCCTCGCTCCCAGCGGCGCCCGGATTGTCCGGGTTCAGGCCGGGACTGAGGCCGGCCTCTGGCGCGCGGCCAACGCCTGCCTCCGCGCCGCGCTTCCCGTCCTCCCTCCTCTCTCCTACGGTTCCGGCTGGATCGCCTTCGCCGGCCTGGGGCGCGATCTTCCTGATTACCTCGGCAGCCATCGCGGCCGTCCCGAATTCGGCAATGCCCTCGAACAGCTGGGCCGTTCTTTCGGTCGATTCGAAGCCCTTGGACTGGACGTCCCGGGTCCGTTCCCACCGGACCCGCTCACGATTTTTGTCCAGGGCGGGCGGGTGCTCTTCACTTGCCTTGGCGAGCTGGGCGAACCTGCCGGAGCGACGAGGTCGGGAGTAGAAGAGCGCCTGGCGGCGGTGACAGCACCTCTGCGAGTGCGGTTCGACCTGACGAGGGCCGATGTGGAGCGCTTCGCCGAAGGTCTCCGCCGTGCTGGCGGACATACCGCGATTTCGCGGAAGACGCATTGAGTGGAAGGAGGGAATCTCCGAACTCTCGCTCGCGGCCGGACGATACAATCTTGCGACGCGTGCGCCGGGCGACTAGTATTCGCGCCGCCCGCTGGGCTAGCTCAATCGGCAGAGCCCGTGTTTTGTAAACACGAGGTTGCGGGTTCAAGTCCCGCGCCCAGCTTCGAATCGAGGTGAGGGAGTCGGTGGAGGCTGCGTCGGGCGGCGGGTGGGGCTGACGGCCGCGGAGTCAGGCCACTGGCGCCGTCCGACTCCGCCCCCACACGACTCCCTCACCTCGATTCGAACGAAATGCCGGTTTTGACAATTGTCGTCGCCGTTTTCTTCGAATTCGAGTGGCGAGGTGGTCGAAACGCGGAGGGTGGGGCCGGGACGGAGCGCCGAATTTGGCGCGGAGATCCGGCCCCACCCGCAGCGTTTCGACCACCTCACCACTCGAATTCGAGGGCAGATACCCAAGTGGCTAAAGGGGCCAGACTGTAAATCTGGTGGCTATGCCTTCGGGGGTTCGAATCCCTCTCTGCCCATCGCGGACGCGCTTGAGGTTGGAGGCGCTCTTCCGCTGCGCGTCGGGGAGCGGGGCCGCAAACGGCCGCGGCCCCGCTCCCACGCCGCTCCGCTCCGAGCGCCTCCAACCT
>WSZJ01000086.1 GCA_009773755.1 Planctomycetota bacterium | reverse complement strand
GGCGCGCGAGCCCGCCGCCTGGCGCGCCCTGCTGCCCGCCGCGTCGAAGTCCCCCGGCGATTCCTGGACCGTCCCCGCCGCGGCCCTCGCCCGCGTCCTCGTCAGGGGCGCGCGCGAAGAGCCTGCCGACACTTCCGAAATCAAGGTCACCTTCGCCGGCGTCGCCGAAAAAGAAGGATCGCGCGTCGCCACCCTGACCCTCGCCGGCTCCATTGCCGTCGACAGCCGGCAGGACTTCCGCGTTCAGTTCGACGTGAAGGGCGAGCTGAAGTGGGATCTGGCGACCGGTCATCCGGTGTCGCTCGCGATCTCGGGCGAAGCGAAGACGCTGGAGGGAAAAGTGAAGGACGAGAAGGGCGAGGTGGTGGGGAAGATCGCGGGCGAAGGCTCCGCGTTCGAAGTGATGGTGAATTACGAGGTGAAGTAGGGCCCTCAGCCCGGGATCGCGTCGCCCTTCCGCTTCTTCCACGCCAGCGCGACCTTCCCGAGCCCCCGGTTTCCGAGAATCCGGATGATCGTCAGTCCGTACCCGTACGGAAGCGTCAGGACGTCGTGCCGGCGGCCGAACATGCCGAGCCAGACCGCGAGCTTGAGGTGAAACGTCGGCAGGTGTTCGGTGTCGTGCACCAGGATGATCCCTCCCTTCCCGGATCCGCGCGTAGGCGGTTCCCGACTTGCCGTGGATGTACTCGAACCGGCCGGCGTCCCGATGCCCCCCCAGCTGCTCCCACGTGTTTCCGGTTTCCTCCAGCGTGCGGGCGTCGTTCGTGACCAGCTTGCCGCCCGTCCGCTCGAGCGCGGCGAGAATCGCCTTGGTCGAAGCGCCGCAGCCGAATTCGAAGACTTCCTTCGCTTCCATGCCGAGGACGATCGAGTACAGCGTCAGGTAGTGGCGGCTGAATCCCGTCGCGTCCGCGTGGTGATGCGCGGCAATGTCGTCGATGGTGATCACGCGCGCATGTTACCGCACATCCGCGAGGCCGGCCGGATTCAAGCTCAAGCTTGGCGAACGCCGATCTTCTCTCTGCGATGAAGAAACACCGCGTCTGGGCCGAGATCGACCTCGACGCCCTCGCCGAAAACGTCCGCGTCGTCCGGGCCCACGCGGGGCCGGATGTGGCGCTGTTGTCGGTCGTGAAGGCGGACGCGTACGGGCATGGCGCGGCGCCCTGCGCCCGCGTCGCGATCGAGGCCGGCGCCTCGATGATCGGCGTCGGCGATTCGACCGAGGCCCTCGAACTCCGCGAGGCAGGCATCCTTGCGCCGATCCTGGTCCTGGGCGCCGTCATCGAGGAAGAAATCGGCTGGGTCGTCTCCTACGACATCACGCCGACGATCCACTCCGCCGGGATGGTGCCGCGGATCGCGGAGGAAGCCCGGCGGCAGGGGAAGCGGCAGAAGGTCCACCTCAAGCTCGACACCGGAATGGGCCGGCTTGGCGCTTCGACCGTGCGCGCGCTCGAAATTGCGCAGCGAATCGTCTCCGACCCGAATCTCGAGCTTGAAGGGCTCTCGACCCACTTCTCGTCGTCCTATGGGATGGACGAGCACTCGCTGGAAGCGACCAAGGAGCAGATCGCGCGGTTCGACGCGGTCGCCGCTTCCCTCGAGCAAGCCGGAATCCGCCCGCCGCTTCGCCACCTGGCCAATTCCGGAGCGATCGGGCTGTCGCCGGTGCCGGGGAACATGATCCGGCCGGGGATCGCGGTGTACGGGATCGACCCGGGGATGTTCCGGGTGCACGACGTGCTGGTGCGGCCGGTGCTGTCGCTTCGGACGCAGGTGGCGTTCCTCAAGGGCGTGCGGGCGGGGGCGACGATCGGTTATCGGCTACAACGACGGCTATCCGTACGCGCTGTCGAACCGGAGCGCGGTGCTGGTGCGCGGCGAACTGGCGCCGGTGATCGGGACCGTGACGATGGACTATCTGACCGTGGATGTCGGGCACATCCCCGGCGTTCACGTCGGCGACGAGGTCGTCCTGATCGGAAAACAAGGCGAGCGCGAAATCAAAGTCACGCACCTCGCGCAGCTCGCCCAGACGATTCCGCTCGAGATCACGTGCGGCCTGGGCAAACGGGTACGCCGCGTTTACGTGTCAAGCGCGCGCGAGCATGCGAAGTGGCATCGCTTTTCGAACGAACAAGTTGCGAGTTGCGAGCGCAACCCGTAACTCGCAACTCGCAACTCGCCGTCCGCTATACTCTCGCCCATGAAACCCGCGCTCGCCGCCGTCGCCATCTCCCTCGCCGTCGCGGTGTTCGCGGCGATTTCGCTTTCGCGCGAGGCGAAACGGCGCGAAGAGCTCGAGAAACGTGTCGCGACGATGGAGGAGGCGCGGGCCGGCGCTGTCCCGAAAGAGCCGCCGGAGACGAAGGCGCCGGGGACGCGCGAGACGCCGGTCGCGCCTCCCGCTCCCGGCCAGCCCTCGGGCGCCCCTTCTCCCGATCCGCGCCTCCGCAAGCTTGAGGAACAGGTCGCGCGGCTTGAGGATCGCGTCCGCGAGCTGAACCGCGCCGCCGAGGGCGCGGCGATCGAAGAAGTCGCAGGGCTTCCGGCAGAACAGCTCTGGCAGAAAGCCCAGATGGCGCTTCAGGACCGGCTCACGGGGAAGTCGGACGCGCTGCTGAGGGAATTTCTGAAGCGCTTCCCGACCGACCCGCACGCGTCGGAGGCGTTGCTGTCGCTCGGCGGGAACCAGCTGCGCGTGGGGGACATGGCGGCGGCCGCGGGGTTCTATGACCGCGTCCTGCAGGAATTCCCGGATTCGAAGCAGGTGCCTTACGCGGAGTTCTACCTCGCGATGTCGGTGATCGGGACGGACCTGAACGCAGGCAAGGGCCACTACGAGCGTGCGGTGGAAAAGTTCGCGGGGAATCCGTACTGGCAGGCGGCGGCGTTGCTGAATTTGAGCAGCGCTTACAGCGAAAAGGGGCAGCCGGAGGTCGCGAAGGAATACCTGAAGAAGGTGACGACGCAGTTCGCGGGGAACGAACAGGCGGCGCCGCTCGTGAAGGAGGCCGAGGACGCGCTGAAGGCGATGGAAGCGCGGTAATTGGATTCGTGCCGTCACTTTGGAGGGGGACCATGCCGCGCCTGATGCTGCTCCGCCACGGGGAATCAGACTGGAACCGCGAAAACCGCTTCACGGGCTGGACCGACGTGAGGCTTTCGGTGAAGGGTGTCGAGGAGGCGCATGCGGCGGGGAAGCTGATGAAGAAGGAGGGCTTCGTATTCGACGTCGCGTACACGTCGGTGCTGTCGCGGGCGATCCAGACGCTGTGGATCGCGCTGGAGGAGATGGACCTGATGTGGATCCCGGTGCACAACTCGTGGCGCCTGAACGAGCGGCACTACGGGGCTCTTCAGGGGCTGAACAAGGCCGAGACGGCGGCGAAGCACGGCGAGGAGCAGGTGAAGATCTGGCGGCGTTCGTACGACATTCCGCCGCCGGCGCTGGCGGAGAGCGATCCGCGGTTTCCGGGGCGCGACGCGAGGTATGCGGGGCTGAAGCCGGCGGAGCTGCCGAAGACGGAGTCGCTGAAGGACACGGTGGCGCGGTTCCTGCCGCACTGGCACGAGGTGATCGCGCCGGCGATCCAGGAGGGGAAGCGGGTTCTGATTGCGGCTCACGGGAACAGTCTTCGGGCGCTGGTGAAGTACCTGGACGGCGTGTCGGATGCGGCGATAACGGAGCTGAACATCCCGACGGGCGTCCCTCTGCTCTACGAGCTGGGGGACGACCTCAAGCCGAAGTCGCACCGCTACCTTGGCGATGCGGCGGCGGCCGAGGCCGCGGCGAAGGCCGTAGCCAACCAGGGAAAGAAGTGAACAGGGGGTAGTCGGCAGGAATCAGAGCACTCGAAGTCTCCCTCCAGTTCGGGCATGAAAAAAGCCAGGGCATCGTCGCCCTGGCCGTTAACTCAACACTCAATACTCCCGACTCCCGACTGCCCTACTGCGGCTGCGTCCCGCCGCCTTCTCCCGGCCTGCGCCGGCCATTGCTGCCGCCCCCTCCGCCGCCGCCCCATCCACCGAGGTTGAGCCCGCCGTTCTTCTTCATCTCGTCATAGGCCGTCACCTGCTCGGCCGTCAGGTAGGCCTTCACTTGCGTGTCCGCCGTCGCGAGCACCGCCTGGATCTGCGGGCGGATCTCATCCCGGTTCTCCGGCGTGATCGTCGAGCGGATCTTCTCGACCTCCGCCTGCGTCGCGGTCACGATCTTCCCGATCTCCGCCGCCTGCTGGTCCGTCAGCTTGAGTTGCTCCTTCAGCCGCGACGTCATCCATTCCGACTGGCGCGCGTCGCGCTTGGCTTCGCGCTCCTTCTCCTGCTTCTCCAGAACCGCCAGGACCTCCGCTTCAAACGCCGCTTTGTCCGCTTCCGTCCACGCGCCCGGATTCACGCTGGAACCGATCGCCGGTGTCCCTCCCGCCGCGGGCTTGCGGGCTGCGGCGCCGGGGTCGCTCGAGTCGCTTCCGGAAGCGGAGCCTGCCGGCGTGACGGAGTCGGTGCCGCCGCTGGAGGCCGGGTTGGACATTGAATGGGATGAGGAAGCGGTGTTGCCGCCAGCAGCGTCGCCTGCCGGCGCCGCGGGGTGATCGCTGAGTGAGGAGATCCTGTTCTCGAGATCGCGGACCTGGCTGCGGAGGTCGGAGACGGCCCAGGCGCTGAAGCTGAGGCTCGCGGCGAGGGCGACGAAGATGGTGCCGAGGACGAATTTCATGAGTGGAGATCTCGAAAGGGTTGCGGTGTCGTATCCAGCGTCAGGATCTTAACACGCAGGGGGGCGCGGAGTTTCGACGACCCCGAATTTTACTTCGGCCTCCGTCGGGCGCAAGTACAGGGGCCGAAGGATGTTGCACTCGTCGGTGGCTCCCGTCTGAAAGGCCTGCCAGCCAAGACGAGCCACGATTTCCGCTTTCGGCACGCCCCAGGACGCCGGCCCTTTCGGGAATCGCGCGAACACCTCGGGGTACTTGTCGACGCCGCTTCCAAAGACCGTGGTCCCTGGCGCCAGCCGCGCCGCTAGTTCCTCCGGCCTGTAAGCGGCGGGTCCGTCGGTGCGCAGCCAGACCCAGTCGCGCCGGTACGCCGCGGCGTAGACCTGTTCCCAGCGCGCGTCGAGGACGGGGCAAACGAAGTCCTCGAGGTCTTCGGCATTTTCCGCGAGCACATCGAGGGACACGACCGGAGCGACCGGACAGCCGACGGCCAGAGCGAGCATGCGAGCAGCCGCGACGCCGACGCGCACGCCTGTGTACGAGCCGGGGCCGACGTCCACGGCGACGAGCCCCAGTTCCTTCGGCGCGATCCCCGCCTTCCTGAGAATGCGGTCGAGCGCCGGCACGAGCGCGCGCCCGTGCACCATGCCTTCCTCGAACGACTCCTCGCCGAGAAGCTCGTCGCCGTCCGCGAGCGCAACGCCGCCGCGCGTGCCCGAGGTTTCGATCGCGGCTATGAACATGGAGAGAGGATTGTGGTTGGGGGAGGGTTTGAGCGCAAGAAGGGGAGGGAGGAGGCTGCGGAAGCTGCGGAGGCGGGCGAAGGCTAACAACCCTGGATATGAAGCCGAGCCTGGAACACGGACCTGAGCCTCCGCCAGCCTCCGCAGCTTCCGCCCGCCTCCGCCCGCCTCCTTAGCCTTCGCCAGCCTCCCACCTCCCCCCTATAATCGCCTCCCCTCATGTTTCCTCACGGCAGCGAAGAAATCCTCCTGGGCAAGCTTGCCCTCGCTCATGGACTGGTGACGCGCGAACAGCTCGATTTCGCCGTCGCCGAACAGGAAGCGACCAAGCGCCCGCTCGGCGAAGTCCTCGTCGCGCGCGGATTCATCATCTCCGTCGACCTCCAGACGCTCCTCGCCGAGCAGGAACGCAACCTCCAGAAGCGCCACTCGACGACGCTCATCCGCAAGCAGGACTCGCTCTTCGGAAAGGTGGCGATCGCGCTCCACTTCGTCCGCGCGGACGACGCGCACGCCGCGGTCCGCGAGCAGGCGCGGCTCGAAGGTCTCGGGCGCAAAGTGCGGCTCGGGAAGATCCTGGTCGAGCGCGGGCTGATCTCCGTCGACCAGGTCGCGCACATCCTCGACTACCAGAAGAAGCAAATCCTCTGCTGCGAGAAGTGCGACGCTCTCTTCAACGCCCCGAAAGTCCTGGCAGGGCCGATTTTCAAATGCCGCAGCTGCGGAGAGCCGCTGGCCACTCCGAACCGCGTCACGCACTGCGACGTCGAGGAGCTCTTTCAGCCCGCCGATGAAACCGTGATCGCGCCCGGGTCGATCCCGGCAAACGTCCCGCCCTCGACCACGCCCGACGAATCGACCGACCCGCCGCCGGGAGCCGACGCTTCAAGGTCGACGATTCCTCCCGCCGACCGCGGTTTCCCGGAGCACGACGACTGGTTCATCGTGCGCGACGGCCGGCCGGTGGGGCCGTTCGAGTACAAGGCGATGCGCGGAATGGCGGAGCAGGCGATCCTCGTGCCGAACACCTACGTCTGGCGGCCCGAAATGGACGCCTGGCAGCCGGCGGGAAACGTCCCCGAGGTCGCCGCCGTCTTCACCAGCCCCGCTTCCGAGACCGCGATTGTCGCGCCCCCCATGGGCGCGATGCCCCCCGGCGTTACCCCGCCGACGATCGATGGATTCCACGTGTCCGGATACCTCGGCCAGGGCGGGCTCGGCCACGTCTTCCGCGCGAAGCAGATCGCCATGGATCGCGAGGTCGCCATCAAGTCGCTCGACTCCGCCTTCATGAAGGATGCCGCGTTCGCCGACAGGCTCGTCCGCGATTCGCGCGCGGCCGCCCGCGTCAGCCACCCCGGAATCGTCCAATGCATCGACATGCGGCAGACCGGCGATACCTGGCACTTCATCAGCGAATTCGTCCAGGGCCCGCGCATCGTCGAGCTTCTCAAGGACGGCGGCGCGATGGCGGAAGCGCGAGCGCTCGAGGTCGCCCGGCAGGCCGCGCTCGCCCTGGACGCCGCGCACAGGGCGGGCGTGATGCACCGGGACGTGAAGCCCGAAGCGATCCAGATCACGGACGACGGGCACGCGAAAATCTGCGACCTGGGGCTGACGCGCCGGCCGACGCATCCGCCCGACGGCTCGACGGGGACGCCTCCGTACAGCGCGCCGGAGCTGCGCGCGGGCCGCACCGACAACCGCGGCGACGTCTACGGGCTCGGCGCCACGCTCTTTCAGATGGTCACCGGCGCCCCGCCCCCCGACGTCCCGGGCGCGGACCCGCGCTACTACAACGCCGGCGTCTCTTCGCCCACGGCAGCGCTGATCGTCCGCATGACGGCAAAGGAACCCGAGGCGCGCCACCCGAACGCAGGAGAAGCGGCCAAAGAGATGGAGGCGATTCTCGCGCAGCTCAACGCGGCGAGGCCGCCCGCCGGCTCCGGCGCAGGCTCTCCGGGATGGCGCTATTCGAGCTCGCCGACCCCGCCCGCCGGGCCGTCGGTGACGCCGCCGCCGGCATCGACGCCTCCGACCCCGCAGCAACAGTCAGGCGGGCAGAAAAAAGGCCCGCCGCCGGGGCAGCACGTGAAGAGGCGGTTCCGGCGACGGGACTGATCGAGTGAGCGACCTCCTGTCCCGCGCCCAGCAGCTTCCCGACACGCCCGGCGTGTACCTCATGAAGGACGCCAAGGGGATCGTGCTGTATGTCGGCAAGGCGAAGTCGCTGAAGCACCGGGTTACTTCGTACTTTCAGCCGTCCGCCGACCACGATCCGCGCATCGCCGCGATGGTCGCTCTCGTCGCGGACATCGAGACGCTTCAGATGGACTCGGAAGTTGACGCGCTGCTGGCCGAAGCGCGCCTCATCAAGGACATCCAGCCGCGCTACAACGCGTCGCAGAAGGACGACAAGTCGTTCACGGTGCTCGGGATTTCGCAGGACCCGTATCCGTTCGTGTTCCTGACGCGCGAGATGGACGTGCTGTCGCGGCAGCGGGCGGCGGCGAAGGGGGAGAGCTACGTCCCGCCGGGCGAACCCGACAAGGCCAGCTTCATCGGACCCTTCACGTCGAGCGGCCAGCTCCGCGCCGCGCTGAAAGTTTTTCAGCGCATCTTCCGCTTCCGCACCTGCACTTTTGATATCCGCGAAGAGGACGACAAGCGCCGCTTCTTCCGTCCGTGCCTGCTCTGGAACATCGGCCGCTGCACGGCGCCGTGCGCGGACAAGGTGCCGCGCGAAGCCTACGCGGAGGATCTGGGAAATTTCCGGCGGATGATGTCGGGAGCGAAGCGGGAGCTGCTGAAGGAAATGAAGGCGCGGATGGAGGCGCACAGCGACGCGCGGGAGTACGAGCTGGCGGCAGTCGTGCGCGACCAGGTGTTCGCGATCGAGCACCTGAAGGAGCACCGCGATCTCGACGACGCGCTGGAGACGGACCTGATCCCGCTCGATCCGGTGAAGAGCGTGGACGACCTGCGCGACCTGCTGGGCCTCGAGCTGCGGCCGCGCGTGATCGAGGGGACCGACATTTCGCACCTGCAGGGAAGCGACGCGGTAGGGAGCCTCGTGAGCTTCGTCGACGGAGTGCCGTTCAAGTCGGGCTACCGGCGCTTCAAGATCAAGACCGTGGATCAGATCGACGACTACGCGTCCATTCGCGAGGTCGTCCGGCGGCGATTCACGAGGCTGAAGAACGAGGAAGCGGCATTTCCGGACGTGATGCTGATCGACGGCGGGCAGGGGCACCTGAACGCGGCTCTGGCCGCGATGGCGGAGGCTGGCGTGCGCCCGCCGCTGACGATCGGGCTTGCGAAACACGAGGGGGATCATTTGTGGGTGGCGGGGAAGCGCGAGCCGCTGCGACCGGATCTTCACAGGCCCGGGTTCCGCTTGTTGCAGTACGTCCGGGACGAGGCGCATCGTTTTGCGCAGAACTATCACCACATCCTTCGGAGGAAGAGGGTCCGAGAATGACGGTGTACTTGCTTCTCTCGCAGCAGAATAGTATGATAATCAGAGGTTCAGATATTCGGAACAAATCATGAGAGGCCTGGAGATCACGAGAATCGGCAAGCGCGGAACCCTGGTCATCCCTTCGAGGATGCGCCGCCGCTACAAGATGGAGGAGGGCTCCTTCGTCATTGCCGAAGAGAGGAGCGACGGCCTGCTGCTCCGTCCTGCGGCCGCGGTCCCGGTCGAGGTCTATTCGCCGGAAAGGCGGGCGGAGTTCCTCATGAGCACCGCCGCGGACCGGCGGGAGTACGAGAAAGCCCTGAAGGCTGTCCGGAAAATGGGGCTCGATCCAGGCAAGATCCCCCACTACCGGCCGGAGCGTTGACGATTGGACCGGGTTTTTCTCGATGCAAATATCCTCTTCTCCGCCGCCTGGTTCCGCGAATCCGGCATGAGGCGACTCTGGCGAATGACCGGAGTCCTCCTGCTGACGTCGGAATACGCCGCAGCGGAGGCCAGGAAAAACCTGGATTCGGCAAAGCGGTTGTCGGACCTGGAGCGCCTGCTTGAGGGGGTCACCGTCCTGCCGCAGCCTGAGGCCGCGATGCCCGCCGAGGCAAGACCGTTGCCGGTCAAGGACCGGCCCATTCTCGCAGCCGCAGTTCACGCCCGCGCGACCCATCTCCTGACCGGCGATTTCATGCACTTCGGACCCTTTTTCGGGAAGAAGATCCGCGGCGTGGAGGTTCTGGCCTTCGCGCAATACCTGGAGTCGCGGCGATTGCGAGGGCTCGACTCGCCAGGAGTCAGCGGCAGAAGCAGGAAGCCCCGCGCGCGCTGAAGGACCAACCTCGCTGCAACAGTTTTTTTCAACTTCAGTCAATCCCGTCGTGGCAATTCACCGTTTCCAGTCTCCGCACGCGCCGCGCCGGTGGCGCTTCTCCGATTGGTTCGGTGAAGCGCGACCGCCGGGCGCTGATGCGGGAGGAGAGACTCCATGAAGCGCTTCATGAAGGCGGTCGCGGCGACCTGGCCGCTGACGATTTCCACGAGCCTGCATCTGTCCGCGCTGGCGGTGGCGATGGTGCTGACGTTCAGCGATCGTGCGGCCGACAAGGTGGTTGAAGCCTGCATCATTCCGATGCGCGCCAGGCTTGAGAGCAGGATCGACCCCGATCGTCCCCGCGATGTCTTCGAGCGCAGGGGCATTCCGAAGGTCGGCCAGGAGAATGCGTCTCCGACGGAAGAACCATCGATCTACTTCCCCGACGCCCTTGATTCGGACCACAACGAATCGTCGGACAACGATGACTACGGGAAAATGAAGGGGGACTCGCAGGAATTCCTCTCGGCGATGCCCGGCGAAGGCAGCGGCGTGCGTGTCCGGGAGCCCGGCAAGGCCGCCGGGGTCTACGACATGATGGGAGTCGGAGCCGGCGGCGGGGGCGGCGGACAGTTCGGCCGTCAGGCAGGCGGACGACGGAACCTCGTCGCGCGCGGCGGCGGGGCCGTGCAGGTCGTCTCCGGGGAGCCCGCTCCCTCTTCGGAGCACTATGCCCACCAGGACGAAAACAGCTTCAAGCGCGTCACCGAAGATCCGCTCTCGACGTTCTCGATCGACGTCGACACCGCCTCCTGGTCCAACATGCGCCGCTTCCTCGATCGCGGACAGCGCCCCCCGAAAGACGCGGTGCGGATCGAAGAGATGCTGAACTATTTCCGGTACGACTACGCGCCGCCGGCCGACGGGAAACCGTTCTCGGTCGCGGTCGAATCGCACGCGGCGCCGTGGGCGACGAAGCACCGGCTCGTGCGGATCGGGTTGTGCGGGCGGGACGTGGATTTCGCGCTCGCGCCACCGGCGAATCTCGTGTTCCTGGTGGACGTCTCGGGCTCGATGGAAGGCGCCGGGCGGCTGCCGCTGGTGAAGGACTCGCTGCGGATGCTTGCGAAGCGGATGCGGGCGCAGGACCGGGTGTCGATGGTCGTGTACGCGGGGAGCTCAGGGCTCGCGCTTCCCCCGACGAGCGGCTCCGACCGGGCCGCGATCGAGAAGGCGATTGACCGGCTCTCGGCGGGGGGCTCAACGAACGGCGGCGCGGGGATCCAGCTCGCGTACAGGACGGCGCAGGAGAATTTCGTGAAGGGCGGGATCAACCGTGTCCTTCTCTGCACGGACGGCGACTGGAACGTCGGCGTGTCGAGCGAAGGAGACCTCGAGTCGTTGATTGCGGAGAAGCGGGGGAGCGGCGTGTTCCTGAGCGTGCTGGGGTTCGGGATGGGGAACTACCAGGACGCGAAGATGCAGAAGCTCGCGGAGAAGGGGAACGGGAACGCGGCGTACATCGATTCGATCGACGAAGCGCACAAGGTGCTCGTGCGGCAGATGACGGGGACGCTGATGACGATCGCGAAGGACGTGAAGATCCAGGTCGAGTTCAACCCGGCGAAGGTCGCCGGGTACCGGCTGATCGGCTACGAAAGCCGTATGCTCGCGGCTAGAGACTTCAACGACGACAAGAAGGACGCGGGCGAGATCGGCGCGGGGCACCAGGTGACGGCGATGTACGAGATCATTCCCGCGGGATTGGACGATAGCGCGATCTCCGTCGATCCGCTCAAGTACGGGCCGCGGGTTGAGGTCGCCGCAAACGCCTCCGACGAAATGCTCACCGTCAAGCTGCGGTTCAAGCAGCCCGAAGGGGACGTCAGCGACAGGATCGAGATTCCTTTCCGGGAACCGGCGCGCGCCGCCGCCGCTTCCGACGATTTCGAATTCGCCACGGCGGTAGCGATGTCGGGGATGCTGCTGCGAGGGTCCGAGCTGAAGGAGAATGCGAACTGGGGGCTGGTGGTGGAGCTGGCGAAGGGCGGGCTGGGGAACGATCCGGCCGGGGATCGCGCCGAATTCGTGCGCTTGATGGAGGCGGTCGCGGCCGGGAACGCAGCGCGTAGTAAGTAGGAGGTAGCAGGTAGAAAATGCCTGATGAACTCCTGATGGCCTCCCCTCCCGGAGGTCGTTCTGTTGTTGTTCCTACCCACTACCCCCTACCCACTACCGACTTCCCCTACAATTCACCCATGCCCCCAGACCAATGGCCCTTCGAGGAACTCCTCGAAAAACCCGCCGTTCGCGACGAAGAGCTCCTCCCCTGGATGGACGCGATCCACTCGATCACGAGGCCGGAGACGGTCCTCCTTCTTGCCCCGATCGCCCGAGACGAGGACCGCGACGGGCTCATCCGCACCGAAGCGATCCGGTTGATCGAATCCTTTCCCCGCGCGAAGTGCACGGGCTGATGACAGCCGAAGAAGAATTCCTCGCCGCCAGGATCGCCGACCCGATGCTCCGGTCGCGCGACATCATCGAGGCTCTCTCCCTGGCCGTCGCCGCGGAAGCAAAGGGTGCGCTGGAATCCGTGGCGGCGCTGCTTGTCGACGCGAGGCGGCCGCCGGCGCTTCGCCGGATCGCGGCTGCGGCGTTCTACCGGCTCGCGGGGCGCGACGCAGGACGCGCCCGCTTCGAAGCGGCGTGGAGCATCGCCTCCGGCGAGGACCGCACGGTTCTCGGCCTCGCGATCGGCTGGTGGGGCGACGCGCTCGACGGCCTCGAACGCGCCTCGAGCGACCACGACGCGTCGGGCTGGCTCGCCGTCGCACACACCCTGCAGCTCAAGGAAGCTCTCCCCGGCATCGAACGCACCCTCCGCGACCCGTCGCGCCACGCCGACGTACGCCGCCAGGCAGCCGAGGTGTTTCGCGCCCTGACAACGGGAGATGCAGCCGCGCGCGAACGACTGCGAGCACACTTTCCGCCTGATGGCTCGATGCTCGACGAGCTGATCGAGGTCGCGACTTCGCCGCCGTGATATCGACTGCGCTTCCCGCTTCGAAGCGCTTCAAATAGAATCCACCGTCCGCATCGGAGCATTCCAGTGGCCGTCCTCGCCATCGGCGATTTCGACGTCTTCACAGACAAGATCCTCGGAAAGGGAGGCTGGGGGAAGGTCTACCTCGGCCGCCAGCGGTCGCTCAACCGCCAGGTCGCCATCAAGTTCCTGAACGCGGACATGACGCGTGAAGCGGACTTCGTGGTGCGCTTCAGGCGCGAATCCCAGTGCCTCGCTTCCATCACGAGCGATCACATCATCCAGGTCTACGGCGCAGGGGAGCACGAAGGAGCGCAGTGGTTCGCGATGGAATACGTCGAGGGCGCGACGCTTCAGAAGTTCGTCGACAGGGGGCGCAAATTCGAGGAACCGGAAGTCGCAGTGATCGGGCTGGCGGTCGCGAAGGCGCTTCGGGCGGCGTGGAACTCGCCTGAAAAAATCGTCCACCGCGACATCAAGCCGTCGAACATCCTCGTGCAGACAGGCGCTTCGCCGGAAAACATGCTGCCGTACGCGGAAACGCGCAAGCACGGCTCGAGCGTGCTCTTCACGAACTTCCGCAACGTGAAGATCAAGGTGATGGATTTCGGGCTGGCGAAGCTGAAGAAGGAAGACAACGAGAAAACGCTGCCGGGGACGGTGATGGGGACGCCGAAGTACATCAGCCCGGAGCAGGCGCAGGGAAAGCCCGCCGACATCCGCAGCGACATCTACTCGCTCGGCGTGATGCTCTTTCAACTCGCGACCGGCCGCACGCCCTTCGAGGGCGACACCGCGATCAGCCTTCTGTCGAAACACATTTATGACGAGCCGCCTTCGCCGAGCTCCTACGAACCGAAGGTGACCCGCGAGATGGACTCGATCGTGCTGAAGTGCCTCGGGAAGCTGCCTGAGGAGCGTTACCAGTCGCCGGATGCGCTGATCGAGGACCTCGACGCGTTCCTGGGAGGGAAACGCCCGCGGGTTTCCATGGGCGATCACACGGCGATCGAGCGCAAGAACGTCAGCACGACCGGCGTGACGATCGTCAGGAAAAAAAAGAAGGCGCCCGTCCTGTCGATGCTCCTGCTGCTGGCGCTCGCGGGCGGCGTGGCGGCGCTGGGGTTCGTGCCGCCGGATGGGACGAAGCGGGACTTCCCGGGGAACCTGAAGGCGCACTGGGCCAGGTGGGTGACCCGGGCTCCGCAGCCGAAGCCCGAGCCCGGTCCGGGAATCGCCGGCCACGACCGGCTGCCGACGCCGGCGGACCCGAAGGCGGCGAAGCGCCAGGAAGCCCAGGAGAAACTGGCGGAGGCAGCCCGCCGCGCGGACGCCGGCGAAGCGACGGTCGCAAGACAGCTCCTGGAAGAAGCACGCATGGCGGACCCGGACTCCTCGATGATCGCAGGGATCGAGGCCAAGGTGATCGCCGCGGAGGAATTGGCCGCGCGCGAAAAGGAGCGAGCCGGAGCCAAGGCGCAGTTCGAGGCCCTTCTCAAGGATGCCCGGGAAGCCAAGGAACCCAGGGAGTCCATCAGCGCGCTGGAAAAGGCGGTCGAGCTCGCAAAGAAACACGCGCTCGAAGGCCTCTCCGAAGCGGAAGCGCGCCTCAGCGAAGCGAAAGCCCGCGTCGCCTCGGTCGACCGCTATTCCACTCTCACCCGGGAAGCAGCGGACGCTCTCGACCCGGAAGTCGCGCTCGAAAAGTACAAGGAGGCCTCTTCCATCGGCAGTTCGGACCAGGTCACCGCGCTGGCGCCTCTGATCGAGAAGCGGAAGGCGGACGCCGCGGACAAGCACGCGCAACTGGCGGCGAAGCTGGAGGGGGAGAAGAAGCTGGCGGAGGCGAAGGCGGAATACGAAATGGCGCTTTCGTTCATGGGGACGAATCGGGAGGCGCAGGCAGGGAGGGACCGGGTCGTGAAGTTGATCCCGGTCGACGTGGTGTACGTAAAGGGAGGGATGTTCCTGTACGGCGAAGCCAGGGCCGAGAAGGATCTCGGGTCGTACTGGATCCAGGCGCGCGAAGCGACCTGCGACGACTGGGCCGCGTTCCTCGCGGTTGCAAAGGTGGCGGGGAAAGACGTCGCGCCGCCGAAATCCTGGTCCAGCGCGAAGCCGCCCGAAGGCCAGGGCGGCCTGCCGGTGCGCGGGGCCGCGTTCGCCGACGTGCTCGAGTACGCGAAATGGAAAGGCCCCGGCTGGCGCGTTCCCACCGAGGAAGAATGGGAGAAGGCCGCGCGCGGCGAGGACGGGCGCCTCTACCCGTGGGGCAACGATTTCGACCCTTTGAAGTCGAACGTGGCGAATCGCTCCACCGTGCCGCTCTTCCCCGCGACGAAAGCCGGCGACGTGAGTCCCTGCGGGTGCTTCGACATGGCCGGGAACGTCATGGAGTGGACGACGTCGGAGTACGACACCACGAAACCGATCTACAAGAATGTGAAGACCATTCGCGGCGGCAGGTACGACTCCCCGGAAAAGGGCGCGATCCTCACGACGCGAACGCCCGGGATGGGCGCTGACGCCCTCGAGGCAGGCTTCCGCCTCGTCTGGACTCCGCCGTAGCGCGAAGAGACGCGGGAGGCGAGGCTGCGGGCGGGCGATGGCGCGCGCCCGCACGTGGACGAGAGTCGCGCTTTCCCAAAAAAGATTCGAATACGCCGCGGTATCGACGCGCGCCGCCGCCCGCCCTTCGTCCCGCCTCCCGCGTCTCTTCGCGATACGGCGGATTTGACTCCCCATCGGCAGGCAGCGATGGTAATTTCTCAGCTTCAGATCGGCCGCGCTCAATCACACGGAGGAATCATGATTCGGACATTCGTTCTCGTCGCCTTGCTGGCGCCGGTGCTCGTCCTGGCGCTGTCGGGATGCGGAGTCAGCCAGTCGAGCATCGACGAGCAACTGACGGCGGTGAAGCAGGAGAGCCAGACGTACGCGGACCAGTCGTCGGCGAATCTGAAGAAGGACCTGGACAAGGATCTCGGGAAACGGGTGTACGACCTGGAGTCAAACGGAGCGCCCCGAAACTGGACGACGGCTCAGATTGCGGAGTCGCGGCTGAAGACGCTGGACGATGTGGACAAGAAGCTGGCCGTGCTGGAGAAGCAGCTTGAGGAGATCAAGGGCCGGGTGGACGTCGTGAACATGGCGAACAAGGACGAAGTCATGAAGGTGCTGACGGAGCTGCAGGGGATGACCGTGACACTGGTGCAGCAGCTGAAGACCCAGCGCGACGCGCTGGACCAGTCGATCAAGCAGCTCGAGGCGATCCAGGTGCCTGAAGTGCCGAAGAATCCCAAGTAGAAAGCGAGTGTTGAGGCTTGAGTATTGAGTAGGGAGCAGGAGGTAGTTGGTAGGGGGTAGTGAACGCGAGCATTCAACAGGGCCATCGCTTCGGCGGTGGCCTTTTTGGTGGGCGTCAGAGAGATTTCCAGATGGGCACCCGGTCGAGGGGCGTGCCTGGCTCCGGAGTCGAGCGAGCGAGAACGGAACTGTACGCCGCTAGGTGCGGAACAAGTTCGCCAAACTCCTCGCTTCGGCCTTCTTCATTTCACTTCGACCTGCTGAAGAGCGATCGTCAAGCCCTCGCAGATGCAGCACGCCGTGAATGACGTAGAGCGACAATTCGTTCTCGACGGGGAGTTTCCGCTGCCTGGCCTCCCGCCGCGCCGTCTGCGCGCTGACGACAAGTTCCCCCCACAGGAATGGCTCCTCCATCGGAAACGTGCAGACATCCGTCGCGTAGTCGTGCCCGAGGCGCTCACGATTGACTTTGCGGATCGCGGCGTCGGAGACGAGATGGATGTCCACGGGCCCTTTCAGCGGCCCCGCGGCGCGCGCAGCCGCGGCGAGGATGGATCGCAGGCGCGCGCTGGCCTTGCCGAAAACGCGAACGGGCACGCGTCGCTTCAAGGACGCTCCGCGACCCGGGGAGGAGTAGAAGCGGTACGCCGCGTGGTCTGCTCGTGGTCGGTATCGGGTTTCTGGTTCGGGTAGCGGACGCGGGAGTGGTAGATGCCAACGAGGGTGCGGACAAAGGAAGCGACGACTTTCTCGAGCTCCTGCATCGTCAGGGGGCATTCGTTGAGCTGCCCGTCGTTCAGTCGCACCATCGCGATGCTGCGCACGAGGCCCTCGAGTTTCGACGGCGTCGGGTCGGTCAACGTCCGGGCTGCGGCCTCGACGCCGTCGGCGATCATGGCGACCGCCGTCTCGCGCGTCTGAGGCTTTGGCCCGGCATAGCGGAACGATTCCGCGTCCACCGAGTCACCGGTCCCCGCTTCCTCGGCCTGCGCCATCGCCTGCCGGTAGAAGAACTCGATCATCATGGTGCCGTGGTGCGAAGTGATGAAGTCGAGGACCTCCTGGGGGAGCCCGTAGTACTCGGCCATTTCGACCCCGTCCTTGACATGCGCCTTGATGATGAGCGTAGACATCGCGGGCGAGAGGCTCTTATGCCGCGCGCCGGCCTGCGGGTCGTTCTCGACGAAGTACTCCGGCTTGTTGGTCTTGCCGATGTCGTGGTAGAGGCAGCCGACGCGGGCGAGAAGCGCGTTTCCGCCGATCTCGGCGACGGCCGCTTCAGCAAGTTCCGAAACCCGGATGCTGTGGTAATGAGTGCCCGGGGCTTCGAGGGACAATTTCTTGAGGAGGGGCTGGTTGAAGTCGGCGAGTTCGAGGAGGGAGAGTTCGGTCGTGATTTTGAACGCGCGTTCCAGGAAGGGGAGGAGGCCGGTGACGACGAAGGCGGTGGCGACGCCGTTGAGGAAGCCGCGCGCGGCGTCGGTCTGGACGAAGCGGATGTGTTCGCGCATGGAGACGTCGCCGGCGATGACGAGGTGGATGCCGATGAGGCCCGCGGCGTGGACGAGGCCGGCGAGAAGGCCTACGTTAAGGGCGCGGGAGCGGCGGCGAAGAGTGCGCATGCCGAAGACGGCGATGACGGAGCCGGGGAAAAGGGCGAGGACGGCGTGGTATTCATCGCCGGTGAGGATGCCGGTGAGGCGGGCGAGAAGGGTGAACGCGAGGATGTTTGCGAAGGCGAGGCCGGGGCCGAGGCCGACGGCGAGGATCATACCGGCGAGGGTGACGGGGACCAGTTCCAGGGGCCAGCCAGCGGCCTCGAAGACGCGGACCGAGGCGAACAAGGCGACGAGGGTGAAGCCCCAGGCGAAGAGCCCGGCGGGGCGGCGACGGAGGGTAGGCGCGAGGAAGGACAGGGCCAGCGCGGTGACCGCGGCCGCGAGGCTCGAAAGCACCAGGTGCCCTGCGAGCCGCAGCCAGACCTGCCCGGCGTCGACGGGACGGAACGTGCCGGTCGAGGGGCGAAGGGGCGTCCAGGAAAGGATGGCGACGGTGCCGAGCGTAAAGAGTGTCCCTGCCAGTACATTGAACGCGATCGGGCTTCGCTCCATGGTCTCGACCGGGAGCGAGGGACCCTGTCGGGTCAGGGAGAATCGGCGCGGCTTAGACCGCCACGGCCACATAACATTTTCCTAACTGAGGGGGGAACCGGGCAATCGTACAGGTGGCGAGTGGAGTAAGTCAAGGC
>WSZJ01000085.1 GCA_009773755.1 Planctomycetota bacterium | reverse complement strand
GTTTCCGAGCGGAAAACGGCCGCCGGAAACCGAGGGCTACCTTAATCGCTCGAAGGTGGCCGCGATTGCGAGGTGATCCGAGGGGATCTTGACGGACGGCAGAATCGCGTCGTCGGTGAGCAGTGACAGGGGACGGGGCTTGGCCATGAGGCCGGCAGTATAAAGCATGAAATCGATCCTGCGGGCGCGGCCGTTGGCGACGCACGTCGAGGCGAGAGGCATCGAGTCGTAGGCGTCGCTGAAACCCGCCTCCGCAAACCTCGCGAGAACCGCGTCGTCGGCCGTCACATTGAAGTCGCCGCAGGCGATCCAGGGGATGCCCGGGGCGCGTTCGCGAAGTGCGGCGAGCAGTTCTTCCGTCTGGCGGAGCCCGTATCGCTGTGCGGCCGCCGTCCCCGGCGGATCCCACTTCAGGTGCGTTGTCGCGATCGCCACCGGACCCTCGGCGAGCAGCACGACGGCAACGATCGCGACGTGGCCGGAGCCGTCGGCGTACAGAAACGAATCCCACGGACCCGGCGCGGCCGGCGGGCGTACCCGGATTTCGCAGCCGTCCTTTCGCGCGCCGCCCTTCTTGGCGAAACAGCGCTTCCACGGAATCGCCAGCGCGAGGCGGGCGCTGAATTCCGCTTCGATCTCCTGCAGACAGACGACATCCGCGGCGAGCGCTTCGACGCGGTCGATGAGCCGGCCGAGCCGGAGCGCAGGATCGATCGCGTCCGGGCGGCATTCGCGGTAGATATCCGGCCGGATGTAGGCGTCGGCGAGGATGTTCCAAGAGGCGACGGTGAAGGACACCGCGGCATTATGCCCGCCGGGACGGGAATGACTGGAAGGGACTCCGCGATGGCCATAATCTTGATTCTGATGAAGCCAGTGGTCCTACTGAACGTTGTCGGGCTCACCCCTCGCCAGGTCGGGGAGCACACGCCGCGGATCCGGGCGCTCGCCGACGCAGGCTCGGGAGTGCTGCCGATGAAGAGCGCGGTTCCCGCGGTGACGTGTTCCGCGCAGGCGACGATGCTCACAGGGTTGCTCCCGCAGGAGCACGGCGTGGTCGGGAACGGATGGTTTCACCGTGACACCGGCGAGGTGCGCTTCTGGCTCCAGTCGAACGCGCTGGTCTCGGGGGAGAAAATCTACGAGGCTGCGCGGAAGCGGGATCCAAAGTTCACTTGTGCAAAGGTGTTCTGGTGGTTCAACCAAGGTGCGGCCGTGGATTGGAGCGTGACGCCCAAGCCGCACTACGGCGCCGACGGGTCGAAGGTCTTCGACATCCAGTCGACTCCCGAGGGGCTGGCGGATGAACTGAAAAAGCGGCACGGCGATTTCCCCTTCTTCAGTTTTTGGGGGCCCAAGAGCGGCCTTCCTTCCTCGGAGTGGATTGCAAAAGCATCGGCGGAGATCATCCGGCAGAAGAAGCCGGGGCTGACGCTCGTTTACCTGCCGCACCTGGACTACGGCCACCAGCGTTCCGGCCCCGGGAATCCGGCGCTGCTTCGGGAGGTCGACGCCTGCGCCGGTCGCGTCCTCGACGCCGCGAGCAACATCGACGCCGCTGTTGCGATCGTAAGCGAGTACGGGATCGCCCCTGTATCGCGGGCCCTATTCCCGAACCGAGTTCTGCGCGAAAAGGGGCTGCTCACGGCGCGGGACGGCCCGTTCGGCGAGATGCTCGACACCTTCGGTTCGCGCGCGTTCGCCGTCGTGGACCACCAGGTGGCGCATGTCTACGTCCGGGAAGCGGCCGCAGTCCCCGAAGTCGCGGAGGCGCTTCGGCCCCTCGGCTCGCCGGTCGCGGGCGAGGCGCGGCGGGGGATCGGCCTGGAGTGCGCGAGGGCCGGAGACATCGTGCTGCTGGCGCCGCGCGACGCGTGGTACGCGTACGATTTCTGGCTCGACGAACGCCGCGCGCCGGATTTCGCGCGCACGGTCGACATCCACCGGAAGCCAGGTTACGACCCGCGGGAATTGTTCTCCATCAAGGGAGCGGCGCCGAGGGTGGCGAAGCGCCTGCTGCAGAAGAAACTCGGGATGCGATACCTGATGGACGTGATTCCGCTGGACGCGGGCCTGGTGAAAGGAAGCCACGGGCTGGAGCCGTCGGACCCGATGGACGGCGCGCTGTGGGCATGCTCGGAAAAGGGCGTGCGCGCGGAGGCGATGACCGGTGTGAAAGCTGCCGTGCTGGACCTGCTGGCGCGCTGACCCTGAAATGGCTTCCCTCTTTTTTCTTTTGTCCCTCTTCGTTTTCCGTTTTCCTTTGCTCTCCCCTCCAAGGAGCCACCCTCATGGCCGACCTGCCCAATGCCGCAATCAAGCGAATCCTCCTGTCCAACGGAGTCCCTCGAATTTCCGCTTCCTCCGTCGACCTCGCCGCCGGCGCAGCCCAGGACTACCTGGTGAAGCTGGCGAAGGGAGCGGTCGAGAACATGAACGCGGCGAAGCGGAAGACGGTGATGGACGAGGACATCCAGGCCGCGAAGTCGGCGCTGGCGAGCGGCAGGATCCTCTGACCGAGGACAAGTTCTTCGCGCTGCTCGCGAAGCGCGTAAGCGCCCGCGGACGGGTCCGCTCGGCCATCGACGCCCGTCTGCGCGGGTGCGAACGCCCGGGCGCGATCCTTGTGACCGACTATCGCAACTTCAGCCTGTTCACCGAGCTCTTCGGCATCCTTCATTTCCTCACGCTCATCGCCGACGGCCAGCGCCTGCTGTCGCCGCTCGTGCGCCGGCATGGCGGGCACGTGCTCAAGTGGGAAGCGGACTCGCTGTTCGCGTGGTTCGACGGCGCGAAGGGGGCGAGGGCGGCGATCGACGCAGCGGTTGCAATGAACCGGGCGCTGGCTCGGCGAAACTCGGGGCTGCCCGAGGCCGAACAGCTCCGGCTCTGCTGCGGGGTCGGGTACGGGCCGGTCTTCAGGTTCGGCCGCGAGGCGTTCGGCGCGCAGGTCAATCGCGCGGCGAAGCTCGGCGAAGACCTCGCGGGCGAGGAGCAGATCTTCGCGACGGACGAAGCGGTCGCCGCGGCCGGCTCGGGCTTTCAGTGGCACCCGCGAAAGATCGTCCGCTTCAAGGCGTTCAAGTTCCCCTGGCGCGAACTCAAATGGACGGTATAGGGGACCAGGAAACCAGCGGCTCGCGCCGGCGCGAGCGCGCGGTGTGGGGACTGGTGTTCTGCACGCTGTTCTGGGGCGCGACGTTTTTCCTCATGAAGTCGGGAAGCGATGAAATCGCAAAAAAACTCCCCGCGGCGGATCGCGCCTGGGCGCCTCTCCTCTTCCTCGCCGCGCGGTTCGCGCTCGCGTCGCTTGCTTTCCCGTTCGTGTTCCCGAGGCTTCGCCATGGCGCTCGCGACTCCATCCGCTGGGGTGTGCTGGCCGGCGTGCCCTTCACGATCGGTTTCATATTGCAGATCTACGGGCTGCGCGACGTCAGCCCTGCCATCTCGGCGCTTTTCACCAGCATGTTCGTCGTGTTCACGCCGCTGTTGGGGCGGATCCTGTTCGGGAAGCGGACTTCGGCGGCGGTAGCGCTGGCAATCGGGTGCGCGGTCGTCGGCCTCTGGCTGGTCACGGGAGCGGAGAAATCCGGCGTGCCTCATTTCGGCCGCGGCGAATGGCTCTCGCTCCTTTGCGCGCTGGTGTTCTCCTTCCAGATTCACGCCACGGACATCGGGACGAAAAGGTGCGACCCCATCGGGCTCGCCTGGCACCAGATCACGTTCGCCGCGATCGCGTGCGCGCTGCCCATTCTCCTGCTTCGGCCGTCGGCGTTCGCCGGGCTCCTCGCGGCTCTGCCTCAGCGCGACGTGTGGCTCGGCATCGGGTTCACCGCGATCCTCGCGACCGTCGGCTCCATGGCCCTGATGTCCCACTTCCAGCGCTTCCTCTCGCCCAATCACGCGGCCGTGATCTACACGCTGGAGCCCCTGTTCGCCGGAATCTTTTCCGCGATCTTCTTCGCCGAGGGTTTCGGCGCCGCCAAGCTGGTCGGCGGCGGCCTCATCCTTGCCGGGAACCTGGCGTGCGGCGTCCGCGGCAGCCCCTCGGAGGCCGCGAAGGAACCCGGGCAAGGCTGAGCTTCAACTTGCGCGGCCACCGCTTGATTTCCGCTTCTCGCCGAAGCGCCGCCCCCTGCGTCCGCCGGGTCTCGCTCCACAGCACCCGCACGGGGCCGCGGCCGCGTGTGTATTTCGCCCCCCGGCCGGCGTCGTGCTGCGCGACGCGGCGGACAAGATCGCGGGCGATCCCCGTGTACAGGGTGTCGTCCTTGCAGCGAAGCAGGTAGACGGTCCACGGCATCCGGTGAATTATCGTCGCGCCCCTGCCCCGCGCTTCAACTTTTGCCCCACCCAACTCTCCGCGCAGCTTCGGTTTGCGCCCAACTGTCATTGGATTCCGGCGTATCATTGTGGTCCCTTGAAGCGCACCCTGACTCTCGTTTTCTCCCTCGCATTCACCGCCGGCTGCGGCTCGGGGGACGGCATGGGCGAAAAGGGCGGCGGCAAGTGGGGGAAAAAGCAGGGCGGGCCGGTGGAAGCGGTGCCCGTGAAGACGGAAAAACTCGGGCGCGGGCCCATCGCGCTTCGGTTGCTGACGACGTCGACGGTCGATCCGGTGCGGCGGGTCGAGGTGGTTTCGAAGGCGACAGGAAAGGTGAAGGAGCTTCTCGTCGCCGAGGGCGAGAAGGTCGCAGCCGAAGACGTGCTCGCGCGGCTGGACGACGAGGAGCTTGCGCTCGCGCAGAAGAAGGCAGAGGTCGGCGAGAAAAAGGCGAAGGACGACTACGAGCACATGAAGACGCTTCTCGCCGAAAAGTACGTGAGCGTCGACGAGTTCCGCAAGGCGGAGCAGACGTGGCAGACCGCGAAGCTGGAAGTCGAGTCGGCAAACCTGGCGCTGGCGAACGCGACGGTGAGGGCCCCGATCGCGGGAACGGTGACGCGGCTGGACGTACAGAAAGGCAAGTACGTCACCGCGAATGCGGCTTTCGGGGAGATCACGGACCTTTCCGAGCTTGAGTGCGTGATCTATGTGCCGGAGAAGGACGTTTTCCGGCTGCGGGAGGGACAGCCGGCCGACGTCGCAAGCGAGTCGCTGAATGCGAAGTTCACAGCGACCGTGAAGCGGATCAACCCGGTCATCGACCGGACGAGCGGGACGGCGAAGGCGTATCTGGCGCTTTCCGACCCCGGGAACCGGCTGAGGCCGGGGATGTTCGTGGACGTATCGATCGTGCTGGAGCCGCACGACAAGGCGCTGCTGGTCCCGAAGAAGGCGCTGGTGTTCGACGAAGGCCGGCCCGGCGTATTCGTCCGGAAGGGGGAGGAAGCGAAGTGGTCGGAGCTGGAGCTGGGGTTCCAGGAGAAGGACATAGCGGAAGTGGTGAAGGGAGCGACGGAGGGGGATGAAGTGATTGTGGTGGGGCAGAGCGGGTTGAAGGATGGGACGAAGGTGAAGGTGATGGCGGAGTAACGGCAACATCAAATCCCAACCCCAACTCCAACTCCAACTCCAAGACGACTCCGACATGCCCCGCCCTCACATCAGCACCCATGAGATGCCGGCCTCAGCGCCGCAAAGTCTGCAATTGGGGTTGGAGTTGGGATTTGGAGTTCGCCCTGAGCCGTTTTTCCTCACCTCGCCCCGATGAAGACCTTCCCCACCGGCTTCTTCGGATTCACAGTCGGACGCCCCGTCGCGGTCTTCATGATCACGACCGCCTTCGCGGTTTTCGGTGCGGTCTCATACCGTCGCCTCTCCCTCAACCTCATGCCGGACATCTCTTACCCCTCCGTGACGATCCGCACCGAAATGGAGGGCGCGGCGCCGGAGGACGTCGAGCGCGGCGTGACGGAGCCGATAGAGGAGGCCGTCGGCGTCGTCGGCGGGCTCGTCCAGCTCTCCAGCGTCTCGCGCGCGGGAACGAGCGACGTCACCCTTGAATTTGAGTGGGGCACGAAAATCGAGACGGCGCTTCAGGAAGTCCGCGAAAAACTCGACCACCTGCAGCTCCCGCGCGAAGCAAAGCGCCCCGTGCTGCTCCGCTACGACCCGAACCTCGACCCGATCATGCGGATCGGGATCAGCGGCGACCGCGGGCTCGTGGCTCTCCGGTCGCTCGCGGATGAAGACGCGCGGCGCTCGCTCGAAAGCACTTCCGGCGTCGCGGCCGTCAAAGTGCGCGGCGGACGCGAGGAGGAGATCCGCGTCGAAGTCCACCGCGCGGCGCTGGCGCAACTCGGGCTCGACCCGCGTGCAGTCGCGACGCGACTGGGCCAGGAGAATCTGAACCAGCCGTCGGGGTCGCTCGTCGAGGGAGACGTCCAGTACCTGGTCCGCACGCTGAACGAATTCCGCACGCAGGAGGAGATCGGCGAGATCGTGCTCTCGCGGAAGGGCGACGCGGTCGTGAAGCTGAAGAGCGTTGCAAGCATCCACCGCGTCTCGAAGGACCCGAAGGTGATCGCTCGAATTGACGGGCGGGAGGCGGTCCTCCTGGACATCTACCGCGAGGCGGACGCGAACATCGTGTCGGTCGCCGACGCGGTGAAGGCGCGCCTCGAAGGGGCGCCGGCGCCGTGGTGGAGCAAGTACGTGAAATCCGGCGACAAGGGCGGCCGCGGCAAACCGGTGGAGGAAGACGACGGCCGGCTCAAGCTCCCCTCTGGCGTCAAGGCCACGATCCTCACCGATCAGAGCATTTTCGTGAGATCCGCCGTGAACGCGGTTTACTCCGCCGCCTGGCAGGGCGCTCTTCTCGCGGTGATCGTCCTTTTTCTCTTCCTCCGTTCGCTCACCGACACGCTCATCATCGGCGTCGCGATCCCGCTCTCGATCGTGACGACGTTCGGGGCGATGCACCTGTGCGGGATCTCCCTCAACGTCATGTCGCTCGGAGGGCTGGCGCTCGGCGTCGGGATGATGGTCGACGCGTCGATCGTGGTCCTCGACTCGATCTCGCGCTGCCGCGCGGAGGGGGACGAGCGCGCCGCCGCCGCCGTCCGGGGCACGCGCGAAGTCGGGCTCGCCGTCTCCGCGAGCGTGCTCACGACCGTCGTCGTCTTCTTCCCGATCGCGTTCATCGAAGGAATCGCCGGGCAGATCTTCCGCGACCAGGCGCTCACGGTCTGCATCTCGCTCATGGCGTCGATGGGCGTGTCCCTCTTCTTCGTGCCGATGCTCGCATCGCGCGAATGGAAGCGGCCGGAAGTGCGGATGCCTGTCGGGAAGGTATTCACAGTGGACTACGTTCGGCGGCTTCGCGGAGGGCTTGCGACACGTTCCGCCGCGGGATTTGCGGACGCTGGTCTCGCGCTTCTGACGCTGCCGGTCGCGGGAGCGATCGAACTCGTCATGCAGCCGGTCGTCTGGATCCTGTGGGGATTGGCCTGGATCGTCCTGCGGATCCTGGGACTCGCCGGAAGAGCGCTCGCGCTCGCGGTCTTTCCCATTCTCTGGGTCTTCACGAAGTTCATGGACTCCATGAACGAGCTCTATCCCCGGGCGCTCCAGGTCGCGCTTCGCAGCAAGCTGATGCTCGCGGCCGCTTCGATCGCCGCGGCGTTCGGGACCGTGATGCTGATTCCGAAGCTCCAGCAGGAACTCATCCCCACGATGCACCAGGGAGAGTTCATCCTTGAAGTCTCGATGCCCGTCGGCACGCCGATCGAACGCACCGACGCCGCCGTCGCTGCCCTCGAGAAGGCCGTTCTCGCCACCCCCGGAGTCGCGCGCGTGGTTTCCGCCGTCGGCGTCGAGGACGACGTGAACCGTCGCGAAAGCGAAGGCGAAAACACCGCGCGCATCCGCGTCGCGCTCGAGCCTTCCAAAGATCTCGAAGCCGCCGAACTCGACGTCCTCGCGGCGCTGCGCGGACACTTCGCGTCCATCCCCGACGTCACCGTCCAGGTCGCCCACCCGGTGCTCTTCTCGTTCCGCACCCCGCTCGAACTCGAAGTCCGCGGGCACGACCTCGCCGCCATCCGCAGGTCCGCACGCGAAGCCGAAGAGGCGCTTGCGGCGCTTCCGCAACTCACCGACGTCCAGTCCACCGTCGGCCGCGGCTCGCCGGAGATCCGCGTCACCTACAACCGCCCCAAGCTCGCCGAGTACGGCCTCGACATCAACGCCGTCGCTTCCATCGTCCAGAACCAGGTGCTCGGCACGGAGTCGACGAAACTTTCGGAAGAGGATCGAAAAGTGACGGTGCGCGTCAAGGGAGAAGAGCGGGACGTAGGCGAGCTCGCGCGGATTGAGGCGATCGTCGTGAACCCGGGTGCAGCGATTCCGGTGCGTCTCGGCTCGGTCGCGACTTTTGCACGGGCGGAAGGTCCCAACGAAGTGCGGCGCGTGGCGCACCAGCGGGCGGCGCTCGTGCGCGCGAACGTGAGAGGGTACGACCTGGCGGGGGCGTCGGGCGCGACGGAGGAAGCGGTGTCGCGGCTCGCGCGGGGCGCCGATGTAAGTTTCGTGCTCGGCGGGCAGAGCCGCGAGATGCGCTCCAGCGCGAACTCATTGATCTTCGCGATTCTCCTCGCGGTCTTTCTCGTTTACATCGTCATGGCTTCGCAGTTCGAGAGCCTGCTGCACCCGTTCCTGCTGATGTTCACGGTGCCGATGGGCCTCGCCGGGTCGGCGGTCGCGCTCGTCGTGACCGCAACGCCCATCTCGGTCGTCGTCGCGATCGGCGTCATAGTCCTCGCCGGGATCACCGTCAATAACGGGATCGTTCTCATCGATGCCGCCAACCAGGTCCGCGCGACCGGCGCTTCCGCCACCGATTCAATTCTCCGCGCCGCGAAGACGCGCCTGCGCCCTGTCCTCATGACCAGCCTGACGACAATCCTCGGGCTGGTCCCTATGGCGATCGGCTTCGGCAACGGAGCCGAGCTCCAGTCGCCCCTTGCCATTACGGTGCTCGGCGGCATGATCTCCGCGACGTTTCTGACTCTCATCCTCGTCCCGGCGCTCTGGCACGCCGTCGAGGCGCGGAGGGACAAATGAGAAGAAGCCGGCTCGCGACCCTCAGCGTCGACAAGCCCGTCACCATGGTCATGGCGACGCTCGCGCTCCTCGCCGTCGGCACGCTCGCCTACGTCCGCCTCCCGATCCAGCTACTCCCCTCCGGCTTCACCCCGCCGTTCCTCTTCGTCCGCGTCCCCTTCCGCGACGGCACTCCCCGCGAAGTCGAGCGGTTCGTGACGCGCCCCGCCGAGGAAGCGCTCTCGACGGTGCGAAACATCGAGACGATCAACTCGCGCAGCGGCGCCAACGAATCGCGCCTGTGGATTGCGTTCCGCGACGGCACCGACATGGACGACGCCTACGCCGAAGTGCGCGACCGGATGGACCGGGCAATGGCGGAGATGCCGTCGGACGTCGAGCGGTACCACGTATTCAAGTTCAACCCGAACTCCGAGCCGGTGATGGAGATTGCGATTTCGTACCCCGAGGAAGAAGAAGACCTTCAGCGGCTCGAGCGGAAACTCAAGCGGGAGCTGGAACGCCTCCCGGGCGTCGCCAATCTGGAATTCGAGGGGCTGGTGGACGAATCGATCCGCATTGAAATCGACCGGGATAAGGCGAAAGCGGCCGGCGTGAATCTCTACCAGCTCGTCCAGCGGCTGCGCACCGAGGATTTCACGATGAGCTCGGGAACGCTCACCGAAGGCGGCGTGGAACACCAGCTCCGCTCGGTGGCGACGCTCGAGGGTCCTGAAGCGGTGGCCGCGCTGCCGGTGCGCCCGGGAGTCGTGCTGGGCGACGTCGCCGACGTCCACCCCGCCCTGTCGCTGCGCGACGTCATCAGCCGCATCGACGGCAAGCCGTCGATCACCGTCGAGATCTTCAAGGAGAGCGAAGCAAACACCGTCGACGTCTGCAACGCGGTCCGAAAGGTGCTCGAGGAAGAGCTGCCGCGCGACCCCGAGCTCGCGGGGGTGAAGTTCTTCGTCCTCGAGGATTCGGGACGTCTGATCAGCAGCTCGATCAACACCCTCAAGGAGTCGGCCCTTCAGGGCGCCGTCTTCTCGCTCGTCATCCTCTGGATCTTCCTGCTGCGCCTGCGCCTCTCCCTCATCATCAACGTCGCGGTCCCGGTCTCGATGCTCGTCACGCTGGTCGTCATGTACTTCACCGGCGACAGCTTCAACATCGTGACCCTGATGGGCCTCACGCTTTCGATCGGGATGCTCGTCGACAACTCCGTCGTCGTTTCCGAGAACATCGACCGCCTCCGCCAGCTCGGCACCCCTCCCCTCGAGGCCGCAGTCAAGGGCGCTTCCGAGGTCGCCCTCGCCGTCACCCTCTCGACGGCGACCTCCGTCGTCGTATTCCTCCCCCTCGCGCTCATGTCCGGCGACGGAATGATGCAGTTCTTCATGGGCAAGCTCGCCGTCCCCCTGTGCGTCTCGCTCGGCGCCTCGCTCCTGGTCGCCCTCGCGCTCATCCCCGCCGCCAGCGTCTTCCTCGCAGGCCGCCGCACCCCGAAACTGCTGCCGCCGATCCGCTGGGCCGCTTCCGCCTCGGGCGCCTTCACCGGCTGGTGCCTGCGCCACCGACTCGAGGCCCTCCTCCTCGCCGCCGGCGTCTGCGCCTCCGCGGCGTGGCCGTTCGGACGCCTCGAAAAATCCATGGAGCCCCGCGAACAGCGCCACGACCTCGAGGTCTTCTTCCGCTTCACCACGACAGGCTCCCTCAAAGAAAACAACCGCGCCATGAAGCTGATCGAAGCCGCGGTCGAGCCGAAACGCTCCGAACTCCAGGCGGCAAACGTCCGCGTCCGCTTCCGCGAATCCTGGGGCCGCATGACCGTCTATCTCGACAAGCGCTCCCGCACCGACGAGGACCGCGAGAAGCTGCTGGAAAAGCTCAAGGGCCTCATCCCCGTCATCGCGGGCGTCGAAGCCTCCTCTTCCTGGCGCGGCGGCGAAGGCCGCGGCGGACAGGTCGACGTCCAGCTCGTCGGTGACGATTCGGAAGCGCTGGCAAAGCTGTCGGAAGAAGTGAAGCGCCGCCTCAAGGGTCTCCGCGGCGTCTCCGACGTCACGACGGACCTCGAGTCGGGGACGGACGAGATCCGGGTCAAGGTGAAGCGCGACCGCGCGAGCCGGGCGGGAATCGAGTCGTGGGTCGCCAGCGGCACGATCTCGACAGCCCTTCGCGGCGCCCGGCTCCCCGACCTGCGGGTAGGTGGGCGCGAGGTCCCGCTGATCCTGCAGTTCCCCGAAGACGACCGCGAGAATCTCTCGCAGCTCGCGCAGATCTCGCTCTACCCGCCGGGCGGCGGCGGGCCGGTGCCGCTGGGGGCTCTGGCGGATTTCGAGTTCGCGAAGGGGCTCTCCGCGATCAACCACGAGAACCGCAAGACGGCGATGGGGGTGCACGTGAAGTCGACGGGGGACGACGTTTTCGGCCTTTCCGAGAGCGTCAAGGCCGAGCTTGATCGATTCAATTGGCCCCAGGGAACCTCGTATGACATGGGCTCGTGGTCCCGCCGGTGGCGCCAGGAAGAAGGCGACTACGGGTTCTCGGGGATCATGTCCGTCGTCTTCGTCTTCCTCATCATGGGCATCCTCTTCGAGTCCTGGATCCTCCCCTTCTCCGCCCTCGCCTCAATCCCCTTCGCCTTCGTAGGCGTCTACTGGTTCCTGTGGGCGACCGACACCACGCTCGACCTCATGGGAATGATCGGCATCGTCGTTCTCATCGGCGTCGTCGTGAACAATGCCATCGTCCTCATCGACCGCATCAACCAGATGCGCGAAGAAGGCATGGAACGCGCCGCCGCCTGCCGCGAGGCCACGGTTTCGCGCTTCCGCCCCATCTGGATCACCGCCCTCACCACGATCGTGGGCCTGATCCCCATGGCCTTCGGCGAATCCGGCGTCGCGGGCGTCCCCTACGCGCCGCTCGCGCGGGCGGTCGGAAGCGGGCTTCTGGTTTCGACGGTCTTCACCTTGTTCGTGGTGCCGGTCGTCTACACGCTTCTCGACGACGCGCGCGAGGGGGCGAAGAGGCTGGTGGCGAGGCTCCGCTGAGGGATCGATGGCGACCGCGGTTCCGGCGCTCGCTGTCCATGAATTCTGAACGCTCGTCGTTCAATATTCATCAATGTGAATATTGAGTTATTATTGCTCAATATTCATGGTAGTATCCGGGCGTGCTTCATCGCAAACGCCACCTGGACCGCGTCCGCGATCTCCTCACCCGCTTCCCTGTTGTCGCCATACTCGGCGCCCGCCAGGTCGGAAAATCGACGCTCGCATCCCAGATCGCGACGGGCTTCCGGGGACGCGTCCACAGGTTCGACCTCGAACTTCCCGAGAACCTGAACCGGCTGAGGGACACGACGCTCGCCCTCGAGCCGCTTCGTGGCCTTGTCGTGCTTGATGAGATTCACCGCATGCCGGAGATCTTCCCGCTCCTGCGCGTCCTTGCCGACCGGCCACGTACGCCCGCGAGATTCCTGGTGCTGGGAAGCGCCTCGATGAACCTTCTCCGTCAGGCCTCCGAGTCGCTGGCGGGACGGATCGCGTTTCACGACATGTCAGGCTTCGATCTGTCGGAAACGGGAGCGGACAAGGTTCAGCGGCTCTGGTTCAGGGGGGGATTTCCGCGTTCGTTTACCGCGAAGAATGATGTCGAGTCATGGGACTGGCGAAGCGGCTTCGTGCGGACTTTCCTGGAGCGGGACATGCCGCAGTTCGGCGTCCGCATCCCTGCGCCGGTCATGGGCCGCTTCTGGGCGATGCTCGCGCATGTTCACGGCTGCGAATGGAATGCTTCCGAACTTGCCTCCTCCTTCGGCGTCGCGCACACCACGATCCGGCACTACCTGGATTTTCTGACGGCAACGTTCATGGTTCGCCAGCTGCGTCCCTGGCACGAGAGCCTGGCGAAGCGACAGGTGAAGTCGCCGAAGGTCTATTTCGCCGACACGGGAGTTCTGCATTACCAGCTCGACATCCGGAATCCGGAAGGCCTGGTGACGCATCCCAAAGCTGGACTCTCGTGGGAAGGCTTCGCGATGGAACAGGTTATCGCGAGGCTGGGCGCGGAGCGGCGCTCCTGCTATTTCTGGGCGACGTACGGCCACGCCGAGTTGGACCTGATGGTGACGAGGGGACAGGAGAAGCATGGTTTCGAATTCAAGCTCACTGCGGCGCCCGTCATGACGAGGTCGATGCACATCGCGCTCGCCGACTTGAAACTCGACTCCCTCACCTTGATTCACGCCGGCCGGGATTCCTGGCCGATGGCGCCGAAGGTTCGAGCGGTGGCGCTGTCGAGGCTGCTCGAAGACGTCAAACCGCTGAGGTAGGCCATCCCCGGGAATTCAATAAGGTCGTTCCTGCCCCCTACCGACTACTCCCTGCCCGCTATCCGGCATCACTTCTTCCCCCACTTGTCCTTGATCTTCTTCACGATCGCGTCCCACCGGGAATCCTTGCGCATCTTCTCGAGATCGGTGTCGTTCTTCTCCATGTGCGGGATCTCGTTGTCGTCTTTCCCGTAGCCGGACTCGATCGCCTTGTCGAGCGCGTCGAACGCCTTGTCGAGATCTCCCACGAGCGACCAGCAGCACGCCTCGTTGTAATAGGAGCCCGAAACCTCGGCCCAGTCCTTCCATGTGTCGCACAGCTTTCGGTATTCGGCGGCGGATTCGCGCAGATGCGGCTCGAAGCCGCCCTGCTTGGCCGTGATGATCGCCATACCCGCCTCGTAGAACGCCTGCGCCTTGTAGTACTGGTCGCGCGGCGCCTTGATCGTGATCTTGCGGAGACCCTCGAGAAAGATGGCTTCCTTGCGAAGCGCCTCGAACACTTTCGACCCGTCGACGCCGCGCGCGAAGAAAATGACGATCATCTCGACGCCGTTGTCCATCGACTGCTGGACCGACTCCCACATCTTCGGGTAGTCCTTTTTCGCCGCGTACAGATAGACCCAGAGCCGGCGCCAGCGGTCGCTCTTCTCCTCGAGCCCCTTCGCCGTCTCGATGTCCTTCGCCGCGCGATCGAAATCCCCTTCTTCGATCAGGATCTTTGCCCGGGCGCAGAATCCCGCGAATGTCACGATCACGCCCTCGTCGCGCTTCTTGCCGTTCTCCGCGAGCGTTTTCTTGTCGGAAAGCATTTTCTGGAGCTGGGCGTCGACGGCGAAGCGCTGCCAGGCTTCGTAATCGCGGAGCGCGCCTGACCAGTCCTTGAGCTTCATGCGGATATCGCCGCGGCGGATCAGGGCGTCGGGGTAATTGGAATCCCAGTTGACCGCGTTGCTGACCGAGGTCTCGGCCTCGGCGAGCTTTCCCGATCCTTCGAGCGCGAGGCTCCGGACGTACGCGGTCGCCGGACCGCCGGGGGCAACGGCGTCGGCCGCCGTGCAGGCGGCCAGCGCGTCCTCCCATTTCGAGTTTTTCACGCAGACGACGGCTTTGGCGAAGCGGGCCCAGGCCAGCCTCGGCGTTTCGGAAAGGATGCGGTCGAGCTCGCGGCCGGCGGCGGCGGCGTCGTCGGCGTTCGCGATGAGCGCCATGGTGGCCGCCGTGCCCGGGTCGTCCGGGTCCTGCTTCACCGCCTGCGCCGCCGTGTCGCGGGCGAGGGCGTTGCCGTAGTCGTACTGGGAGAGGGCCTTGAAGCGCCACGCGAGCGGTATCGAGCTGTCGTTCTGGGCGGCCTTGTCGAAATACTCTTCGGCGCGGTCGGGGTGGCCGGCGAGCAGCTCCTGCACGCCGGCGCCGACGAAGCTCCACGGGTTTTTCGTCGACCGGCGCTTGAGCCGCTCCGCTTCGTCCCACGCCGCGGTGCGGTCCAGGTAGACGTCGAGCAGGACGACGATCCGGAACCACGACGCCGCGGGCTGGAAGTCGTCCTTGATGGCGTCGGCCCGCGCAAGATCGGCGAGCGCGAGCGCCGGCTCGCTGTAGCGCCGCTCGCCGCCGCGGCCGATGTACGCATCGATGCAGGCGGGGTCGAGCTTGATCGCCTGGTCGTACATCTCGATCGCGGCCTTGCCGTGCTTGCGCTTCGCTTCTTCGCAGAGTCCCCGGGCCTCGACCTCCGGCTTCGGTTTCGCATCCTGGGCGATCGCCGGGAGGGCGAAGGCCCCCAATAACGCGGCGAGGACGAATTCCCCCGTGAAGTTCTTCATTTGGGCGGCGCCTCAGCCGGCGCGGGGATCACCAGGACGGTGCACCCCGACAATTCGAGTTCGGCTGCGAACTTGCGCGCCTCGTCCTCGGGAACGCCCTGAAGGACGTCGGAGGGCATCTTGCGCAGCATGGAGTCCGCCACAGCCTCCGTCACCCGCAGCTTCTTCAGGATTGCGGCCATGGCTTCCGAGCGCCGGCCCTCGTCGAATTTCTCGATCTGTACGATCCACGCGGTCGCCTGGAACAGCGCGGACGGGAAGGACTTGCCTTCAGCCTTCACGAACGTCTTGATCCGGATGAGCGCAGGCCGGATTTCATGAGCCTCGACCTTCCCGTCCATCGCGGCCATCTGCATCTCGCTCGTGTTTTTCTGGAAATCCTGCATGGAGCGCGGGTCTCCGAGCTTCGCGCCGTAGCAGATTTCGACGTAGGCGTCCATGAGCTGGGCCGCTTCCTTCTTCTCGTCCGCAGTCAGGTCGGACGGGTCGACGCACTGCTTGACCAGCGACCACGCCAGCATCCCCTTCCATTTCATCGCCACGACGCCGGCGCCGATGGCGCCCAGCACGCCCAGGATGATCGCGACGATGCAGCAGCCCTTGAAGCAGCCGCCGGATTTCTGCGGCGCCGGAGGGGGCGCCTGGAAAGAACCGGGCTGGAACGGGGACGCGCCTGGAGAAGGGGCGAAAACCGCCTGAGGCGGGTTCTGAGGCGGCGGGGGCGGCGGCGGGGGAGACGCGGGCGGGAAGGGATCGACCATGCTTGTCATTCCTGAATGAAAGGAACCTCTTAAGGTACGAACCAAACCTCGCCGTGGTCGCCTGCAATCACGGCGCCCGCGGGCGCTGTCGTCGCGGAAACCCTGACCGCCTGCCCGGCGCGGAACGACCAGCGCGCCGAGCCGTCCGCCGCGCCGATCGCGCGCACGAACCCGTCGTCGCAAGGCACGAGCGCAAGCGCGTCGCCCAACGCAGGAGGCGCGCACGCGTCCGCTGACAGATCCGAGGTCCACAGGACGCTGCCGTTCGCGAGATCATAACAGGCAAGACGGCGCTTCGAAAGCAGCGCCAGCCCGCGCCCGCCCGTCGCGGCGACGCCGCCGATGACGCCACCCGGATTGGGCTTCGTCCAGCGAATGACGCCGTCGGGCGCGACGAGGGCGACGGAGCCGTCGGCCAGGGCGC
>WSZJ01000084.1 GCA_009773755.1 Planctomycetota bacterium | reverse complement strand
CCGATCGGGCCGCTGGCGCAGCCCCCTTCGCGCGAAGGGCCGGCGCACGGCGCGCGCGTGCGGGCGGGGCTCGCACGGATCGCGCGGACGTTCGACGCGCATCGCAAGGCGTGGATCGCCCGCACGTCCGCCGACGAATTCGCCCGGGCGCGCCACGACGTGACGATACTCCAGCAGGCGACCCGGATGGCCGCCTCACGGTCGCCGCTCGGCGCGCGCGACCGCTCGATGGCCGACAACGTCGTCTGGATCCTCAACCACGAGCCGCGCGGCGCGCGGATCGTCCTGTGGGCGCACAACGGCCACATCGCCAACCGGCTCGCCGCGTACCGGAACATGGGAAGCGTGCTGCGCGGACGCTTCAAGGCCGGGTACGTGAACCTCGGCTTCGTGTTCGCACGCGGCTCGTTCCAGGCGATGACCGGAGAGTCGAAGGGTCATCCCGAAGTGGTCACCGTCGGCCCGCCTCCCGCGGGCGGCGCGGGCGCGGCGTTCGCGAGGGCGGGCCTTCCGCTCTTCGTGCTCGACCTCCGCAATCTCCCCCGATCCGGCCCGGTCCGCGACTGGTTCGCCGCCGCCCACCCGGTGCGCGAGATCGGCGCGCTCTACGACGGAGAGAAGGAGATGTCCAGCCGACAGGTGTTGCCCGACCTCTACGACGCGGTGATTTTCGTCGAGAGGACGACTCCCGCGCGGCCCCCTTCCCGAATCGTGCCGGATCAACCCCGCTGACCGCCCCCGCCGCCGAGGCCCGCGTCCGGGCCAGCTTCGCGAAGCAGGCCTTCATGGGGCTCATCGGGGCGCGGGTCTCGCGCGTAGCGCCGGGAGAGGATGTGAATCACCGGGTTCGAGGGGAAGCAGTGGCGATGCCGACCTTGCCGGTGAGGGTCGTTCCCACGCGGTATAATCATCCCCGATGTCACAAGCCGCCCGACACCGCAAGCCCACCCCGAAGCCGACGCTCTCCAGCCTCGCCGCGAAGGTCAAGGCGCTGGAGCACGAGCTGGCGACGCTTCGTGAGTCGTTCAGGAATTCTGCGCTCGCCCTCGCGGCCCGCGAACTTCGCGACCTGAACAAGCGGCAGGCGACCGAGGGGCTGGCGCGCGTCCAGGCCGACGTCAAGGAGCTGTACCGGCGCGGGATCGTGGACGCGAATGGCAAGCGCATCTCGCCGCACTTGCCCGAGGAAATGAACGGGACGGAAGCGGACGTCGTGTGAGCGACACGGCGCCGGTGATGGACCTGGTTGGAGGACCGCAAGGCAGCGGCAAGTCGTCCGTCTTCCCCGTCGCGGATCGCGGACACGATGCTTTCAACGTCGACGCCCATCGCCGCGCGCTGAACGGGGGCGTCTCACAGAACATTCCGGCGGCGATCCGCGAGCAGGCCACGAGGGATTACACCGCTTTCATCGAAGACCACATCGCGCAGCGGCGGAGCTTCTCGATCGAGGTCACGCTGGCGAAGGAGATCAGGTTTGAGCAGGCGGAGCGAGCCCGGCGGGCCGGATTCCTCGTCCGGCTGACCTTCGTCGCCACGGCGCTCGAGGAGTGCCTCCGCCGCGTGGCGAGCCGCGTCCAGCTCGGCGGCCACGGCGTGACCGCAGCCGTCCTGAAGGACACCTACGCCGCAAGCATGCACAATCTGCCCCGCGCGCTGGCCGCGTTCGACCTCGTCCAGGTCTATGACAACTCGCTTCCGGCGAGCCCGACTCAGTCGCAGAGTTCAACGGCTCCGTTGGTTCTGGAAACGCTTCACGGAAGAACTACGGTCGCCTCTGAATCCCCACCTGTCTGGTTGCGGAATGCGCTCCGGGGTTCCGCGTACGCTCAGTAGGTTGGCGGAGCAGGAATTCGAGCCTGGGAGAACATCGGCGCCAGCATCCGGGATCGAGTCCGCCCTCAAGCAGGCCGCGCCGGCGCCCCGTTCACCCGGATGCCAGGTTCGCCGGAATGAAAAACCCGGACGAGATGCGCCTGACCTGGACGGACCTGCTCAAGGTTCTTCGGTGGACTCGCTCCAGCCCGTGATCCGGTCCGCGTGTTTCGTGCGGAATTCCGCCAGACGCCTGGCGTAGGCCTCTCTGTTCACGGCAATCGCACCGGAGTACTCCACGATGACTTTTTTCCCCTCGCGCCGCGATTGCGCCTCCCCGGGATAGCCCGCGATCAACTCCATCAGCCCGATGGCCGTTCCCTCGTCGTCCGTCGACATCACTACCTTGTCGAACTTCCTCGGCGCCGGCGACTTCGAGAGCGGCTCGTACGGCTTCTCGGCGGAAGGCTTCGGAGAATCAGGCGACTTGTTCGCCGAAGGGGGCGCAGGCTTGCGTTCGTAGTACTTCGCCATTCCGACGAGCCCTCCCACGCCCACCAGGGCAATGATCGCGCAGATGATCGCCGGCTTTGCGTTCCAGTGCGGGTTTATGTAGTTGACGGTGGGGGGCATCTTGAGGTCAGAATCGTAAACCTGTGAACGACGCGGAACAAGCGCGCCATCGTTACGCCCCGCGGCCTCCTCATCCCCCGGAGCAGCGCGATTGACACTGTCTCTACGATGCCGTATCCATGAGGGACCTTGATGAAACGACTCGCGCTGCTCGTCCTGCTGTTCCCGTTGGGCTGCGGCGAATCCAGCCCTCCGCCGCCGTACGTCCGCCCGGGCGACCGCCCCCTGGTGCGCCCGGATGCGCCCGAGATGAAGACCCGGGCGCCCGAGCGCTTCAAGGCCCGCTTCACCACGTCCCAGGGAGACTTCACGATCACGGTGGTGCGCGCCTGGGCGCCGCTGGGCGCGGACCGCTTCTACAACCTGGTCCGCGGCCGCTTTTTCGAGGACGCCCGCTTCTTCCGGGTCATGAAGGGCTTCATGTGCCAGTTCGGAATCGCTGCCGACCCTGCCGAGTCGGCTCTCTGGAAGGACGCGACGATGCCGGACGATCCGGTCCGGGAGAGCAACACCCGCGGAAAAGTCGCATACGCGACGTCCGGCCCCGGGACGCGCACGACGCAGGTGTTCATCAACTACAGCAACGGCAACGCGCGCCTGGACCGGCAGGGTTTCGCTCCTTTCGGCGAAGTGACCGAGGGGATGGACGTTGTCGACAAGCTCTACTCGGGATACGGCGAAGGCGCGCCGAGCGGGAGCGGCCCCGACCAGAACCGCATCGAGGCCCAGGGAAATCCCTACCTGCAGGCCGATTACCCGAAGCTCGACACCATCAAGAAGGCCGAGATCGTGGAGTGACGGTTCCCGCTCAGTACTGTCCCCAAAGCGGAGCCGGAGTGTCCAGGCACCGGGCGACCCGTGCGCCTGGTCCGCCTGCCCGGGATTGACGGAACGGGGCCGCTGTGCGATCCGATCTTCGGCTGCTTCCCGCCCGAAATCGGGCCGCTATGTCGCGGCGGCCTGCAACATGTCGCGAAGTTCGCGGCCGGCGGTCTCGGTGAGAGTCTTCGGGATCCACGATTCGACGTACGCGCGATCGAGGGTGTCGCGATTCGCGGCAATCAGGCGGCGGACATCGACGAGGTCTTTGTCCCGGTGGAAGATCATCTTGAGGAGGATCAGGTCCTCGACCGTCGTGACCCAGACGCCTGCGGCGCCGTCCTCGACCCGGAAGCGTCTCTTCAGGACGGAATCCTGAAGAGGGACCTTGGGGACGAACAGTTCCACCCGGACGTGCTTCCACCAGACGCGACAAAGCCCGAGGTCCCGCGTGGATTGAACGAACGGCGCGACTTCGACGGCGACGGGCTGGTCGTTGTCGTCATGCATCCGGAATCCGGCCGCGTTGAGGGCGTCGGCAAAGGCCTGGACCTGGACGGCGGGAAGCAGGATGAGGAAGTCGATGTCCCGGGTGGCGCGCACGTACCGGTGGTAGCTCATCGCGATCGCACCGCCGAGGGCGTAGGGCACGCGCATCGACTCGAGGATCGCGACGATCGCCCGCTGCGCTTCGTCGATTTCCGGTCCGAGCATCATCGGGAAGGCACCCGCTCCCACCATCGGCCGGGGTCGTCCACGGCGTCCAGCGCCCGCCATGCCCGGTACCACTCCAGGACCGGGATGGAGCGCATGTGAAGGTCGGTTGCGTTCATCAGGTCGATGAATTGGGCATGGCTCTCGATCGCCGAAAGCCCTCGATAGGGAGCCACGTCGTCCTCGGCCACCCGGGCGGGATCGGTCTCGATGCCCAGCATTCGCGCTTCCATGGCAACAACTCTACAGCGCGGGGGGAGGACGATCTATTCCGAATTGGGCCATGCCGGCGCGGGACCGACGGTCCGGGAACGCGAATGGGAATTCCCGAAGCCGTCGAGAAGCTGATTCTGCGCGCGCCTCTGGATGGAAAGCAGCGTCACGGCGCGATTCGCGAATCTCCTCGATGCGAGGCATCGCTTAGAATGGCAAGCCGGAAGGAGGAACGTGGACAATCCGGCCGGCGCTTCTCCGGTCCCTGCATCGTCCGCCCCGGCGGCGAAGTGGATTCTTTTGGGGTGCGTGGCCGCGGGCGGGGTTGCCGTGCTCCTGCTGCTGGTCGGCGTGGCCCTGTACTTCGCATTCCGGTCCGCGCCGGCGTCGGGCGGCGGCACGGCCTCGAGCGGGGTAAGGTCGAGCTCAGGGCGTCTTCTTGCGGCCGAGAGCGGCGTCGTGGGCGAGTCCGACGGCGAGTGGCAGCCCGTGGCGGGCGCGCGCGTCGAGGGAGACCGCATCGTCGCCGAGGCCCGCGACTTCTGCGACTGCGCCGTCACCCAGCCGGACGGCTCTTCGGGTCCCGAAGAGATGCGCCATCGCCTGGTTCACACCGAGGAATGGCGTGCCAGCGTGGAGATCACGATCAGCGGGTCCCGTGACGTGGACTACGGAAACCACTCGGAGCAATTCACCGTCTCCCGGAGCGCCGCTCTCACCGCCCGGCTCCGCAACCGGTTTCGGGACTCCAAGGGAGTCGTGACCTGGAGCGCGAACGCGAAGGACCCGGCGGTCCCGGGCGAGGAGGACGCCAGCGTCCAGGTCGCCGACGGCGGCTTCGAGACAGACTGGGACCACGACAACACGGGAAACGTCTTCTACTACTTCTCGACCACCTGCAGCGGCGGACCGTGCCGGCGGCGCGCGCCGTTTACCCTTCGGATCGACCTCGCCAAGGGGATTTACAGCCTCTCCGGAAGCGTGGAGGCCGGGAAGCTGATCCACCGGGACGACAACAGCCGGGAGAAGATGTGGGAAGAGCCGCTGGGGGTCTTGTTCGGGCTGCACGAGCGCCCGTTCAAGGCGTTGAAGGGGGTCATCGCCGATTCGGTCGAGCTGACGGAGAAGGATTCCGTCGCCTCGATCGGAGGCGACGATCCGAACGAGCCGATCGAGCTGGAGCGCCGCGGGCGGGTCACGGTGACCCTGACGCCCGGCGCGCCGCTTCTCGCGAGGATCCGGGGGCCCTTCACTTTCAAGCGCGCCGAGAGCGTGACCCTGGACGGGTCGGATTCGCTCGGCGAGATCGCGGAGTACCGCTGGCGCGTGGATTTCGACGGCCGCGAGGGGCCGCCGGCCGATCTCACGGGGCAGAAAGTGACCTTCCGCGCGCTCACGACGTTCAAGGCCGTGCTCGAGGTGACCAGCAAGTCCGGGGGGAAGGACACGACGAAGCCGCGCGAGTTCGAGGTCCAGCCGCGCACCGGTCCGGACTGGAAGACGAAATTCCACACGAAGCGCGGCGACGACCTGACGTCGCGAATGTCCGTGGCCTGGGGGGACTCCATGGGAGGCCTGGAGCTCGGAATCAACGAGTGCGCCAAGTGTCCGCCGGGCAAGAACACGGGGCATCAGCTTCACCGGAGCCCAGACACGAACACGACGTGGATCGACGTTGGGTACGAGCTCGAGGAGCTCCAGGACGGCGGCCCGTTCGACGGGTACTTCTACGTCCTGAAACAGCAATTCGAGGTCGACCGCGTCGAGCGCGTGAATGTGAACCTGAAGCCGGAGGGCGAAGTCGAAAAGCTCAATCGCGTGGTGCGGAATTTCGGGAAGGTCCCGCTCCTGCTCAGCCAGGTCCAGACGCACGAGGAGGTGCACAGCAAGCTCACCCGGGAAACGCTGAATGCCCTGAAGACCGGCAAGAAGGATCCGGCGCGCCGGGTTGAGGCCGTCGTGGGCCGCTCCCGGCAGGCCGCGCAGGACGGCGCCGACTTCTGCATCCGGGATGCCGAAGGCGACCTCGTCGGTTCGACGACCGAGAAGAAGGTCAAGGAACGCATGGAAAAGGACGGCGGATTCGGCATGTCGATCGAGGTGTTCTTTCCCCGGGCGTCCTTCGAACAGTACAAAGACAGGGAGGGGGTCAAGCGGACCCTGGGGCCGCTCCATTCCCTTGGGGACGATCTCCAGGCCGGAAAGTAGGCGTCCGGACGATGTGCCGCGCGGCCCGGCTGATAAAATGGGACCATGAAAATCACAGCGAGCCTGGTGCTGATCCTTGCCGCGACAGCCGCGGCGGACCCTGAAACGGCCGGCGCGCTCAGGCTGACGCGCCCCGACACGTGGGACCGCAAGGATGACGCGGCGAACCGGTCCACCTTCTTTCTCCCCCCCGAGAAGGACGCTTCCAGTCGCGTGGCCTTCATCGTCATGCCCCCGGACGAAGTCGAGGGAGCACCGTCGGACTGGCTTGCCGCGAAATGGAAGGGCCTGCTGGAGGGGCGCAAGGTGCTGACCGACGGCGGCAGCGGCGCCCTCGGCGACTGGGTTCACCGCACCGCCCGGCTGCAGGACGACACCGGCAAGTCCTGGACCCGCCTCTACTCCGTCCGCGCGGGCCGGAAGATCCAGGGCGCGATGTTCGTCGCGGAGACGAAGAAGCTCTTCGAGCGCTACGCCGACGCCGTCGACAAGTCCCTCGCCGACGCGTCCTGGGAGGGCAAGCGTGCCGCGGGGCCGAAGATCAAGGGCGCCTGGTCGGGCATCGTGATGCGCAATCGCTGGGACGCGCTGGCCAAGGGTTACGTCTGGAAGTCCGGCACCGACCGCTTCGTGCTCTTCGAGAACGGCCTCGCCGCCAAGGACTGGCCGGACAAGGGCCTGGACTCGCTCGACTTCTCGGTCGACCCGCTGGCGAAGCTCGATTACCTCGGGAAGCTGGAGGAGACGGAGAAGGAGTATGTGATCACGTGGGAACCGGGGAGCACGACGACTCTGGTGAAGGGCGACGGGAAGCTCCTCGAGTCCTCGACGCACGGGGAGTTCTTCCCGATGACCGTCGTCGACGGTTCGCGCCCCGAGGGGACGTTCCACCGCCCGGACAATTTCTGGCCGAACACCCTCGTCCTCCACGCCGACGGCACCTTCGAGGAGCAGGGCTGCCTCGCCCTCTGGTCGGCGCTCGTCGACGGCGCGCCGCAGCGCGGCAAGGGCACGTACGAGATCCGTCTGTGGACGCTGAGGATGACGTACGAGGACGGCGTGACGCGGACAATCGCCTACGAGGTGACGAAGGGGACGGCGGAGAAGCCGGAGCGCGTCGCGCTGAACACGTACGGGCTTGATCGGAAGTAACGCCGGCACGCGGGCTGCCGGTAGTGGAGCGTCGGCCTCCGCGTCGAAACCATGCGCAACGGAACCTCAGCTACGCCCGCCTACGGGATACGCTTATAGATGGCGTACGCCAGCTTCTCCAGGAAGGCACTGTCGTTGAGCAGCGCCAGGAGGGCCGCGCGCAGGTGCTCCGGAGTGAGCACGCAGTTCGGCTCCGTCGCTCGCCGCAACCGCGCCAGGAAGGGCTCCAGGTCGCCCGGCTCGAATACCTGTTTCATGGTGCCTCAATGTGAATGTGAGGGGACTGAGGTCACTTGCGCTTCTGCGTGTTCGTGGAACGCTTGCCCGCCGCACGATCGGCGCGCGCCTTGCTCACGGATTCACGCGCGCGCTCTACCTCGGCCGCGGCCTCCGCCTGCTTCCCCCGCGCAATCTCCGCCTTTTCTTCGGCTCGCCTGCGGGCGAGTTCAGCGGCCTGTTGCGCCGAGAGCGCTTGGTGAAGGGGGCCCATCTTTCTGGCGTAGATGGCCCTTACCTGCGCCTGCAGGGCCTCGGCCTCCCCGACCGTCGTCGGTGCTTTCGCGCTCGACAGGAACTTCCTGAGCTTCTGCTCCAGCGACCCGTCCAGGTAATCCTGCCGGGCTTCCCGGGACTTCTTCGACGTCCGGGCGGCCTCGGCGCGCGCCCGCTCCACCGCAGCGCTTGTCCGCTTCGCCTCCAGCAACCGCGCTCGTGCTTCAATCCGGGCCGCTTCCTCCACAGCTCCCGCCCGGCGGACCTTGAATTTCGACAGCTTCTTCGCGGCGGCTGCCGCGCGATCCCGAGTTGCGGTTTCCGCGGCTTGTTCCTCCGCTTTGTCCCGATACCCCGTGACATCCAGAAGAACCACGGTCGCGGACGGCTTCTTCGTCGTCACGAGGGCAACGATGCGATCGTCGGGCGCGAACCCCAGAGCAAGGATCTCATGGCCGACAAGCGAGCCGGCTTCAACTTCCCGGATCCGCCGGCCCGTCGCGACGTCGTGGACCACGACCCAGCCTGGATTCCACGAGCCGGCTGCCGCGAGGCGCAGTCCCTCAGGCGAAAAAACCAAGGCGGACGCCGAGGTCGAAGTTCCGAGCCCCCTCGCCGACCAGCGCTCTCGCCCGGTCGCCATGTCCCATGTTCGGAAATCGTCGCCACCCGTGGAAACAAGGGTCCGGCCGTCCGGAGCGAACGCGGCGTCCCAGACGTAACGCGAGCCCATCCCGGGTCCGTCGTCCTCGTCGCCACCCTCGTCGCCGTAGTCTTCCCAGCCATGGCCCTCGAACGATTTCACGAGCGCGCCCGATGCGACATCCAGAACACGGATCGGCGGTCCCGGAGCGGCGCGACCGTCGTTGCGCGAGTATCCCCAGTAGACGATTCTTGAAAGATCCGCCGAATAACGGGAACCGTCTATGCGAAACCACAGCCCCAGGCCTCCCGACAGAACTCCTTCGGCGCGTGCGTTCGCTTCCTGAGACCGCAGCAGCCGGCTCGAGAGCCGCCTCCCGGTCGCCGCTTCCCAGACCTGGAGCCGGCCGGCCCCGTCGACGGTCGAGAATTCGCCCCCGGGTGTAAAGAGCAGATGAACCGTCCCTCCGGCGGAACCGCCTCCCTCGAGTGCCTGCTCGACGCCGGAAGCGCGGAAGAGCCGCACCGCGTCGTCGGTTGCCACCGCAATCAGGGAGCCGTCCAGAGACAGCGCTGCCGAGCGCACAGGACTGCTCACCTGGAATTCCCTCGGCGCGCGCGGTCGCCGATTTCCGGAGGAGCGGGATGGAATCCGTCTCACACGCTCATTACACCACAGTCTCTTCCGCCTGCGTTCCGCCTCGAGGCGGCCGGCGGCATCGCGAGCGTGGGCGACGAAGGGGTAGGCGGCGAGGGAGCGCTCGATCGCGGTACTGGAGTAGTCCCCGGCCTTTCCGGCTCCGACGGCCGGCGACCTTGACGAGCGCCAGGCCGCGGCGTGGATGAAACAGGCGGCGGCGATCCCCGGCTTCGGCGGGGCAGGATGAAATCACTAGTTCCACCGGCGAGGCCCCGCGGTATCGTCAGCGACGTCCGGCCGATCATGTGGGACACGTTCGCAGATGTGCGGGAGTTTCGGAGGGGTGCCTTCAAGTGCCACTTGCGTCCTTCCCTAGCCCGGCTGGCCGGGCCGCCGCGCGAACGGGCTCGATCATCGACTACCTGGAACACTGGGCCGAGCTGCAGCCTGACAAGGTCCTGTTCAGTTTTCTCGACCAGGACGGCAACGAACGCGACAGCTACACCTATTTCGCGTTCCACGAGCGCACCCGCCAGCTGGCGGCACATCTCACCGGCGAACATGGCCTGAAGCGCGGCGACCGCGCGCTGCTCGTCTACCCGCCGGGGCTCGAGTTGATCGTCGCGTTCTGCGCCTGCGCGCGCATCGGCGTGATCGCCGTCCCGGTCCACCCGCCGACACCGATGAGCTTCGAGGCTGGACTTTCCAAGCTGGCGTTCATCGCGCACGACTGCGCCGCGGCGGCTGCGCTCACGACGCGCGCTTTCCTGCGTTCTTACCAGCTGCTGATGGCCAGGCGCGACATCACGCCGACGGGAAGGACCCGTCCCGGTCTGCCGAAATTCGAGTGGGTCACGACCGACGACGTGCGGGGACTCGCGCCGGAGAATTTCGGCAATGACCCCGGGCCCACGCTCTTCCTGCAGTACACCTCCGGTTCGACCAGCGAGCCGAAGGGCGTCATCGTCTCGCACGAAAACGTGATCCATAACTGCGAGAGCATGCCGGATCACGTCCCGGTCGGCGTTTCGTGGCTCCCGCAGTATCACGACATGGGCCTGATCGGGTACTACCTGTTCCCGATGCTGCTCGGCGGGGTGACCTATGGGTTTTCCCCGCTCAACTTTCTGAAGCGGCCCGCGCTCTGGTTCCAGGCCATGAGCCGCTTCAGGGCGACAGACGCCTCGTCCCCCAACTTCGGTTTCGAGTACTGCCTTCGCGAAGACAAGCTGCCGCTCTCGCAACTCGAGGGGATCGACCTCAGTTCGGTGCGCGTGCTGATGAACGCGGCCGAGCCGGTGCGGGCCGAGACGTACACCCGGTTCTTCGAGCGGTTCGCACCCTACGGGTTGCGACCCCAGGCCCATGTCGTGGCCTACGGGCTCGCGGAAAACACGCTGGCCGCGACCCATCACGGCCGGCGGGTCGTGACCGTCAACAAGTCGCTGCTCCAGCAGCGCTCGCTTCATATCGAGAACGGCCAGCCGCGCAACAACAACCAGGTGCAGCTCGTCAGTTGCGGCCGGGCGATCAGCGGGGTCGACGTGCAGATCGTCAACCCGGACAGCAGCGCTTCGCTCGGCGAGAAACAGATCGGGGAGATCTGGATTGCCGGGCCGAGCCGTTCGGCGGGCTACTGGAATCGCCCGGAGTTGAGCCGCGAGGTTTTCGGCGGAACGGTCGCCAACCAGCCGGAAAACGAGAACTTGTACCTGCGTTCCGGGGACCTCGGTTTCCAGCTCGAGGGCGAGCTGTTCGTCTGCGGGCGCATCAAGGACCTGATCATCATTCACGGCGTCAATTACTACCCGCAGGACATCGAAGCGATCGTCGAGGCCTCTTCGCGCCGGATCCGCAGGAACGGCGTGGTCGCGTTCCCCGTGGAGGACGGCGGTGAAGCGCTGGTTGTGATCGCGGAACTCAACGGCGCCGACGAGCCGCCGGATCCGTCGGAGGTCGTGCGCGCCATCCGGACGCAGTACTTCATCGAGCCGAAGACGCTCGTCTTCGTCCCCCACGGGGCGATTTCCAGGACGACCTCGGGAAAGCTGGCGCGAAGTCTCAATCGCGAGCGATGGCTGGCCGGCGAGATGCCCGTGATCGCCAGCTATACCCCGGCGCAACGACCGCAGCCCGGCGCGCAGGTCACAGGCCTGCGCGAGCGCTTCCGGTACCTGGTCGAGCTCTACAACCTCACGGGCCGCGAGGAGACTTCTTTCGCGGAGATCGGCATCGACTCGTTGACGCTGGTGCAGTTGCTCGAGGACATCAGGCAGCTCTTCCAGGAGCTTGGCGCTGGATCGCTTGTCAACGAGGTCGACGTGCGGCTGCTGCAGCGACTGACGGTGGCCGAGTTCTTCTCGCTGCTCGACCGGTTCGAGAAGTCGCCGGACGAGCCGCTGGGCGTGCTGAAGGAGCTGTTGCGGAAAGTCCAGGCCGAGCACGAGATCTACGAGCGGGACTGCATGAAGGCGGACGCCGAGCTGGACATGGTCCGCGTCGAGCCTCCGGCCCACCCCGCCGTCCTGTCGAGCGTGCTGCTGACGGGCGCCAGCGGCTTTTTTGGACCCTTCCTGCTCAAGAGCCTGCTGGAAGCGACGCCGTACACCTGCGTCATCCTGGCACGGGCGACCGACCCGGCCCATGGCCTCGACCGGATCCGGGCGGTGCTGCGCCGGGCGCGCCTCCTGACGCCGGCCGTGGAGGAGCAGCTCGAGCGGCGGGTGCGGGTTCTCTGCGGCGATCTCGCGCGCCACAATCTCGGCCTGCGGGCGGCGGAGTGGAAGGCGCTCACCACGCAGGTCCAGGCGGTCTGTCACAACGCCGCGCTCGTGAACTATGTGCTCACCTACGACGCGCTCCGTTCGCACAACGTCGAGGGAACGCGCGAATTGCTGCGCCTGGCGGCCAGCGGCGTGCCGAAGGAGTTCCACCTGGTCTCGAGCACGTTCATCCATGGCTGGACCGCGAAGAGCACGCTGCTGGAAACGGATCACAATCGCGAGATGAAGAATCTCGATTTTGGCTACTCGCAGACCAAGTGGGTGGCCGAGCAGCTGGTTTACGCCGCCGGCAGGCAGGGACTCAAGATCCGGGTCTACCGCCCTTCGCTGATCTCGGCCTCGGCGGACGGAGTGGGCGGCCGCGACGACATCACCATCAGGCTGCTCTCGTTCATGATCCGGCACGGCGTGGCGGTCAACGCCAGGAACCAGATCAGCTTCCTGCCGGTCGACGTCGCCGCGCACAACATCGCGGCCATCTTCAGCCAGCGCGAGACCCGGGCCGACACGTTCCACGTGACCGTCGACGACTACTACAACATGATGGACGTCACCCGCGTGATTACGCGCGACTACGGGTACCCGTTCACCTACTACGAGATCCCGGAGTTCGTCGAGCAGATGAACCGGCGCTGCACGCGCGACGACCTGCTCTACCCGCTGGTCGATTTCTTCAACGCCGCGCAGGAGAAGGTCGCGAAGATGCAGCACAAGCGCTACGACAACGAGGAGTACCGTCGTGCCCGGAGCGCGACCGGGAAGGCGCAGCCCGATCCCAGCCTCGACCAGACGGTTTCGTACATCGTGGAGTTCATGCTCAAGGAAGGGATCATCCCGGAACGGGCCCGGCCCGGGACCCCGCGGGCTCAGGACGAGAAACAGAATACAAGGTAGAGAGCGCTGTACGAGACCGCGAGGAACAGGACATACGCGGCCGGTCCGCGCCAGGACCAGGCGACGCGCTCCCCTTCCGCAGGCCGGTAATTCCGGAAAGTGAAGCCCCAGGCAATTCCGGCCAGGGCCAGGCCGCCGATTCCGTCGAGCACGAAGTGCTGCTTGACCGTGCAGATCGACAGGCCGACCAGCGCAACACCGACGGCCATCAGCCAGCCCGTGCGCCGGTCCGCCTTCCAGCAGGCCAGCGCCGCGATGGCGGCGATCGAGAGGTGCAGCGACGGAAACAGGTTGAGCGGTGGATCGAGCCGATAGAGCAGCGCCACGGCCCACTGCGAGAAACGCGCCGGATCCAGCCCGCTCACGTCGGCCCGGAGTCGACGGGATGTGACCGGGAGAAGGGCAAAGGCCAGGAACGAGATCACCATCACGATCGCGTACGCGACGACCACCCTGCGAAACAGCTCGCGGGACCGGACCACGAAGAGCGGCGCAAAGGCCGCAGGAAACACCCAGGAATAAGCCCAGATGGACGCCGGCACGAACGGAAGCCGCGCGTCCAGGCCGGTCATCAGCTCGCGGGCCCGCGCGGGATCCACGGTCAAGCCGACGCAGAAATACCCGACTGAGAAGAGTGCCACCAGGCCCGCCGACAGGAGAGCCCGTTCGATCCACGCGCCACGTCCGATGCCCGACGGCTGGCCACCCTCCATTTCTTCTCTCCGCGGGCTCTTCACAACCGGCTATGGTAGGTCCTGCAAGCTTCGGTCATCAAATACAGCGAAGCATGGGCAAACTGGCGCAGTGCGAACCCGTCGCTCCGCCATGTTCGCCGCCCGCCCTGTTAAGATGCCCATGGAGCGCACCGATGACCTCGCGAGATTTCGGAATGCCCGATGACCCCCGCCGCTCCGCCGCGGACGAGGTCAAACCGTACCTGCGGCTGACGCCGGCGGAGCGGTATGCGCGCTTCCTGGACCTCATGGCGTTCCTCGAGGGAATCTGGATGTCGCTGCCGGCGGCCCGGCGGGAGCGGTACGCGAAGGCGAATGACCGCCTCGACGATCCCGGCCGATGGTGGGAACGGGTTCCCGCGCGATGAGCCTGCCGGCGCTGCGATCGCAGGAACTGGCGGACGCCTTCAACGCCTCCGATTTCCGCATGCACGACGACTCGGACCGGTCGATGCCGGTCGACGTCGCGCAGATGTCCCGTTGGTCGCGCGAGATCGGCAATTTCCGCGTGTGGTGGAAAGACGTCAAGGTCGAGGTCTTCACGCCCCGCGTACCGCTTCAGGACGCTGTCCTCACGCGTCGAATCCAGGTCCAGCTGGAGGGCGCAGGGGCGGGGCATCGCAGACGGAGTTGGGGCTTCGGGGAGAAGAAGCGATGAACGAAACGAAGCCTCAGACTGACACCGCAACCCTTCCCTTAGGAGGAAGTCTCATGAAATTCCTGATCGCCGCGGTCCTGCTCCTGGCGGCCTCTTCCTCCCGGGCCGACGAGGACCCGCTTTACAAATCCTCCGTCGTCGGCACCGACTTCGACTTCATCCTGGATTCCGACCCGGACACGTTTGTCGACCTCAAATCGCTGGGCGAAGGCAAGGCGGAGATGCCGGACAAGTCGGACAATGCCGCGCCCCTTGTCAAATCCGCCTTCCTGTTCGTGTCGAATTACAAGGACGGCACGAGCATCGACATCGCGGTCGACATCCGGTTTGAGAAGGAGGAACTGGCCCGCAAGGAGGCGCTCCGGTACACACCGCGGCTTGGAAAGCTCCCTACCGTGCTGCGTCGCGGCGTCTCGCGGCTGGTGATCCACAAGGGCGGGGAGGACACCACCGGTTTCAGCGATGTGGGACTGATCGTCCTGTACTCCGACAATGCGACCCGGCGCATTGGAACGCACGACCTGGAAGAGACCGTTTTTCACGAGTCGGTGCACGCGGCCTGGGACAAGGAGCACCGCGAGTCTCCCACATGGCTGGAGGCGCAGAAGAAGGACGGATGCTTCGTCACGGAGTACGCCCGGAAGAACCCGAAGGGAGAAGACCTGGCCGAGTCGGCGCTGTTCGCCTACACGCTCGTCCACCATCCGGAGAGGATCCCCAAGGATCATGCCGAGAGGATCCGGCGCGCGATTCCGGCCCGCATTGTGTTTGTCGAGAAGCTTCTGCCGGCGGGCAAGCCGATTCACTTTGTCGCCTGCCGGGTCGACCTGACCAACCCGGATACATTAAGCGACGTCCTCTCCAACGCCCTGGTGGGAGGCCTCGAAAAGGATGAGGCCAAGGTCCAGGCGTTCCTCAAAGAGGCGCGGGGCAAGTATTCCAAGGCGGAGGATCTCTTCAAGGCGGCGATGGACAAGTTCGGAGTCCCGGAAGCAACCTTGAGAGCCAAGGTTGAGGAGTTCCGCCACTGCAACTGCAAGCATGGCGACCTGGAAGGGCGTTTCCCGCGCGAAGAGTGATGCCGAAGCAGCGGCCATCCCCGGACTTGGACTCGGAGGAAAGACTGACCGGTTTGCACGAACAGTTCGCCCGAATTTGCGAAATCCCCGTTGAGTTCGAACGAGGCGGTCGGTCATTGGTCGAGGTGGCAAGGGCGAGCGGGTACCGGGAGATCGACGGTCTCTTCGCCCCGAGAGAGTTGGCTGAATACCTCCGCGAACGTCCCGGGGTAATCGACCCGTGGGTGAAGTACTCCGAGGACAAGCGCACCTCGGGGGGCTGGTACCTTCGTCCCCCCTACTCGATCGGCCGCATGTGCCCGACGTCACCACCGATGCATGAAGTCAAGCACGTGGACTTGGCCGCCGCGTGCGCGGCGTTCATCATCGCCGAGGTTGGCGAAATCCTGCTTCGCGCTTCAGAGAGATCATAGAGAGGGCAAAAGGATCTTCCATCCACTTGGGCAGGAATCCCTGAAGGAGAAAGTCATGCGCAGAGCTTCCTACCCTCAGCGCCGGGCCTGACTGGTGCGCTTGGTCCTGCTCCCCGGCATGGATGGTACTGGGCGGCTGTTCGAGCCGATCCTCAGGTGCTTCCCCGTCGAATTCCAGCCCGTGGTCGTGGCGTATCCGCCGGATGTCGCGCGGTACGACGACCTGATTCCGATCGTCCGCGCCGCGCTGCCGCCGGACGACCCGTTCGTCCTCCTGGGCGAGTCGTTCTCCGGCCCGCTCGCCGTGCGGGTCGCCGCGGAGAACCCGCCGGGGCTTCGCGCTCTCGTCCTCATCGCGTCGTTCGTGCGCCCGCCCGCCCGCTGGCCCTTCCCCGCCCTGCGCGCGGCCGTCGTCGGCCCGGCGGTCGCCACCGTCCCCTGGCGCGTGCAGTCGCGCTTCCTCCTCGG